>NZ_JBSHNU010000254.1:0-282 GCF_053601555.1 Lacinutrix sp. MEBiC02595 | reverse complement strand
AACTATTCAAGTAACATATACGGCTACTGATGATTGTTTAAATACTTCTTCGGTTACTGCTACACTTACTCTTAACGATTCTATTGGTCCTGACCTTACAGCTTGTACTGTTGCAGATGAAACGATTGAATGTGATGGAACTAATAATGAAACGATTGCTAACGATTGGAATGCTGCTAATATTTTAGCACTTCAATCTTGCGGTACAGATGCTTGTGATACAGATGCTGTATTTGATGTAACTTCTGATTATGCGTACACAAACCTTGCTTCTACTTGTGG
>NZ_JBSHNU010000253.1:0-222 GCF_053601555.1 Lacinutrix sp. MEBiC02595 | reverse complement strand
GTAACCGGAACTGTATATAATGATGAAGATGGTGATGGAACACAAAACGGAACAGAAACCGGATTCACTTCGCCAGTAACCGTATTTGCAGATTTAGATGGCAATGGCGTATTAGACGCAGGAGAGCCAACAGCAACAACGGCAGCGGATGGAACCTATACTATAGAAGGAGTACCAGCAGGAACAGTGGATATCGTGGTAGATACGACTACTTTACCAGTT
>NZ_JBSHNU010000252.1:0-221 GCF_053601555.1 Lacinutrix sp. MEBiC02595 | reverse complement strand
AGATTCAAGCGCAAGTATGTTAGCAGTATTCCAAGCATCGGCAATAGTTTCGTTATCATCTGCTGTACAATCTACAGAGGCATCTGTAACTGTAGTACAAACTGTTAAATCTGGACCGATAGAATCGTTAAGCGTAAGAATGGCAACAAGTATAGTTTCGTTATCACAATCATCTGCAACGGTATAGGTAACTGTAATTGTACCACCAAGTCCACAAGTGG
>NZ_JBSHNU010000251.1:0-1906 GCF_053601555.1 Lacinutrix sp. MEBiC02595 | reverse complement strand
ACCAGCAGCATTCCACTCGTATTGCCAATGGTCTTTTTTACTTCTAAAAATGCTGCTACTACCTTTGTACTTTTCGGTTAAAAAACCGTCGGCATCGTATTTATAGTTCCAGCTTCCTTTTTTCTCTAATCGTCCGCCTTTACTGTATTCTCTATCGTTATGGTTGGTGGTTTCAAAAAGGTTATTCTATAAAGTAAAAAAGGCACACTTTTTATTAGTGAGCCTTTTTTAAATTATATTTAAACAATTAGTCACGCTTTATAAAAGCGTACCAGTTGGATTTTTCTTAGTTTTCTTTTGTTAATTCAAAATGAATATTCTTACCAGAAGAAGGTAATATTTTTAATCCTTTTTCAAAAGCCTTTTTTGCACCATTGGTATATTTTAATGTTCTTTCGAATTTTCTGTTTTCTGTTGGTTCAAAAACACTGTATCCACCTGAAATAATAAGTTTTTTTAATTCTCTTTCAATTTTTTTCCATAATTTGAAAGAGTTTTCATCGGTCAATATTTTAAGAGAACTAAGCCATGACTCTTTTAAGAATGTTTTAGTTTCTTCTCCGATAGTAATTGATAATATATTTGGATTGTTCTCTAAAAATAAATAGGGCTTTTCAGTATTACTCAAATTAAAATCATTGATAGAAAAAACTATTCTTGCACTAGATTTAAGTAAAGAATTGTAGTTAATATTTTCTTTAATACAGAATGTTTTAATGCCAAAAGTATGAGAAGTTGGTTTCTTTTCAATAAATCCAATATTTAAATCATTAGATATTCTCATTTTTTCGACAAACTCTGATAATTCTGAATGATTTATAAAAAACTGTGTACTAATTACTTTCATATTAAATTAATTATATGGAACAAACTCAACATCATCAAAAATGTTACTTAAATCATCAATTGCTTGCTGCTCTCTTTTGATTGGAGTGCCATCTCTTTTTTGTTTTCCAACATTTACAACCTTTGTTTTTCCGTCTTTTGTGGCTAGAATATCTGGTCTTCTATTTTTTACTCCACCTGTGATATGAAGTTTTTCAGCTTCTATATTTCCTCCTTCTTCTATTTTCCAGCCTAGGTCATCTAATTCTTTTGCTTTTTTACCAATTACATCGTTGTGTGGTCCATTTTCACCTTTTGTTTTTGGTCCTCTCTTTTTACTTGGCGAGCCATCTTTATTTTTTCTTCCTTTATATCCTGCTAATCCAAAAGCATCAATATAAGCATTAGTATCACCAACATAATTGTAAAGATTATATTCATCAGAAAGCAACCCAATAGGGTCCTGTGAAATATACCTGCCATCTTCAGGATCATAATATCTAAATCTATTATATGCAAGTTCTATCTCACTATCATAATATTGTCCTTGATACATAAAAGGGCAGGAGTTGTTATCTCCATGCTTTACCTTACCAAAAGTGTCTAAAGAGCGTTCCCAAGTTTGTTCGCCTTCTGCATTATGCATGCTCGTTGGTGTACCTAAATGGTCTGCTAAAATACTAAATTTCTTATTATTTTTAAGCTTAGCCGTTGGTATAAAACTATTTTCTTCAAAAACCCAAGTTACAATACCATTATCGCCAACGGTGCTGTTACTTAAAATATCGCCATTTTGGTTTTCTTTCCACTCATGCAATGGTACGTTACCATCCCAAAGCCATTTTGTGGTGGTGTTTTTAAAGGTTTTACTTAATCGTCTGCCTAAAGCATCGTAAGTAAAATGTACTTGTAGTTTGTCTGGACGTATTACAGTTTGTAGCATACCAGCAGCATTCCACTCGTATTGCCAATGGTCTTTTTTACTTCTAAAAATGCTGCTACTACCTTTGTACTTTTCGGTTAAAAAACCGTCGGCATCGTATTTATAGTTCCAGCTTCCTTTTTTCTCTAATCGTCCGCC
>NZ_JBSHNU010000250.1:0-247 GCF_053601555.1 Lacinutrix sp. MEBiC02595 | reverse complement strand
GTAAGTGTAGCAGTAACCGAAGAAGTATTTAAACAATCATCAGTAGCCGTATATGTTACTTGAATAGTTCCACCAGCACCACAAGTTGTAGCTAGGTTAGTGAAAACATAATCAGAAGTAATAGTTACATTAATATCATCTGCACAAGCTTGAAGTTCTACGATATTATCTGCATTCCAAGTATCTGCTAAAGTTTGGTTATTATCACCATCACATTCTATCGTTTCATCTACTACATTACAAGCAG
>NZ_JBSHNU010000249.1:0-247 GCF_053601555.1 Lacinutrix sp. MEBiC02595 | reverse complement strand
AGTAAGTGTAGCAGTAACCGAAGAAGTATTTAAACAATCATCAGTAGCCGTATATGTTACTTGAATAGTTCCACCAGCACCACAAGTTGTAGCTAGGTTAGTGAAAGCATAATCAGAAGTAATAGTTACATTAATATCATCCGCACAAGCTTGAAGTTCTGCTATATTATCAGCATTCCAAGTATCTGCTAAAGTTTGGTTATTATCACCATCACATTCTATCGTTTCATCTACTACATTACAAGCA
>NZ_JBSHNU010000248.1:0-248 GCF_053601555.1 Lacinutrix sp. MEBiC02595 | reverse complement strand
CTGCTTGTAATGTAGTAGATGAAACGATAGAATGTGATGGTGATAATAACCAAACTTTAGCAGATACTTGGAATGCAGATAATATCGTAGAACTTCAAGCTTGTGCAGATGATATTAATGTAACTATTACTTCTGATTATGCTTTCACTAACCTAGCTACAACTTGTGGTGCTGGTGGAACTATTCAAGTAACATATACGGCTACTGATGATTGTTTAAATACTTCTTCGGTTACTGCTACACTTACT
>NZ_JBSHNU010000247.1:0-503 GCF_053601555.1 Lacinutrix sp. MEBiC02595 | reverse complement strand
GTTGCTGTCATAGTAAAAGCTGCGTTTCCGGAGGTTAAAACAGTTACTGTTTCGGTGCTAGTTGTTCCGCAGGTTCCTGGACTTGCGTATTCTATCGTATAGGTCGTCCCGGAAATTCCATTAGTTACCGCTCCGCTAGTTGCATCTATCGTGGCTCCATCGGTTGGGATCGGATTAAAAACAAAACTCCCACCAAGATCTCCGGTAATATTTGCGGTGCCGCCATCACAAGTTGCTGTCGTATTAAAAGAAGCGTTTCCTAAAGTTAAAACCGTAACCGTTTCTGTGCTACTTGTTCCACAGGTTCCTGGACTCGCATATTCAATAGTATAGGTTGTTCCAGAAATACCATTAGTTACTGTTCCGCTAGTTGCGTTTATTGTTGCACCATCGGTTGGTATTGGATTAAACGTAAAGCTTCCGCCAAGATCTCCGGTTATATTTGATGTTCCGCCATCACAAGTTGCTGTCGTATTAAAAGAAGCATTCCCGGAGGTTAAAAC
>NZ_JBSHNU010000246.1:0-452944 GCF_053601555.1 Lacinutrix sp. MEBiC02595 | reverse complement strand
ACCAGCAGCATTCCACTCGTATTGCCAATGGTCTTTTTTACTTCTAAAAATGCTGCTACTACCTTTGTACTTTTCGGTTAAAAAACCGTCGGCATCGTATTTATAGTTCCAGCTTCCTTTTTTCTCTAATCGTCCGCCTTTGCTATATTCTCTATCGTTATGGTTGGTGGTTTCAAAAAGATTACCAACATTATCTTGGTCACGTACTTGTTGCGTACCATCTTGAAAGTTGGCTTGCTCTAAATGTCCTGTTGCTGTGTACCCATATTTAGTAATCCCTTGTTTGCTATCGTCTGTTTTTTGTAAACGGTCGTTAATTCCCCAAGTGTATTTACGTTGGTGTTTTTGTTGCTTTTTGGTAAGTGTTTGCTGCGTGGTTAGTCTACCAATATTATCATAACTAAATTGTTGCTCCACTTTACCTGGCAACATACGTTCGGTTTCAAAACCTAAACTATCATGTTTGTATTGTGCTTCCCAATTGTTGGTGTCTTGACTAGCGCTTAAATTGGCTAGATTACCAAAATTGTCATGTGCATAATTAATATGAGCATCTAGACTGCTTTCTAATTGTGTACGTACACCTAAAGCATTGTATTGATTCGTAATGCTATGTTTATCTACTTGCTCATTCGTAATTAAACCTAAGGTGTTGCGTGTAAATACAACTTCGGCATCGTTATTTATAGCATTTAATAATTGGCCTGCAGGATTGTAATTAAATACTTGTGTATTGTCGTTACCGTAATCTATTTCTGTAATTCTACTCGCAGTATCATAGGTGTATTTTACTTTTTTACCACTGGCTTTGGTCAGTTCTAGAACACGTCCTGCTAAATCTCTTTTGAAGTGTTTTGTCGCTTCATCAAAACTTTGTTCTTTGGTAACGTTACCAACACTGTCTAAGGTAAAGGTATATGGATTTCCTTTTTCGTTTATAATTTTGGTAAGCTGCTCTTCGGTATCGTAATAATAATAGGTGGTACCACGCGCATCACTACGTCTGGTCATTTTCCACATACCAGAATAGCTGTAATTTACTTCTTGGTGTGTGTCTTGGTATTTTAAAAGATTGTCTATACCATCATACTTTAAATGGATTTTGTTACCATCAAAGTTAGAAACCTCTTGAATTCGGTTTATTAAATCAAAACCTTTCGTTTGTACCGCACCTTTTGGGTTGGTGATTTTAATGCAATTTCCTAAAACATCGTATTTGTACGTAGAAATATTGTTTAGGCTATCTCTTATTTCTTTTATATTATACTGTGCATTGTAAAGTAGGGTTGTGGTATTGCCTAAAGCATCTGTAATACTATCTAATAAGCCATCTTTATATTGCATTGTAGAGCTTGCACTCATTGGGTTGGTACGTTTTATAACGTTACCATTTGCATCATATTCCCATTTCCAGATACCACCATTGGCATCTTTTACTTTTACAGGAAGATGATTTTTGTTTTCTTTTACACTGTATTCTGTTTCTACAGTGGCTCCAGCAGGATCGATGCTTAGAATTTCATTTCCAAAGTCATCATAGGTATACAATTCTTTGTTTCCTAAAGGATCTGTGTAGGAGGTAAGCTGATTATCTTCATCATGCAACCATTGGTTAATAGCGCCATTTGGTTCTACTTTTTTGTATACTAAACCTCCTTTATGGTAATACTCGGTGATGTGCCCAAGGCTGTTTTCAACTTTAGTTAAACCGTCAAAAAATGCTAGTTTGTGGTTGTAAATATTATTATCTCCCCAAGTTTGAATACATCGCGAACCGATTTCTTTTCCATCATATACAAAGAACCATTTTAAACCATTTCGCCAGGTTTCCTTTACCATTAAATAGCCTTCATATTCAAAATGCATGCTATCTCCAACGGCATTGGTTTGCTTCAGCATATTACCTTTGGCGTCATAAACATAGCTAGCAATGGTAAATCGCTGACCTATTAATTCTGGATGTGGTGCCGTAATCTCGGTAATGCGTCCTTCTTTATCATTGGTTACTTGAAGTACACGATGTGCACTGTCTGTAATTTGAATTAAATGACCTTCTCTATTATAGTTAAACTGAATACTAAAACTGTTCGCATTTACAACGCTACGTAATTTTTGTACCCCGTTAAATTTTTCTTTAGTGAAATGGTAGTATACATCTTCGTTAATATCCCAAACATGGTATTCACCACTATCGTTTACACGAAGTTCCAATTGTTCGCCTTTTCTAAAGGTTGGTGTAGCGGTAGTTGGTTTTCTTAAGGCTAAGGGTCTTCCGTCCGGCATTCTTAAAGAGACGTTGTTTTCGGCTTCGTCTTCAACAATAGCAATATCATAGTTATGATGCCAACCGTTTCCTAACGGACCTTTGTAATCGCTTTCGCAATACCAAGAACGTTCCCACGAAAGCGGAATTGGACCTGGAAGGAAGAAATCTTCTTCGTCTGTAAAAAACATTCCAGAAGCTACATCTACTGGATGTCCTGTTTTAGTACATAATTTTTTATGTAGTTTATTTGCTAGTTTATTATTTCCTAATACTTTATTGATGGCACCATGGCCAAGTTTAGCTGCTAATTTATTAAAGTGTCTACCAAAGGCACCTTTAACGGCTTTGGTTAAAAGCGCCATAGGATTAAAAGGCGCAGGAATAGGACTGGTAACAATAGATTGTGCCATTGGAATAGGCATAACCACACTTGTAGGTAAATACAAGGTCATTTTTTCTTTAGTACCTCCAGAGGTATTTTTACTTTTTCTTGTAGCATGCACAGAAGGCATACCAATAGGGTGCGATTGGCAACTTAAGTGTAAGTGCAAACCACCACCGGCAATAGGGTCATTATCTGCTAAAGCAAATAAACTACCTAGCATAGCGTGACCAGTATTAGTAGGAGGAAGCGGCGCAAAGGTAGCGCCCATCGGGAAATGCGGAATGTTTTTAGTTGGTGTTCCTGCAACCGTTCTTGGTATAAAACCACCAATTTTAACGGTAGCTCCAATCATACCAACCACCATACTAAGTCCGGTGTTCACCAGTGTTGCTGTTTTATGATCGTTTGCTGCTTGTTGTTGTCCTTCTGTTGCTTGTTCCCCTTCTTTAGGTCCTTCTGGAGCTACTGGCGGCGGTGCAATAAAAGAAGCAAGAGCTGCTGCAATAAAATCTTCTGCTTTAAATAACATTCCAATATATGGATGTGGCATTGGTATAGGAAGAGGAGCAGGCGGTATCATAACCGTATGCACGTCAATACCTATAACAGGATCCATTTGTTTGGAAATAGGAAAGCTGGCAATACCTTTCATGCCTAAGGCAGCCATTGCAGGCATCAAAACCGATTGTGCAATGCTGTCTACCGTACCAGTAAGTGCACTAAAGGTTTGTATTCCTGTATCCACAGCATTTAAATTATGTGCTACATCTGCGGTACTAGCGGTAAGATTTGTATTTTGAGAAATAGCATCACGTTCTTGATTGCCTTTTTTAAAGCCTTCAATTTGCTCTCCAGTAGTAAGGCTTATTTGCTCGCTTACATTATCAAAATATGATTTATCTGTTGGCATAGATACGTGTTGTTAAATGTGTATAATGATTAATTTCTATAAATTACTAGCCCTATTGCTAAAGCAATTAATGCAATTGTAAAATAAATAATAGCCATTACTGTTTTACCAGATAGCTTGTTATTAGTTAGATTACTTAAGTTTTGTAAAGATTTTTTCTCTCCTTTGTCTAACAAAAAATTTTCTTTATAAAAGGCACTAAATACTAATGCTATTATAAAAATACTAGCAAAGATTTTTTTGAAAGGTATGTTGTTGAAAAATTCTTCCACTTTTATAAAACATTATATGGGTATTGTTGGTACTAATTTTTAAATGGTACTTGTTATTTATATAAATCCGGATTATAATTAAAATAACCATATAAACAGAGTATAATACCTATTAGCATAATAGAGCCATAAATAATACGCACTGTTTTTCTACCAAATGCATTAATAAAATATGCGATATTAAAATAACCTCCACCAGGTTCTACTACCCAATCCCAGTCTAATATTAGTCCTAATATAATGAACAGAAAAACACCTATACCTAATAAGTAACCATATTGCGGATTTGATGTCATTACTTCTGTGATTTCTTCCATTTTTATTGTTTTATTTTTTTACTTAGTTTTCCGAATTCTTCAATCGTTTCTTCCCATTGTTCCCCAAATAGCGGAGACATGTCTTGGTCCATTTGGTCGTCACTTAAAAATTGGTTTCTACTATAATCTTTTAGTAATTGTTGTACTACTAATGGGTAGGTAGACGACCTTGCTAAATCTGTGCCTAAATCATCTTTTAAATGATATGCTTGTAAGTAGTATTGTGTCGATTCATTTTTCAAACTCATTTTATTAGCCATATAACCTGCTAAACGCAAAGATTCACATTGCATTAAATAATCTTTTGCAGTTGCATACGCTTTTGCTGCTAACTCGTAATCTTTTACCGACTTCTCTTTATTTTTTTTTAATTGGTGTAGGGCACCTCTACCTAAATGTGTTTGACCAATAAGGCGATAAGCCATTTCTGGTTTTAATAAGTCTTTAGATATTATTGCTGTTTCTACCGCTTTATTAGAAAAGTAAAGCGCATCGTCATAATTTTTATACCCTAATTGGTCATTGTATAAAATGGTATACACGGTAACTATTTGCATGAGCCAATGGGCATCTTCTTTAAGTGCTTTGGTAGCTATATCTAAACAGTTTTTTGCTGCATGCTGTACTTTTTTTTCGTCTCTTTCTTTTACGCCATTTATTAGTTTGGCTAGATTTGCGCGATACGGCGTTTCTGTTGCAGTAGGATCTCCTAGTGCCGCCATTTGTTCTATTCCTGCATCGATGTTAAAATCGGGTTCAATGGTATAAACTTCTTCCGGATAGTTTTCTGCTAAGGAATTATAAATAGGATTTTCTCTAGTATCGTCAATTCCAATAATAAGATGCGATTCCATATCGGTCTCTAATACTGCATTAAAATAATCTGTCGCGTTTTTTTCTGAAATAGATTGTATTAATAGAACAATACTAATTTTTACTTTTTTTTCTGGCTGTAAGTAATTAGCAAAACTATTTAAGTTTTTTATAAGTAGTTGTGCAGGATTTTCAGGATTACCTAGGCTATAATCTGGTTTCCATGTAATGGTTTCAAATGGTATAGCGTCTGGGATTTCTGCAGTATTCCAATTATTTATTTCCTCTTCTAATTCTTGTAATAAATCGTTACTGTAAGCTGCTGCCGAAGTAAAAGGGGATGTTAAAATGAGTACAAAGTCTTGCTGATTAGAGTCTACTGCTAGCATATACTGGTAATAGGCTCCCAGCATATCTTGTTCGTCTTCTGCTGCTAAAACGCGAACAATTTTAACCTTTGGTGTGTTAATAGCCAATGTCCATTTTAGGAGCATTTGATCTACGCGCTCTTGTATTGGATTGTTTTGACCCATTTTAGTTCAGCTTTATTATAGTACCTGCTACAGAAGTTGTTCCTGAAGAAGTTAATGTTGCTTTTGCGCCACCTGTTACTGCTACTTCAACGCCTCCACTAATAGCCACTTCTTTTCCTCCATTAATAGAAACTTCATCACCACTAACAATACTTACTTCGGATCCTCCATTAATAGAAACTTCATCACCACTAACAATACTTACTTCAGATGCACCATTAATAGAAACTTCATCATCACTAGAAATACTAACTTCCGAAGGGGCTGTTATGGATACTTCACTAGAAGCAGCTGTAATGCTTATATTACCATTACCATCTAGAATTATAGAACTTCCAGCTTTATCTTGAATAGTGATACTACCATCTTCGTCATTTAATTTAAAAAACGAACCGCTTTTGCTCATTAGCATTTTTATATGGTTGCTAGCGTTTGCGCTACCTTCTGGAGGAGTGGCATTTGAATTATAAACGCCTCCCATTACAAAAGGAGCTTCTGCATTGCTACCTTCAAAGTCTACTAGAACTTCATCATTTACTTCTGGTATAAAGAAAAAACCTTGTCCTTGGGATGCACTAGGTGATATATAACGTATCCAAGGTGTTGTTAATCCGTCTTTCTTTTGCCAAACAAATTGCACTTTTACTCTTCCCATTCCTTCTGGGTCATGATTTTCTATTACTTTAGCTACTTGGCTTTGTGCAATAGGAAATGCATTAATTTCCGTTTTAGGGTATGTTTTTATGTTCGAAGAAGTCGCTTCAAAAAAGTTTTCATATTCTCCATTACTAGAATAGGAGTGTGTCACTTTTGTAATTATATAATTGTTTTGAGATACTTTTACTGTTGTTGCTAGCATTACGCCAGGATTATCTGAAGTACCATTGATTTTTACTTGATTGGCTTGTAGTGCATTTTGTTGCAGTTCTACATATTTATCTAATCTGCTTTTCGCATTGGTATCATCAGAAATGTTAACCCAAATCTTTGTTGGGTTCGCATAAATGTCTTTGGAGCTATCATTAACTACACCAAAATAGCCATTGCTAGATTTGGTTGCTGAAGACGATTCTTTTTCATGTACATCATCTGTAAGATAGTCATTGGTATAATAATTAAAGTTTTGAGGTATTGGAACTAAAGAGGTATTTAAATCTTGTAGATCTCTACCAAGTATTAGTTCTAATTCTTCCGACTCTGTGTCTACACCAAACATTAATTCTTCCCCATCATAGTACATCCATTCTCCATTTCTGGCTGCCATGCGTTGTGCAAATTTAAAGCAGCTTTCATTGTATTGTACGGTATACGTTAACGGTTCTGAAAGGTCTGAATTTTGTGTGTTTATTTTTAATCTAGAAGTGTCATAATTGCTAAAAGTATCTTCCATGATATCAATGAAACTTTTATCATTGAAAGAAGTATGATGCGGACCATCATCAGCAATTATTGTAGGACTTTGTGCTTTTATTAAAATTAAGTCACCTGCGTTAGAATACAGTCCTTTTTGATAACTTAATCCGGTTATAATTCCTTTAAACTTTAGGGTACCATGAAAACTTATACCTGCATAAGATTTAGTTTCTATAGTAATTATGGTTCCCAAGAGTTCTTCCATTTCTTGGTTATTGTCACCACAAAATTTTTCAATAGTTTCTAACAAGCAATATAAATCTAGTGTGTGGTGTTCCCCAATTTCTTGATGTAAACTACAACTATTATAGTAGGGAAGTTTATTTCCGTTTATATGTATATGTGTTGTTGAAAGAATAGCCATTGTTGAAAAATTTGTAATTAAGAAGTATTAATTTATGCCCATTCCAGGATTCTGATATAAGCTATCGTCTAACTCTAAGGATTCTACTGCTAAAACTAAGCTAGTAGACATAGGGGTTTTACTATTGTTTTCAAAAGATTCATTATAATTAATACAAAAAGCACCAGTGAATTTTAAAGTTCTTGAGCTTGCCATTGCATCTCTTTTATAAAAAATTATCTCGCCATCTTTTTGTTCGTACGGACTAATACTCCATGCAAAAAAGCCAGAATTACTAGAAGATTCAATTAATATATGTAAATGATTAATTGTTGGCATACCAGTTGGTCTACTAGAACCATGGTGTACTTGTTGGGCAACATCAAAAGAAAATGAAAGTACATTATACTCTTGATCATCTATACTTAATTTTGCTAAAAAAGACATGACCTGTGATTTATATTAATTAATTGTGTAGCATAAATTTAAGGAGTGGGTTTACACTCCTTAAATTATGAATGTATTATAATGAAATACGAAACTATGAAGTCCACTCGTTAACGTGCTCTCCGTTTCCTATACCTATAGTTTTTGCAGAAATAACTACAGTTTCAGCCATAGGATTGTCTCCTGAATGGTCAAATTTTTCGCTATAATTGATCATGTAAGCTTCTGTGAATTTTAATTCTTTAGCTTTAGCATCTGTATCTCTTTTTAAGAAAGTGATAGATCCATCTTTACGCTCAAAGTTGTTGAACATCCAATCTGATAAAGATGTGTCTGCAGTAGATTCTACAGTGATTTTAATTTTACCTCCTCTAGTAATAGAAGAAGGGCGTCCGGTTGCGTCAGTTTCTTGGTGCAGCTCATAACTACAGTTTAGTACGTTGTACTCTTTTCCACCAACATTTAGTTTTGATTTAAATGACATAATAATTGAATTTTAATTAATAATTAACAAATGATAAAAAGGTTTTTGAACTATTTATAATTGTAGTATTTTACTAAATACTACAAAATTTAAAAAAGCTATAACTTAATTTATTTACTATTTAATACTCTCTAAAATAAAAAGTTAACACAAAGGCATTCTTTATTTTATTTATTTTTTATGCAGGTCAGTAGAAATAATAATATTTCTAAAGATTTGGTTTGCTGTATTTTATTTATTTACTCTTTGACAAACAATAACATCATTTTCATGAATATCATTATTTACTACTGTTTTTTCAAAATTGATATGTTTTATGTTTCCTAGCCAGTTGGGTTTAAAATAGAAAACCCATTCTTGAGGTTGCATGTTATTAGGGTCTAAATACTCTATAGTACTTTCAGGGTGTCTTTCATTATAATCATTAATAAAGAAATAAAAGAGTTTCCCAAATTCCATGTTTTCGGGCGCTTTTATTCTAAAGTTGGTGATTTCATTAATCTCAAATTTTTTCTGAAATTCAAAACTAATAACAGCTGGATTTATTAATTCGTTTTTGGTTGGATCTTTAATACTTCCGTCTAAAGGGAATAACCATTTTTTATATACAGGAATAGGAATGCTAAATGCAAATTCGTACAGTTTTTGAAATAAAAACGGCGTGATAAAACATAAACTTGTTCCTAAAAATAAAATGCTAAAATTAGGTCTAAATCTATGTACTACATTCATGTAAGCGATAAGGCCAATACATAATATAATGATGGTAAATAGTAACTCGTAAAATATTCCGGATTTATCTTTCTTTAAGTCTGGAAAGTATTTATCCATTACATGTAGGTGTAAAATACCTAGGGCAAAGAACACTAATTGTATACCAATAAAACTGTTTAATGGTGTGTCATTTAAAACAAAATGAGAGCTTAGTAAAGCGGTAAGAGCAAAGGTTACAAGAATAAAAAGTAAGTACAGTATTGCTGCCTTTTTGTTTTTGTTAAAGATCGCTCGTATCTTTTTCATTAAACCAAGAATAATAGAGCTAATAAAAAACAAGCCTAAACTTAGTTTAAACATGTTTCCGTTCATTATATGGGTTAATGCATTCATACTCTTGTATAATTATATTAATGTTGTTAAACCTATTATTGGTTCTTTTTCTCTACTTAATAAAAAACCATCTTTAAGGTTAACTTTAAAGGATGTTTTTATTTCTACTTCTATTGGAAAAAAATAATCATAAAAAACATTTAAGAATTTTGTAAAGCCGTCTTTTTTTAAATAATCTTCAATATTATCTTCTAAAACCGGTCCGATTTCCACTTGATAAACTGGTTGCAAAATCGAATCCTTTTTATTGGTTAGGGTGAAACTGGTACCCAAATAATTATCTGTACTATTTAACTTACGTTCAAAAGTTGTTTTTGGACTATATACTTTCTTAATTTTTACTTTTTTATTTATAATATTTTCTAAACAAAGACTGGTGAGTTCTAAATCTCCAGCTATTTTGTAGCTATATGGCAATAGTTTTAATAATTTAAGTAAATACATTTTAGGGATAGATGCATCTACTTTCCAAAATTTTATTAAAAATTCATCTTCTAAATTTAGAAAATTATTTAGTAAATCTTGTTCTTTACTTTCAATTTTCAATTTCTGATTAAAAAACTCGTTTTCTAATGGTGAAAAAAAATGTCTAGCTTTAGTTTCTTCCTCTTTATAGGTCTTTCTTAATTCTGAAAAACCAACGCTACCTTTAGAGGTGTCTTTGGTATGAAATAAACCTTCTGGTAATTGG
The DNA here is from genome assembly GCF_053601555.1 of Lacinutrix sp. MEBiC02595. Classification (NCBI taxonomy): domain Bacteria; kingdom Pseudomonadati; phylum Bacteroidota; class Flavobacteriia; order Flavobacteriales; family Flavobacteriaceae; genus Lacinutrix; species Lacinutrix sp. MEBiC02595. Next base: position 442,963 of record NZ_JBSHNU010000246.1, on the reverse strand, counting down.
TCATACAAACCATTTCTACTTAGATTTAGGTGTAATTTTCCATCTTCATCTACATTACCAACATCTAAGATATCTCTTCTATGGGATCTTTTAAAGGTGCTTTTGTTCTTTATTATTATATCATCTTCATGAATAGTTGTGTTCTTTTTCAAGTCGGCAACTACAACTTCCGCTTTTAAGTTTTGATAAACAGAAATTAGTTCTTCAAATATTGCTTCTAATTCATCTGTGCTCATACCAGTGTTTCCTTTTTTATCTTCTTCCTCCAGCTACAAATCTTTTAGTCCAAAACGGATCTGTTAAATTGCTTATTTGTACTCCTGACAAACCATTATCTTTAGTGTAAGAAGTGGCATGCACAAAATAGCCGTTATGAAGAAATATACCAACATGAACGATGACTTCTTTGTTTTCACCAGAACCTCTAAAGAAAATTAAATCTCCTTCACGTAAAAATTCTTTTTTTCCAAATTTATCGGTAAGTTTAGAGTCGAATTGTTTTTGAGCGGTACGTTCTAAATAAATATCATAAACACTAGTGTAAAGTCTTTGTGTAAATGAAGAGCAATCTATACCTTCTCTAGTTTCGCCTCCTAAGACATATTTTGTTCCGTCCCAACTATCAATAAATTCGTATAATTTTGAATTAGATATGGTTTCTGGAGTGACATCTAGTTTAGATCCATATTTTATTTGTAAGCTAGTCACTTCTGCTGTTACAGGCAAAGGAGTTGCTTCAATAGGTGTGGTGTTTTCTATATTTATTTCGTTATTGTCTTTTTTGTTTTTAAGAAGTTTTTTCTTTTGCTTTTCTAAGATTTTATCTCTTTTTTCTTTTTCCTTTTGAGATTCTTTAAGAAACTTATCTCTTTCCTTTTGAGATTTCTTTTCTTCTTTTTGTTGTGCCTTTATCGCTTTATCTCTTCTTTTTCTTTCTTGTTTGTTAACTTCAATTTTAACATTATCTAGTATGATGTTTTTACCAGGACTCACCTCAATAAGTATATATTTTGTAACATAACCATCTTTAGTAATGGTTACCACATGGTCTCCGCTAGGGATGTCTTTTAATATGTTAAATGCACCATTTAAATCTGTTCGTTGCGCAATAGCTGTGCCTTCAATTGCTACAATAGCGTTGGTGACATTGAGAGAGGTGTCTTCTTCTATTACAATACCTTTAAAAGAGGTTTGCGCATTGGTAAAAGTAGTTACTAAAAGGGTTATAAAAAGGAGCAGTTTATGATTCATGAAACATGTTTTGATAATTAATGTTTTTTTTAAAATTAATGTTAACTAACATTAAAAAATAATATTAAATAAAAGTAATAAATAATTGTATTTAAACAATGTTAAATCTATTATTTGTAAAAAAAATCGTCAATTAAATTCTTTTTTTATTTAAAACACAAAAACGTGAAATTTTAGTATAATTAATATTCTATATTTACTTTTACAAAATTATGAGTAAACGCTTTTATAAATTACCAATTAAACCGGACAGCTTTTTTACTAAAAAAGAGCATGATAAATGTGATATAAAACAATCTATAGCACATTATATTCATTTAATAAATACAACATCTTTTGGGGAATCTACTTTTGATGAAACCTTTGGTAGCTCTATCTGGGAGTTAGATTTTGATAATTTAAAGAGTGCTAATAAATTAAAATCTTTAATTAAAGATTCTATTGAAGATTCTATAAAAGCACATGAGAAAAGACTAACCAATATTAGCGTTCAAGTTAAAATCAAACAAGAAGAAATTTTAAGCACAGACGCAGCAAATAGAATTAAAAAAAGAGTGGACCTTGTAATTAGAGCTAAAGTAAAACAAACGAACGAAGATTTTAAGTATGTAGAATACTTTTATATTGGACCATTATCCTATCAATAAATTTACCAAATGAAAACAGAATCTTTCGAACATATAAAAAACAGAATGGTAAAGAAAGCAGCCTCTATTTGGGGAGTAGCTGCTAATGAAATTGAAACGTCCTTTGATCCTGTGGTGTCTTTATTAATTTCTGCTTGCGCTTCTGAAATTTTGAAAATTGAGGCCGAGTTAAACGAATCTCAAAACAGGGTTACTGAGAAGTTAGTGCAACTAATGACACCAGAAACGGCAATAGGCTCTAAACCTGCTCATGCTATTTTACATGCAAACACCTTAGACGATAAAGTAAACATAAAACCAGAGTATCAATTTTATTTTAAAAAGAGAACCACAGAAAAAAAAGGTTCGGAAAAACTAAAAAATATTTTCTTTTCTCCTGTGCAAGACTTTAACCTTATTAATGCTAATGTTAAATATCTAGCAAGCGGAAACAAATGCTTTAGTTTGGATGGAAAAAAAGAAAAAACTAGAATAACTAAAAAAACGGATAAAGAAGAATTACCCGCGTCGACCATTTATTTAGGTATAGAAAGTAATTTGAAAGAGTTGCCTTTACAAGATATTTCTATGTATTTTGAAATCGATGATATTGATAATAGCGAAATGTTTTACCATTATTTAAAACATGCAAAATGGTCTATTAATAATGCCGAATTAAAAATAGAAGAAGGCTTTTACAATAGTAGTTCCTTAAATAAAATCGAGCTTCAATCCATTTTTAAAGAAGTTTCTAGAAATACACAAAATATAAAAAGTCAAGTATTACAATTCTATAAAAAAAATTACATCACTATCAAAGATGTGAAGTCCTATAAAGCTGCTGCTTGTGATGATTTAAAAGATTTTATTGCAGTAAACCAATTAGAAATTCCTGAAAATATAACTTGGCTTAAAATTGAGTTTTCAAGAGTATTAAGTAATGCTATATTGCAAAAACTGCATTGTTCTTTAAATGCTTTTCCCGTTTTAAATAGAGAATTAAACTCCTTTACATACCAGGTTAAAAACTACATTAATATTTTACCTATTAAGACAGAAAATTACTTTTTAGATGTGAAGTCTATTGTGAATACCAATGGCCAAACATATATTCCAAAACTTCAAGATGCCTTAAATACAGGAAAAGGCAATTATACGGTAAGAGGAAATAATGTTGGTAAGTTAGACCAACGCGGAGCAAAAGAATATTTAATTCATTTAATAGAATTACTTAAAGATGAAAGTGCTTCTTTTTCCTTTTTAAACAATGATTTTTTACATAGTAATCTTAAAAACTTAAATCAGCTAATTTCGTTATTAGAGAAAAAAGTAGCTGCAACAAAAGAGAATCTTACCGAGAGTAGTTATATCACCTTGGAGCCATATAGTAAAAAAGAAAACTTATTAATAGATTACTGGACAACCAATGGAGACGAAGCAAATAATATTAAATCCGGAAATGATATAGAGGTTTACAAGGCCATTGGAATAAAACAAAAAGGCAGTTACTTATTAACTACCACTTTTAATGGTCGAAATAATTTAAACATGGAAGAGCGTTTAAATTCTTACAGACGTTCTTTGCTTTCTAGGGACAGAATTGTAACCAAAGAAGATATTAAAGCATTATGCTATGAATTATATAATGATAAAATTGAAGCAGTAGAAATAAAAAAAGGATACACGAATAGTATTGAGGTTAATAAAGGAATAACACAATGTATCGAAATTGAACTGTATGCTAATAAAAATATGAAATTTGAACAAAAAGAATGGGATTCACTTAATAGTAATTTGCTGCTCTTTCTAGAAAAAAAATCTATAAATATATTTCCATATAAAATAAAAATAGTAAATTAATCCTTAATTTTATAGGGTTGAAAAATGAATACTACAATGAAAAATACATCCACACATCTAGATAAATCAGTCATTTATATTTTCTTGATTGTCTTTTTTTTATCCGCATCTATGTTTGCTTATAAATATTCAAAATATGCACCTTGTGAAGATGTAAGTTTTAATATTAATACCAATGATTATACTATAGGTTCGCTAATTAAATTTGAAGACTTTACCGATAGTGCAACAAATTGGGAATGGGATTTTGGAGATAATTCCATCATTTCTACGCAAAAGAAACCATTACATATTTATAAAGAACCAGGAGACTACAATGTAAGATTGCTAGTAAATGGTATTTGTGAGCAATCGGAAATTATCACCATATTACAGAAAAAAGAACTTTTAGATTCTACAAAATTCCCGGTTTTTAATATTCCAAAAACTATTCGTGTTGGTCGTACATTAACGGTAGAAGACAAAACGGAAAATGCTTCCAGTTGGGAATGGAGATTTGGTGAAACAGCAGAAGCAAATTCAAAAACAAAATTAGCATCCTATATATATAAGGAACCAGGATTTAAAACCATATCTTTAATTGTAAATGGAGAATTAAAGTATATTTCTAAACAAAAAATTGAAGTATTACCTCTAAAAGAAGTAGTGAATAATATCTTTGATGATATACCTGATGCACCTTCTAAACCTGTTTGGGATATTAAAGAAGCACCAGAAAATACAACCATTAAAGATAGACCTAATACTCCAAAATTAGTGCCCTATATTGGTCATGAAGATTTTAAGAAAAAACTTATTCTTGTTTCTAAAGAAGAAATGAGTCCAAATCAATTTGTAGATTACTTTTGCGGAGATATAAATAAACCAATAATTGCAAATGGTAAAAACACTACATTTTTAGTCTTTTGTGAACAGATTAAAGACAAAAAATTAAAAATTAAAAATTTCGAAATCTTTAGAGATAAAGGATCTAATTGTATAAAAACAATTACTATAGATTACAAAAAAGGATTTGGAATATTTTAAAGAAAGAAAGAAAGAAAGAAAGAAAGAATGAACGCACAAGATAAACATAGAGTAAATTGGATTGATGGAATGAAAATTAATAAAGATCACTTTATTGATTTTGAGGAGTCTATGATTTATGCCATTAAAAACTCCGAACAAAAACAAATTACACCAGTAAGTTACGGACTATTACCAGATTTTTCAGAACAAGGAAGCGCTATAGATTTATTAATTTCTATAGATGGACAAAGCACCATAGAAGTTATTCTTAATAAGTGTCATGCCATTACCTTAGGTGGGTATCAAATTAATATTTCAGAAAAAACAAAACCGCTATTAGAGCAATCTGGTTACATTTTAAAACAGCAATACGATGTTGGTACAGAAGATAATGAGTTTTATATTGTACTTACTGTAAATCCTTATATTAGAGTTCCGGTTGGTGATGCAGATCCCAATGAAGAACCACCAAGACATCCTTACGTATTACCAGAATATAAACTAGATGTGCTGGCAAGTGCAGAAGTTTCCAAAAGAGAACTTGGTTTACATCATATAACCATTGGTAAAATAGTAGTAAAAGATGGTACGCCAAGATTAGTAGATAACTTTATTCCGCCATGTAGATCTATTCAAAGTCATGCCGACTTAAAGTTTACATTTCAAGAAATTGTTACCTTTTTTAATCTTATGGAATCGTATGCAATGCATATTATTCAAAAAATTTATCAGAAAAAACAAGCGAACGATTTATCACACATGGTACTTCATATTTCGCAACGCGTATTAGAAAATTTAAACCGAAGTATTCCAGAATTTAGAATGCAAGATCAATATGAACCGCCAATTGTAATGATTAATAAACTTTCTGGTTTAGCAAGAGTTATCAAAAGTAGTTTAGATGTCTATGTAGGAACAGGGAAAGAAGAATTACTAAATTACCTAACAGATTGGTGTGATTTAAATCAAGGTGCTTTTGAAAACGTTTTAGTTGAAATGTTAGAGATTAAATACGAACATACAGATATTAATGAAGCTCTATTAAAAGTATCTTCCTTTTCTAAACTGATGCTTTCCTTATTTAAAAAATTAAACGAATTAGATTACATCGGTAAAAAATCAGATTCTACCATTTTTGTAAAAGAAGAAGTTGTAGATAACGTAGAAGTTAAAAACAGAAGAAGTTTTCTCTTAGATTAATAAAAAACTAAAATTAAATATTTATGAAACCAAAAAATAGTAAAGATAGACGTGCTTCCTTTTTAAAATTTTTAGCACTTTTTGTTATAACTATTACTGCTATTTTATTTGCGGTATACTTTAATTTTAAAGTTCCAAATAAAGAAAATGCAATATTAAAAGACCAAGTAAAATCTGTAGAAAAGGAAATGACTTTTCAAAATGGTTTTTCAAAAGAAATGAAAAGTATTCGTGGAATGATTGATTCTTTAGAAATTAAAGGTGCAAATTTGTCCTACCAAAACTCATTAATTAGTGGTAAATTAGTGGACTTACAAAAAACGATTCCAACTAAAGATTCTACCTATAGATATGATATGTATACAGGTATAATATCGGTATATGCCGAGCTTTTAGATGGTAAAATTCAATTAAGCGAATTAAAAGATTCTAAAGCTACTATTGACGAATATAAAATTGCTTTAGAAAAAGCAAGATCCGATTTTAAACAATGTGAAAGAGATTTATACATTGCTAGAGGATCTAATTAGTTGTCCATTGCAAATAAAATGTAACTTTTCGGTTTTCTGAAGGTTTTTTTCGAACCAGTATTTTTACTGTTTCTAAGTGCCGAAAAAAAACAAACCTTTAAAATAACTACTAAATATTAAACAACTTTTAGTTTTGTATCTCCTTCATCCTGTAGCATTATAATGAAGTACTCTTGGTTGTTTCTAGTAACTTTATAGCTTCCGAATATATACTAGGAATTTCTTCATTCAAAATTTCTCGTATTCTTGAAACCGTTTGTTTTATTTGTGTTTCAAAACCATTATAATGTTCTAATGCTGTTTTTTGGCCTGCAGGTTTATCTTCTAAATATGCAGTCAAGCCAGCTTTTGTAGTACTAAGAGATTCTTTTAATGCCACTTGCATAGCTTTAACTTGTGTAGCATGCGTTTTCATTTGAAGATTATAAACTTTAAAAGCACTTAAAGCTTGGTTTGTATCGTTCATAGATAGGTTAAGAGATGTTGGTTGGTTTTTTATAATATCACGAAGTGGCTTTATGCCAACTTCTAATGCGTTTATTGCTAGCCTTTCTCTTGCTAAAAACTTGGTCAATGTAGTGCGTATTTTTGTAAACTTAACATCATACTTTAGGTTGATTTTATCTCTGTTTTTAAAAAGCAAACGGTGATGTTCCGCCGTAATATTAATTACCCAAGAACCCCTTGGTAATTGTGTTAGGGTTTTATCTACTGTAGAGATTTTTTCTAAAAAACTTTTTAGATTGTGTATTGAATTTTGATCAGATTCCATAATGTTAGTTTTTTTATTTTAATCAAATAGATGCTATTTGTCTATTAACCTCTTGTATTGCTTTTTTGTTAGTCCCAAATTGATGATTGGCTTCTTGAGCAAGATTAGTCCAAAGATCGGTAGTAGCCATTATTGTTACTTGTTTCATAAAGTTGGATAAGTCACCATTCTGAACCGTATTTACACTAGCACTTATATTTTGCATTTGACCTATAAAATCCACTACAAGTCCAACTAAAGACTTTACAGCATTGTTAGCAGTGTTGGTGTCATTGCTTAATTCTGTAAACTGTATGCTTAATGTGTTTACAGTGCCTTTGTAAGATGCTTCCATAACATTGTATTGTGCTTTTGCATCCGATTGTCCGCAAGGTTGTCCATTAGCATAATCCAACATTCTTGTCAGTGCATTTTGTGTATCGGCTTCTAAACTATTTTGAACAGATTGTACAGCTAAAGTAGCGGTGTTTTGCCTATTCACAAAAGCAACCATTGCAATATTACCTTGTCCAAGTTCTGTTTCACTTTGCGTAAGGCCATTTTGTATAATATCAAATTGTTTAATCAATTCGGCTTGTTGCGCAGGCGTTATTGTTCTGCTTGAACCTATTATTTTTAAGATAGCCAGTATTATTTTTGCGGAAGCATCAAAAGTGACGCTAAAACTAGGAAGCGTTTGTTGTAGCCAATTTGTTACAGGTTGAAAACTGGTAAAGAATGTTTTTGCGCTGGTTTGTGCATCATTGATTAATTCTACTATTGGTGCTGTAGATATTTCAACACCAGTCGAATATTCACAATCTTTACATCCCGCATCATAAGAACATGTAACGTATATTCGATAAGGTCCTAATGTTGTTGCTGCAACAGCCTTTGCAACGTTATTTATTTGTGTCGGAAAATTTACTAGTACTGCAATATCTTGTTCACCGGTTGCCATCTTTATTTTTTTTAATTGTTTAATTAAATATTACGTGCATTTTGAATTTCGAACCCGGAAATAGTCATTTTTATAGCGGTAACATTTTTCCAGTTTCCTTTATCTACTGTTAGCGTCCATTGTGTATATGGCGAAGGTGTTAAATAGTTAGGAGCATCTTCTTTTGCAAATTCCCATTTAGTAATAAATGCAGGTAATAGGTCTGGTTTATAATCGGAAGACATAGAAAATCCAGAGGAAACAAATCGGAATTCTTTTCCATTTAATTTATTAGAATAATTGGCAGAAGTCTCAATCTGTAATTCCACCTCACCAGATTGCGAAGCACCTTGAAGTTCAAATGTAGCTTCTGTTATAAAGAATGCAGTGTTTCCATTAAGTTGTTCCGAAAGTGTAGTATCCTTTAAAGTAATAGACCATTGCGCTTGTCCTTTACCATTAACTTCCTTAAACAAAGGGTTTAGTTCTGGTCTTACATAATAATCAATTGGGCCAAAATCTTGTCTTGGTTTTATAACATTTGGTAAATTACCATGTAGTACGTTTTTTAAACTTTCTATTGAATTTTCCACATTTTGAACCAATTGTAAATACGTCATAGACGAGTCTACTGTAACAGTTGAAGGACGTAACCATTGGTAGTTAAAAGCAGCTCGATAATTATTTACAGAAAGCACAATACTTCTTTTTAGGTTTGTGTATCCTTTTTCTAGAAAGCCAATAGCGGCATTTATTTTGGCTTCTTTTGTTGCTAGTTTTGCTTCAAGAGCATTCCATTGTGCTTCTGCTTGGTGTATAACGCTTAATTGATCAAAGGCAATCATACCTTGATTATATAGCTCTAGTAATTTTGCTTGTTGGTCACCAATACCTTTACCATAAGTGGATGATAACTCAATAGCTTCTATATACGCTCGAGCTGGCGCACCAGTTTCTGATCCACTTAATAAAGGTTCCAGAGATGCTTTAACCTGAACAACCATAATTTCCCAATATGTTGTTGGGTCTATGCCTCCAATAGAAAACCCATTTAAGTTTGGAATTTTATCCATTGCTTTAACCATGTCTGGTGAAAAGTTAATTTGATTTTCACCACTTGCAATGGCACGACTCACAATATCCCAAAGTAAAGCACTAGCAAGGCCAAACCCAACTTGCGCACCCATTAAGACTTCTGCACCATTTCCTGTTTCGTTTAAATTTGGTATGGTTGGCGGACTATGTGCTGCAGTAGAACCAGATTCAATGGCTTGACTTATGAGTTCTTCTCCAGCTTCCGCTAATTTTTCTGCGATCTCTAGGGCAGCTTTTGCAATTTCACCAGATTCGGCTCCTATTAAGGCGGGATCTACTAAAATTGCACCAACACTAATATAAAGTGTGATTACTTTAAAGAGCATTTTAAATGCAGTTTCTAATAATTCCTTTTGAAATTGATCTGCAACAGCTTTATCAATTGCGTCTTGTAAAGGTGCAAGGGTTTTACTTATATTGTTTAACTGCAGCGCAGCACTTGTTAATTCACCTTGTGCTAATTGTGATTGATTTACTAATCGTTTTAAGGTGTTAAATAAAGGTGTTTTTGCTTCAGAATTGATACTTTTTAATGTGGATGCTAACTTATTTAGTAATTCATCTGTGTTTTCTTGCGATTTAAAATCTTGTATTTTTTGATTATATGCACCAGCGACTTTTAATAAACCATTCATCTCCTTTTCATATAAATTAACAGATAGGGCAGGTACATAGGTTGCATTAGTTACTGAAGCTTGTGTGAAGCTTAATAACGCCATGCTATTTGCTTGTAATGAAGATATATTTGCAATATCTAAATTAGTATAATTAGCACGTTCTTTAATTAATGCATGTGAAACTCCTGTAACCCAACGCAACATTTGGGATGCTAATTGCTTCGCTTCTTTATTGTCTAGTTCTACTAAATACGAAGCGGCAGAAAATGTAAGTTCTGCACCTAATATGGACCAAGGAGAATGAAATACATCGGCAATGTCATTTGCGCTATTACTTATAGAGGCTCCATTTGCGGATAAAGTTTGTACTTGTGGAGGTGCTTTATCGGAAGCAACTTTTACTACTTGAGCAGTTGCACCAACTCCTAATGTAACAGATAATTTACCTTTTATTTCAGAAGTAGCAATTTGAAAATTTGGTATGTTTATAGATGTTACTATAAGATTAGCATTACCATTGTTTAATACCTTTACAGAACGTGCAATTATTTGAACACCAATACTTGGTATTTTTATTTCACCTTCGGCTATATTTAAAGTATCTACAACTATTACAAGCCCTCCTTTTAATGGATTGTGAGTTTTCAATGCAGTTTTGACTATATTAGTTAAATCTCCAGTTAAACTTGTAAATACAAATCCTTTATGAGGTGCTGCTGTTGCTATTTGGGGAATTAATGCAGATGAATTTTTATAATTTGCCGCATGTGCTTCGAGTAATTTCCAGTTTGGTTGATAGTTAGACATGATAAAGTTGTTTTATTAATGTATAGATATAAATGCTGCCACCTTTTAGATAGATAACAGCATTTTCAAATAGTTAGTTAGATGGGTTAAATGAAATAAACCCTGCTTTTGAAAATTGCTCTGCTTTTGATGCAATTATCTTCCATGAATCTAAGGCAGTTTGAAAGTTTACTTTTTGTAAAAAGGCGCTCCAATCTTTTAAATCTTCTGGAGTTAAATCTTCCAGTTGGCTTTCAATCTCGCCTGCAAAATCTGTCCAGCCAGCAACCATTGATCCTATAGTCTTAACAAATGCGTCACCATCTTCTTTTACATGTACTACACTTTTATTAAAATGCCCAAGTATAGCAACTAAAGCCGCTTTTTTCTTTTCTTCTGCTCCTTGAGTTGCTAGATCTTTTCTCGCCTGATCTAAAGCATCTTTAGTTTCTTTTGCAAGGGCACCAAAGGTTGCAGCATCTGCTATGGCAAATAATATTCCAAAGAACGGAATTAGTAAGAATATTGGTGACATACTCGCAGCAACTGTAAAACCAATGTACTCATCATTAAGCTTATCAATATGGTGGTTTAATTTTTTTAAATTTGCAAGATCTGTTTTTACAATTTTTTTTGCCGCATCAAGTACATTACCGTCTTGGTTTAAGTATACTTGTAAAGACTTTGTTGGTCCAGTTAATTCGTTGTTTAGTGTGGTATAAAAATTAGCAGTTTTGGTCGAAAATTCAGCTATATTTTTTTTTAATGATGTCGCTCGTTGGGTAATCCCGCCATGACCAGATAGTAAGCCTTTTAAATCAGCAAGTCGTTTTACTGGATCTGGCTCTTCACCAATAAATTTCAGACCTTCTTGTAATTGTTTAATAATGAATTCCGCAGCAAATTGTGTACTGCTGGATAACCAAACGGCATTTCCATAAATAGATTTAGGAGCACTTGTTGCTTCCTGAAATGCTGCAATTTTTGTGAATAACGTGTTAGGGTCACCATATTCAGTAAGCACTTGCTGAATAGCTTTTAGAACAGCTACCGCATCTAATATAGTTTGTTCATTAGCAAATGTTCCATATAGTTTTGTAAATGTATTTGCTGTAATAGGAAATCCCATAGCAGTATGCGTAACGACTTGCATTTTTAACCATGCTTTGGTTTGAAGTGGAAAAGCATAATTTGGTTTATTAGTCTGAGGGTTTGTTACTTTAGTTAGTAATTGACTTGGAGGAGTTAGATTAAGGAATCCCGTTGTTGCTGTTGCTGCTTTCATGATTTTTAATTTTGTGTGTTATTAATGTTTAGTAAAATTAAAACTTTAAAACACTGATTGTTAGAGTAATAACACTAATTTGTTAAAATAGGTGTTTATACGTAATACAATATCTATGTCATTATTATTTATTACATTTATAGAAAATAGTCTATAAATGTTGAAAAAAGTCTATGCAAGTGCTGTGTTTGGAGTGGAAGCTTCCACAGTAACCGTTGAAGTAAATGTAGATTCTGGAATTGGTTATCATTTAGTTGGTCTACCAGACAATGCTATTAAAGAAAGTAATTATAGAATTGCCGCAGCATTACAAAATAATGGGTATAAAATTCCCGGAAAGAAGATTATTATAAACATGTCTCCAGCAGATTTGCGCAAAGAGGGAAGTGCTTATGATTTAACACTTGCGGTTGGCATATTAGTCGCAACCAAACAAATTCAAGCGGAAAACTTAGAAGACTTTCTCATCATGGGAGAACTTTCATTAGATGGAAACTTACAACCAATACGAGGCGCTTTACCAATCGCTATTAAAGCAAAAGAAGAAGGTTTTAAAGGTTTTATACTTCCAATTCAGAATGCAAAAGAAGCTGCCATTGTAGATGATTTGCAAGTTTTTGGAGTAGATAATATAAAACAAGTAATTGATTATTTTGATAAAGGAGAAGCGCTAGAACAAACCATAATAGATACTAAAAAAGAGTTTGAAAAAAATCTGGATTTCCCAGAGTTCGATTTTAGTGATGTTAAAGGACAAGAATCTATAAAGCGCTGTATGGAAATTGCAGCTGCTGGCGGACATAATATTATTTTAATTGGTCCGCCAGGAGCGGGAAAAACCATGTTAGCCAAACGATTACCAAGTATTTTGCCTCCAATGACTATTCACGAAGCATTAGAAACTACAAAAATTCATAGTGTTGTTGGTAGAGTAAAAGCAAATGCAGGTATTATGGCGCAACGTCCTTTTCGTAGCCCGCATCACACAATATCAAATGTAGCACTTGTAGGCGGCGGAAGTTACCCGCAACCTGGTGAAATTTCCCTATCCCATAACGGTGTTTTATTTTTAGACGAATTGCCAGAATTTAAACGCGAAGTTTTAGAAGTAATGCGTCAACCATTAGAAGATAGAGAGGTTACTATTTCTAGGGCGAAATTTACAGTTACGTATCCTTCGTCTTTCATGTTAGTAGCAAGTATGAACCCTAGTCCGAGTGGTTATTTTAATGATCCTGGCGCTCCTGTAACTTCTAGCCCAGCAGAAATGCAACGCTATTTAAGTAAAGTATCCGGGCCATTATTAGATCGAATAGATATTCATATAGAGGTGACTCCTGTTCCTTTTGAAAAGCTTTCCGAAGAACGAAAAGGCGAAACTTCTGTAGAAATAAGAAAACGAGTTACTGCAGCTAGACAGCTGCAAACAAAACGATTTGAAGATTCAGATACTGTTCATTACAATGCGCAAATGAATACCAAGCAAATACGAAAACATTGTGTGTTAGACGAAGCCTCTAAAGCATTATTAAAAACAGCAATGGAACGTTTAAATCTTTCCGCAAGAGCGTATGACAGGATTTTAAAAGTATCTAGAACCATTGCAGACCTTGAAAACCATGAAGAAATAACCGGTTCGCATATTAGTGAAGCCATTCAATATAGAAGTTTAGATAGAGAAGGTTGGTTAGGGTAAAAATTACAGTGCAGATAGAATTCCCTTTTACCCTTTTATACTGGGTTCATTAATTAAAGAGTATAGCTTTACTAAAGAATATAGAAGTATTGAAGGAGAACGTTGTCCAGGCTATTTTTTTTATTACCTTTATGGAGCTATTAATTAATCAATAACTTATGAAAAAATTATTATTACTACTACTTGGCTTTGCTATTGGATTCTTGATTTGTTATTTTTATTTCTGTAACTCACAAACAAATATACATATGACAACACCCAAAGGGATTATTACACCACAAGAAGCAAAGGTTTTAGATAAAGCTTTCGATTCTAGGCATCAATTAATTAGCGACTCTATTGTTGGTAGACCTGACAACCGTTCTGCTTGGTGGTCTTTAGAAGATATAGAAGGTTTTATTGAACATGCTAAAGCACAAAGTGAAAAATTAGGATATGACATGAATGGTATTCGTGTGTATTTAGGAGCGCATGCAGACGAAGGAAAAATGGTAGGGTACACAACCATGTTTATGGTGCCAACTGGTAATGCTTCTTTATCGGAAGGAAAAGTACTTTCTGCTCCTCCTGGTAACGGAGATATTCCTGGAGGATCTGGATTGAATGATGCATCTGGCGGTGAGCCACCTTCTGCAAATTACCCACAATAAAATGATTGATTATTTAATAGATAATAGATCAATTTTTATATTATTTATAGAAATATTAGCAGCTGTAACTGGACTTTTGTTATTTAAGAAGTTTACAAATACCGCTGCTAAATATTTTATTTGTTTTTTAGTCTATGTAATATTCATGGTTATTTGTGGTAGATACACTTATTTAATTCCTAATGATGGAGTTTTTAGCTTTCTACAAAATACCTTATTAGAAAGAAATTACTGGTGGTTTACCATTTGCTGGAAAATAGGAGCAATTGTTTTTTTTGGTTGGTATTATTTACAAGTATTGCATAATGCAAGGAGTAAAAGAATTCTAAAAACATCTTTAAGTGTTTTTATGCTTATTTCTGTCCTAATTATTTTATTTACTTTACCCGATTTTTTTAAAAAACCAATTCCCATTATTAGTATTATGGGAGGAATAATAATCTTACAATGTGTTTGTTTCTATTTCATTGAAATTTTGCAGAACGAAAAAATTCTTACCTTTTATAAATCACTAACTTTTTATATAAGTGTTGCCATCTTACTGTTTTGGTTAATTAAAACACCATTAGTATTTTATGAACAGTATTACAATACAAAGGATACGGATTATATAAACCTTAGAAGTTGTATTAACTTATTGGTTATACTTTTTATGTATGGAACGTTTACTATAGGCCTAATAGTTTCTAAGCCAGAAAATGAAAAAGAAGGTTTTGAGAAATAAGGGACTTTCCTTTAAAAACTTCCTTTTTGGGTATCTGTTTTTGAAATGTTTGAAGGAAACGGGATTGTTTCTAAACCCAAATTAAAGTATTCATGATTTCAGAAATAGTGAACTTTTTATCTATAATGGCAAATGCAGCACTAGCTGTTTCTGCTGGAATTGGATATTTCTCTTTAAAAAAATATAAAAATACATATACAAGGTATTTTATTTACTTTTTAATCTATGTGTTCCTTATGGAATTGATTGCGAATTACCCTAAGTTAAATGCTTTAGAGTCTTTTGCATGGACAAAAGATAATAAGTTTTTGAATAATAATTTTTGGTATTACACTATTTTTTGGACTATTGCCAGTGCTGTTTTCTATAGTTACTACTTTCAAAAAGTACTAAAAATAAAGCGATTTAAAAGCCTTTTAAAATATGGCAGATTTGCATTTATAGCGCTATCTGTAATATGGATAGTAAAGGATTATAATAAATTTTTCACTTTTGGTTTTGTAATATTAGACTACCTTAATACGGTCTTAATTATAGGAAGTGTAATTCTGTTTTTTTTAGAAATTTTGTTAACCAATAGAATATTAACTTTTTATAGAGATATTAATTTTTATATTGCATCAAGTATATTAATTTGGTGGCTAATTACCATGCCTTTAAGTATTTTTAGTGACTATTATAATGCAAATGATATGCATTATGTTTATTTGCATCGTATTTTAATTTATGCTTCCAGTATTTTTATGTATTCTTGTTTTGCTATAGGATTAATAGTTTCCAAGCCAAAACATTAAACAAATTATATGTTATTTAATTTAATACAAGACCCGCTAGTTTCTACAAGTGCAGAACGTTACCTTTTGATTTATATGGTAGGTGTTTTGTTAATTGTAACCTCGTTAGTCGTTCTCTTTTTTATTGTTTTTCAGAAACGGAAAAATAAATTATTACTAGATAAAATTAAACAGCAAAAAGTATTTGACGAAGAGATCTCTAGAACGCAAACCGAAATACAAGAACAAACTTTAAAAAATATAGGTTGGGAATTACATGATAATGTTGGACAACTTTTATCGGTAGCAAGTATGCAATTAAGTGTTTTAGGCACGCAAGTTTCTTCAGATATGAAAGAGAATATTAGAGAGACTACAAATATTGTTAGAGAGAGTTTAAAGGAAGTGCGTTCCCTTTCTAAATCGCTTAACAATGAAGTTATATTAAATATTGGTTTTGAAAAATCTATTACGAACGAACTAGATAGATTAAAACGAATGAAATTTACGAAAGCAGAATTACATGTAAAAGGAAATACGATTCCTATAGAAAATAAAAAGCATGAAATAATTATGTTTAGAATTCTTCAAGAATTTTTGTCTAATTCTGTGAAATACTCCGAAGCAAAAAACTTAAAAATCATCTTAGATTACCAAAACGAAAGTTTACTAATTGAAGCTAGTGATGATGGTAAAGGTTTTGATGTTGAGACTGCAGAAAAAGGGTCTGGACTATTAAATATGAAGAGTAGAGCGGCACTTATTAATGCTACATTTAGCTTAGCTTCAACAATAGGAGAAGGTGTTGTGCTTATTATTAATTATCCTTTGCATAAAGAAAGTTAATAGACGGTATCCTTTTTTAATCTTTCTTTAAGCAAGGTGTCTCCAAGGTTGGAAGGAGTTTTATGTTTTATGCAATCCAAGCATCTCAAATTACATCTAGCCAACGAACACAGAATTTTAATTTGTATTTCTATTCCAACTCCGTACTTTAGAAAAAGGAAGGTGAATTTTAGTATATAATTCAGATATATTTAAAAAATAAGACAAAATATTTTTTATAAAGAAAGAGTGAATTTGTTTTTGAGATATAAAGTTCGCTTTTTTTTTATGGAGTACAAGCATCCCAAATAGGATCTTTTGGTAAAGGAGCAGTTATATTAATATCTTCCTTAGAAACAGGATGTGTAAACGCTATTTTTCTAGCATGTAAATGTATACCTGCATCTTTATTACTTCTGTCAAATCCGTATTTTAAATCGCCTTTTATAGCGCAACCAATAGTGGATAGTTGCGAACGTATTTGATGGTGTCTTCCCGTTTCTAGATTTACTTCTAATAAATAATAAGTATCTAATTTTTTTAATGTTTTATAATGAAGAATTGCATTTTTGCTATCCGAAACTTCTTTTATATACGCTGTAGATTTGTTGTTTTTCGGATTCTTTTTTAACCAATGTATTAGCGTGTCACTATTTTTTGGCGGTGCATTTTTTACAACTGCCCAATACGTTTTACTAATATCTTTGGAAACAAAAAGTTTATTTAATCTCGGTAATACTTTACTCGTTTTAGCAAAAATCACTACCCCAGTTGTAGGTCTGTCTAGTCTGTGTACCGTTCCTAAATATACATTTCCAGGTTTGTTATATTTATCTTTAATATATTCTTTAACCACATCACTTAATGGTTTATCTCCCGTTTTATCTCCTTGTACAAGATCTCCAGCACGCTTGTTTACAACAATAATGTGATTGTCTTCGTAAATAACTTGAAGATTACTTTTATTAGATAAAATTTTTTCTGATGGTCTTCCCACAAATACTTGAATAATTTTTATTTACTGAACACTGAACACTGAACACTAGTACTGCTCCTCATCGTTAGGGAAATCACCAGTCTTAACGTCATTTCCATATTGCGTAAAGGCAGTAGTCATTTCTTCATATAAATTCATGTATCGTCTTAAAAAACGTGGATTAAATTCATGTGTCATACCAATCATATCATGGGTAACCAAAACTTGACCATCCACACCATTTCCAGCGCCAATACCAATAACAGGAATAGAAACACTAGCTGCAACCTCTTTTGCTAATTTAGCAGGTATTTTTTCTAAAACAATAGCAAAACATCCCGCTTTTTCAAGCATTAAAGCATCATCTTTAAGTTGTTGTGCTTCTTGTTCTTCTTTAGCACGTACTGTATACGTACCAAATTTATATATAGATTGAGGCGTTAAACCTAAATGCCCCATAACAGGAATTCCTGCATTTAATATTCTTTTGATAGATTCTTTAACTTCTTTTCCACCTTCCATTTTTACAGCATGACCGCCAGATTCTTTCATAATTCTAATGGCAGAACGCAACGCTTCTTTTGGGTCACTTTGGTAGCTACCAAAAGGTAAATCTACAACTACTAAAGCTCTATGTATTGCTCTAACTACCGAAGATGCATGATAAATCATTTGATCTAAAGTAATAGGTAACGTCGTTTCGTGCCCAGCCATGACATTACTTGCAGAATCACCAACTAAAATAACATCAATTCCCGCACCATCCACAATTTTTGCCATGGTATAATCGTAAGCAGTTAGCATAGAGATTTTCTCACCATGCTTCTTCATATCGACTAATGATTTTACGGTTACTCTTTTGTATTCCTTTTTTGCTACAGACATCTGTTTTTGTTTAGTTTGATAGAATGTAAAAGTACTAAATTAAGTGTATATTGTTATACTTTTCTTTTAAGAGGTCTTAAAATGCTAATCTTCAATTCTTTTAAGTGAAAATTCAAGAATATGGCAACAAGTGCTATCACGCTTTTCCAAGTTTTTTCTGTTTTATAGAAAAAAATATCTCTGTAAAAATACTTGAGTTAGAAGATTCGTTTACATATTGCTAACGCGGTATGGCTGATTACTGAATTAACAATCTGCCATATTAACACTAACCGCCAAACCACCTTCACTAGTTTCTTTATATTTAGAACTCATGTCCTTAGCAGTTTCCCACATGGTAGCCACTACTTTGTCAAAAGGAACTTTTACATTGTTAGGATCGGTATCTAAGGCTAATTCTGCGGCATTAATAGCTTTAATTGCTCCCATTGCATTACGTTCTATACAAGGTATTTGTACTAAACCACCAATAGGATCACAAGTAAGACCTAAGTGATGCTCCATAGCAATTTCCGCGGCAACCAATACTTGTTCTGGAGTACCACCAAGTAATTCCGTTAAAGCACCTGCAGCCATAGCAGAACTCACACCTATTTCTGCTTGACATCCTCCCATTGCAGCACTAATGGTCGCACCTTTTTTAAAGATACTTCCTATTTCTCCGGCAACTAATAGAAAACGTTTGATGTCTTCAAAATTACCATCGTGGTTTTCAATAACCAGATAATACATTAAAACGGCAGGGATTACTCCAGCGCTTCCGTTTGTAGGTGCTGTTACAACGCGACCTAAAGACGCGTTTACTTCATTTACAGCTAATGCAAAACAACTTACCCACTTTAATATTTGTCGAAACTTAACTTCGGTATTTCTAATAGAATAGAGCCACTCTACATGTGTGGTATACGGTTTTTCGCCTTTTAGCTTTTGATGCATATCATAGGCGCGACGTCGTACATTTAATCCGCCAGGAAGATTTCCTTCCGTATGACAACCAAGATACATGCATTCTAACATCGTGTCCCAAATACGTTGTAATTCCTTGTCAATTTCTTCCGAAGAGCGAATCGATTTTTCGTTTTCTAAAACGACTTGTGAAATTGGCAATTCTAAGTTTTTACAAAACTGTAAAAGCTCGGTTCCTTTATCTATAGGATATGGAAAGGAACATTTTATTTCAAAATTACGTTTCGAGTTTCTACGTTCTTCTTTAACCACAAAACCGCCACCAATAGAGTAGAAGGTAGACTTCTTTTTCTTGCCATCTATGATTGCTGTAAATGCCATTCCATTAGAATGAAATGGTAAAAATTTCCGGTTGAATATAATAGCTTCCGAAGGATGAAAAGGAACAGGCTTCTCGCTATTAAAAGATAAAGTGTTCGTCTCTTTAATAGTAGAAATTATTTCTGGAATATTTTCTGTAGGAATCGTTTCCGGATCCAATCCACATAAGCCAAGCATTACCGCATAATCTGTAGCATGCCCTTTTCCTGTTAAAGATAAAGAGCCATAAAGATCGACTTGAATACTTTCCACTTTCTCAAAAGTGTTATTTGCTTTTAATTCTTTGATCCATCGTTCTGCTGCACGCCAAGGACCTAAAGTGTGGGAACTTGAAGGTCCAACACCAATTTTTAACATATCAAAAACTGAAATACATTCCATTTACAATAACCTTTTAAAGTTGGCGTAAATATACATTTTGTAGGGTAAGAAACTTACTTTTTTTCAAAAGCTTCTATACTATTTGCTTTCATTACAGCTTCTATATTAGAGGTGTCTACAGCGTCCACATCATCTGCAGGAACAACAACTACTCTAAAAAGTTGATTTTGAGTCCAACCAGAATCTATAGCATTCAAGTTTACCGTACCATCTAAAAAGAATCGAACATCTGTTTGTGTGAAATCATAATTGTAAATTAAAATACTTTCATTGGTAGTACCTTCATCAAAAGTAACTTGTTGTGGCATTAATCTCCATGCATTTTGTCCGTCTGTTCCTGGCCATAAAATATAAACCAATGTCACATCTGAAGGATATACTTGAAAGCCATAATCTTCAAAATATTCATAATTATTAGTACTGTTAAAATCAATTTCAATTTCAAAAGCACTAGCAACAAAAATCCCTCCATCTTGCCCATCAAGACCATCTTCGCCCTGGCAAGAAGTTAATATTAATGCAAATACGAATAATATCGATACAATCTTTTTCATAAGTTTTTTGTTTAAAGTTACAAATCACTTTTAATATTAATTGTTAAAAAAGCATAATTTAATGATTTAAGTATTTTATGACATCGTGTCAGTCATATTGTATTGGCATAATCCTTGACTTATACATGACAAATAAAAATAAATTTCAACACACAAAAAATATAATTATGAGTAAAATTATTGGAATCGATTTAGGAACAACCAACTCTTGCGTTTCTGTAATGGAAGGTAACGAACCAGTTGTAATCCCAAACGCAGAAGGTAAAAGAACAACACCTTCTGTTATCGCTTTTGTAGAAGGCGGAGAAATTAAAGTTGGTGATCCAGCAAAACGTCAAGCAGTTACAAACCCAACTAAAACGGTTTATTCTATTAAACGTTTTATGGGAAACAAATATTCTGAATCTAAAAAAGAAGCAGAACGTGTACCATATAAAGTGGTAAAAGGAGATAATGACACACCACGTGTGGATATTGATGGTCGTTTATACACGCCTCAAGAATTATCTGCTATGATTCTTCAAAAAATGAAGAAAACGGCTGAAGACTATTTAGGTACTACAGTAACAGAAGCAGTAATTACTGTTCCTGCTTATTTTAACGATGCACAACGTCAAGCAACTAAAGAAGCTGGTGAAATTGCAGGTTTAAAAGTACGTCGTATTATCAACGAGCCTACAGCAGCAGCTTTAGCTTATGGTATGGACAAAAAAGGAACAGACCAAAAAATAGTAGTATTTGATTTTGGAGGAGGAACACATGATGTATCTATCTTAGAATTAGGAGATGGTGTATTTGAAGTGCTTTCTACAGATGGAGATACGCATTTAGGAGGAGATGATGTAGATCAAAAAATTATTGATTGGTTAGCAGATGAGTTTAATGCTGAAGAAGGTATTGACTTACGTAAAGACCCAATGGCTTTACAACGTATTAAAGAAGCTTCAGAAAAAGCGAAGATTGAATTATCATCTTCTGCACAAACGGAGATAAACTTACCATACGTTACAGCTACAGCTTCAGGACCTAAGCATTTAGTTAGAACATTAACGAAAGCTAAATTCGAGCAATTAATTGACGATTTAGTAAAACGTACTATTGAGCCTTGTCAAACCGCTTTAAAAGCAGCAGGTTTATCAAAATCTGATATTGACGAAGTAATTTTAGTTGGTGGATCAACACGTATTCCAGCAGTACAAGAAGCGGTAGAGAAATTCTTCGGAAAAACACCAAGTAAAGGTGTAAATCCTGATGAAGTTGTTTCTTTAGGAGCAGGAATTCAAGGAGGAGTTTTATCTGGAGATGTTAAAGATGTATTACTTTTAGATGTAACACCTTTATCTCTTGGTATTGAAACAATGGGTAATGTAATGACAAAACTTATTGAAGCAAATACAACGATTCCTACAAAGAAAAGTCAAGTATTCTCAACAGCAGCAGATAACCAACCTTCCGTAGAAATTCATGTACTACAAGGAGAAAGATCTATGGCCGCAGATAATAATACGATTGGACGTTTTCATTTAGACGGAATTCCACCAGCACAACGTGGTACTCCTCAAATTGAAGTAACATTTGATATTGATGCAAACGGAATTATTAAAGTTTCTGCAGGAGATAAAGCTACTGGTAAGACACAAGATATTCGTATTGAAGCATCTTCTGGATTAACAGAAGAAGAAATTAAGAAAATGAAAGCAGATGCAGAAGAAAATGCAGAAGCAGATGCTAAAGCAGCAGAAAACGCTCAAAAATTAAATGAAGCGGATTCTATGATTTTCCAAACGGAAAAACAATTAGCAGAATTTGGTGATAAAATATCAGAAGATAAAAAAGCACCAGTAGTAGCAGCTTTAGAAGAACTTAAAAAAGCATACGAAACTAAAGATGTAGCGGTAATCTCTCCAGCTTTAGATACTTTAAACGAAGCTTGGAAAGTGGCTAGCGAAGAAATGTATAAAGCACAAGCAGATGCACAAGGTGGAGCAGAAGGAGCTCCTGATGCAAACGCTGGAACAGATTCTAAAGAAGAAAGCGACGTAGAAGACGTAGACTTCGAAGAAGTAAAATAAGCAGAGAACCAATTTTCATAAAATGAAAATGGTGTGAATCGCTTATGCCGACGAAGGTGGGCATCTCAGAGAACCAATTTTCATAAAATGAAAATGGTGTGAATCGCTTATCCCAAATTCATTTTGGGATCTCAAGAGGTTTAGCTTAATATTAAAAACGCAATCATTAATTTGATTGCGTTTTTTGTTTTATACAAATCAAAATAAACTATGCGTGCATAATAAATTTATTATTATATTTGCGAAGCTATTCCAAAACCTTTGTTAGGAATGGAACGAATAGAATTTTCAGTTTAATAAAATAAGACAACCACTTTTGTGGAAAATTGATATGGAAACCAAACTTACACAACTCTTAAATATAAAGTATCCAATAATTCAAGCGCCAATGTTTTTGGTCTCTAATGTTGCCATGGTAACAGAGGCAATGAAAGGAGGAATTGCAGGTTGTATTCCAGCACTTAATTATAGAACTTTAGAAGAGTTAAGAGCTGCTTTAAAAGAATTAAAAGCGAATAAAGTAGTAGGTGGTTCTTTTGGTTTCAATTTGATTGTAAATAAATCAAACATAAAATATAAAGAACAATTACGTGTAATTTGTGAGGAAGGTTGTGATTTTATTATCACCTCTTTAGGGAGTCCAGAAGAAACCATAAATCAAGCGCACAAAGCAGGTATAAAAGTTTTTTGTGATGTTACCGATTTACGTTTTGCAAAAAAAGTAGCAGAATTAGGAGCAGATGCTGCTATTGCGGTGAACAATCAAGCTGGCGGACATCGAGGTAACTTATCTCCAGAGGAATTAACCAACCAATTAAGTACCGCTTTAGATATTCCTGTAATTTCTGCAGGTGGAGTAGGTTGTAAGGCAGATATAGATAAAATGTTAAGCTATGGCGCGGCAGGAGTTTCTGTTGGTAGTCCGTTTATAGCATCTATAGAAGCTGGAGTAACGCAAGAGTATAAACAGGCTTGTGTAGATTATGGAGAGAAAGATATTGTGATGACAGAACGTATTTCTGGAACGCCATGTACCGTGATAAATACGCCTTATGTAGAGAAAATAGGAACCAAACAAACGTGGTTAGAAACGGTTCTAAATAAAAATAAGAAATTAAAAAAATGGGTTAAAATGGTTCGTTTTTCTATTGGTATGAAAGCTGCAGAAAATGCTGCAACAAAGGCGACCTACAAAACCGTTTGGGTAGCAGGACCAAGTATAGAATACACGAAAGAGATTTTGCCTACTATAGAAATTGTTAGAAATTTAACGCATTAATTAGAATTAGTTCTTTTTACGTTTATAATAAAACCAAATAATTAGCACTGTTAGTATAGCTAGAATAAGCCAGAAAAACAGGAACTTAAATACATTATTTGACATTGGGTTTATGGAAGAATAACCAGAGCTAATGTTGTCTTTGGGTATGAAAAGAGTAAATCCAAAAGATTTATCAGCCTTGTTTATATCGTTTTGATATTGCTTAAATTCATTTGGTTTTATATAGCTATTCTGAATTTTCAGGTATTGCTTAACATCTACTTCATTTTTCTTTTTATTGTATTTCACTTCCCAGTCGTAATAAAAAATATCAGAGCTTACTAGTTCATTCATATTTTCAATATTCCATGGTTCAGGAAGTTTTATTTTAAAATTATGTTGTCTAGAAACCGGATAGGCTAAGTCTACTTCATATTTTCTGTTTTCCTTTGTTGGTATGTATAATAAACCAATAAGACTTGCTGGAGTAAAAGAGGTAGAAATATGGTCTTCTTTATATTGCATAGGACTCCAAATACTATCCATTTTATACGCTTCAAAAGTGGTAAATTCGTTTGCAATTAAATTATCTGTAAACTCTGGCTTCTTAGTAGATTTTATATTAAAATAATAATTAGAATAGAAATCTTCATATTCCTTAGAAATCGAATTTATACCGTTATTTTTAAAATAATTCCGCATATTATCAGCTTCTCCATCGGTATACGTGGTAATAACATTTAGTATAGCTCCTTTGTTTATATCTTCCAGAATGTATTCTTCATTTGTAGTAACCACATTAGAAGATTTAGAAGTTATGGTATCAAAATCGGTAACTCCTGGTTTTAGAACTAAACCAAATTCATAATTTGGAAAATGTGTGTTTTTAAAAGTTCCTCCTTGATTTGTAGAAGTAGGATCATAATATAAAATGTTTTCTGCTCCATCGATAACTTTTACTACACAATGATCAAAAAAGATAGGAGAAGGCAAAAGCTCTTCTTTAATAGTATGTTTTAAATAGGTGTTTAAAAGCATAGGATAAGACTCAATCCCTAACGTATTCAACATAGTAACCATTAGCAAACTTTTATCTTTACAGTCACCAAATCGTTGTTTAAAAACTTTATTAGGACTGTTGGGTTTATAACTTCCTATACCAAGCTCATATCCTAAATATCTAATGTCATTTTGAACAAAATTTAAAATAGCTTTAATTTTTTCACCTTCTGTTTTATATTTCTCGTCTATTTTATTTATTTCTAATGCTAGTGTTTTGTCTATTTTGTAATTAGAATTGTAGGTGCTATTTCCCCAATGAACAACTTCTTCCCAACTGTCATAATCACTAATTACTAGAGTAGGATAGGTCATTTTCCAGGCAGGAATAGCATCTTCATAATCAAATTTTTCAGGGGTGTTAACAGACCATTGGTAATTGTTTAAACCATTTTTAACGCTTATTTCTGGTTCAATATCTGTATTGATGGTTTTATAATTTATATCGTTTTTTGTGAATAATGCCACATGAATTTTTCCTATTGGTACATTATCACTTAAATAAAAGATATCACTGTATTTGTTGTTATGTATAGGATTAAACCCAATAATAGAATAACTGCAATCTATTATATCATTGGTTCTTACATCCGATAGGTTAATCATGGCGCTAAGAGAGCCATCATATAAATAATTTTCCGCATTTAACTCTCTTCTAATAACTTGAAAGTCATTGGCATTCAATTTGTTTATAATTTTGTTATCTCTGGTTATAGTTAGTTTATGAAAGATTAATTTTTGATATAATGGGTCATAGGATACATTAATATTGGAAGCAGATTGTATACCAACATTATCTGTTATTTTGGTTGTAAACCTATAGTAATATTGCTGCGTTGGTATGTGTACTTGATAATCTGCAAGTAACATTAAGGTACCATCCGATAAATCGTCGTAATTAATATTAGGAGTTGTACTATAATCGTGATTAATCAACCACGAAGGATTTTCTTTAGTTGTAACTTTTATTTGGGAAACAGCGTTGTTTGAGAAAAAGACTAAAAATAGTAGGGTAAGTATGTTTTTCAAAGTATAGATTTTAAAAGCAAAGATGCTATTTTAAGTTTAAACCAAAAAATTAAGAATGCTATAGAACGGATTTCTTTAAGCATAAAATCAGTGTTTCTATAAAATGTTTCGTTTTTGTTGTAACTTATTGGCACTGTTAGGCGTCCTATGTTTTTAATCAATCAAAAACAATCATCATGAAAAAACAATCCAAACACCATTCTCGTAAAACCAATGCTTTTATCGTATTTGCTTTATTATTTTTTGTCCAAGTAACTTTTGGTCAAGTTAAAGAGGCGCAAATAACCAAATTAATTAATACATACACCGAATATAAATCCTTTAATGGTTCTGTTTTAATAGCAGAAAAAGGGAAGATTATTTATAAAAAGGGCTTCGGGTTTGCTAATATGGAATGGGATATTCCAAATACTTCAGTTACCAAACACCGGTTAGGTTCTATTTCTAAACAATTTACAGGGATGTTAATTCTTCAATTAGCAGAAGCTGGCAAAATAGATTTGCATGCTCCTATAACAAAGTATCTTCCAGATTATCCAAATGCAACCGGAGATATAATAACGACACATCACTTATTAACACATACTTCTGGAATACCTAATTACACCTCGTTTCCAGATTTTTTCAAAAATAAAAGTAGAGATCCGTATACACCAACGGCGTTTGTTAAAGAGTTTTCTGAAATGGATTTAGATTTCACTCCAGGAGAACAATTTAGCTATAGTAATTCTGGATATTTTCTTTTAGGGGTTTTAATTGAAAAAATTTCGGGAAAGTCCTACGAGCAAATGTTACAAGAAAAGATCTTCACACCTTTACAGATGAAAGGTTCCGGATTTGATCATCATGCAACCATTTTAAAGCATAGAGCAACAGGTTATGAGAAACAAGGCGGCGATTTTGTAAATGCTAGTTATTTAGACATGTCTATTCCGTATGCTGCAGGATCTTTATACGCTACAGCGGAAGACTTATACCTTTGGGATCAAGCTTTATATACTAACCAACTTCTTTCTAAAGCATCTATGGATCTGTTTTTTGGAGAACATATTAAAGCCGGAAACGGACATTATGGTTATGGTTGGTTTATTGGAAGTGAATCGATAGGAAACACAGAAGAAAGTGTGGAAGCAATAAGTCATGGCGGAGGAATTAACGGATTTAATACCTTAATTACTAGAGTGCCATCGGATAAGTCTTTAATCGTACTATTAAATAATACTGGAGGCGCACCACTTAGTGAAATGGCTAGAGCTATTCGCGGAATTTTATATAATAAATCCTATGATTTCCCTAAGAAATCAGTGGCTACTGCTTTTGCCAATGCAATAGAATCGAAAGGAATAGATGCTGCTATAATCTACTATAATACCATTAAATCTTCTAATGATTATAGTTTAAACGAAAGCGATATGAATAACATAGGTTATACATTATTACAATCGGAAAAAGTAGACCAAGCAATTACTGTTTTTAAACTTATTGTGGATGAATTTCCAAAATCATTTAATGCGTATGACAGTTATGCCGAAGCTTTAATGACTCAAGGAAACAAAGAACAAGCAATTGTAAATTATAAAAAATCGGTAGAAATAAACCCAAATAACCAGAATGGTATCGATTACCTAAAGAAGTTAGGAGCAGACGTTTCCGGTTTAGAAAAAGAAGTAGTTGTAGCAGATAGTATTTTACAAAGTTATGTTGGGGATTACGAACTTGCTCCAGGATTTATACTTAAAGTAACCAAAGATGGAAGTCAATTAAATACACAAGCAACAGGACAAAGTATGGTTGCTATTTTTCCAAAATCAGATAACGTGTTTTATTTAAAAGTAGTTGCAGCACAATTAACGTTTAATAAAAATGCTTCAGGAGAAATAGAAAGTGTAACCCTTTTGCAAGGAGGAAGAGAAATGGTAGGTAAGAAAATGTAAAACAAACATTTTTAAATAGTAAAAACCCTTGAAAATATTCGAGGGTTTTTTTATTTGTAATAACTAGGTTTTATATGTTTTTGGCAAATCTAGAAAATAATCCATTAAACGAAATCTTTAAAAATACTAGCTTTTATTGCTGACCATTCTTCTTTTAAGATGCCATAACAGCAAGTGCTGCGTTTAAAACCATCTAGCATTAAAGTGTCTTTTCGTAAAAGGCCTTCAAGAATTCCTCCAACTTTTTCAACAGCTTTTCTAGATTTTATATTGCGCGCATCCACTCGAAACTCTACTTTATCAAAGGCTAAAGTTTCAAAAGCATATTGAAGCATTAAAAATTTCATTTGCATATTCAATCCAGAACCTTGAAAATCTGCACCAATCCATGTCCAACCAATATGCAGTACTTTATTTTTATAATTTATTAAGCCAAACCTTGTGCATCCTGCATAGGCTTGTTTTTTCTTATCGTAAATTATAAAAGGAATTGCGGTTTTTTGGTAATAACTATCTACAGCTTGTTGTACATATGCTTTTAATTTTGCAGGAGTTGAAATTGCACTAGGTGAGTAGAATACTAAATCCTTTTCTCTAGCAATTGTTGCTAAATGTTCGTAATTACTCAAGTCTAAAAGACTAAGTTTTACATGTTCGTTTTCTAAGGTTTGTGCTTTCATGTGTGCTTTCCGCGAAAGCGAAAATATTTTTAATTAAACCAATCCATTTATCAATGGGACATTAACAATATGTTTTCCTTCAAAAGGAAGGATATGCAAATGATCACCAAATAATTCTTTTGCTCTTTGGGTTTCCTGTGTAATGCGTTCTTCATTTAAATATTCGTCTTCGGTACCATAAATCATAGATACTTTAGCATTAAAAAAATCAAAATCTTTAGGTTCTATTTCTTTTGGTATTCCTCCAGAATGTAAAACTAATTGCGCACATTGTAATTTTCGTCTAGCAACAAAACGCGTAACAATGCTAACACCTTGTGAGTATCCTAAAAAGATGAGGTTTACATCGTTTGGAACATTTTCTGCTTCAAGAACTGCATCCAAATTACGCATAACGTTCTCCGTTTCTTTTATGGTATTTTCCTTAGTTAACCAACTTGCTCCAACATGTTTGAATTTTGGGGCGCTATAGAATTTGCTCTGTGCTTGTGGTGCAATAATATAGTTTTCGTCTTTGTTTAATCCTTCAAAATATCTTAAAAAATATCTACTTAAATAACCCATTCCATGACAAACAAACCAGACGTTTTTAGTTTTGTCGGTTAACTTATTTAAAGTAGCATAACTATTGGTAGTTGTGTATGAAATTTCTTTTTCTTCTAAATTCATTTTGTACTTTTACAATCCGACAATAAAAATACATTATTTATATGCAATTATCTAAAGAAAGCGTCCTAGCAAAAGCAAATGCTGCGAGTAAAAACACCTTAATGGAAACCTTAAATATTGAAATGGTAGACTATGGCGAAGATTTTTTAGTAGCAAGAATGCCTGTAGATTCTAGAGTATATCAACCAGATGGTGTTTTACATGGAGGAGCAACTGCTGCTTTAGCAGAAAGTGTAGGTAGTTTTGCTTCACATGTTTTTATGGATACTGAAAATAAATTTGTTCGTGGTTTAGAGATTACAGCAAATCATTTAAAAAGTGTGACCGAAGGTTTTGTATACGCAAAAGCTACTTTTTTGCACAAAGGAAGAACGACACAATTATTAGATATTAGAGTTACAGATGATCAGGATAATTTGGTGTCAATTTGTAGACTATCTACCATCTCATTACCTAAAAAGAAATAGGTTTCCGTTTTCACGGAAATGAAACACATAGTATTTATGCAAACCTCCGATTTTTTAGAAATTGCCCAGAATCATTTTGACGATGCTTTGCCTTTTGTGCTGTACCGTAAACCGAAAGCTTCCGTTTTAAAAGGGATTTTTCAAAATAATGATTCGGTGTATACTTCTAAAGATCTAACGGAAAGTGGTTTTGTCTTTGCACCTTTCAATAGCAAAAAGCAAACGATTTTAATGCCGTTTTCAGCTTCGGAAACATTGGAGTCTAGTTTTATTATTTCAGAATTTATAACGGAAGATGTACAAGAAAAAAGCGAAATTCAGCAGCAAGAAGAAAGTGTATTAAAAGAAGCACAAGAATTTCATGTTGATTTGGTTTCCAATGCAATTCAAGCAATTGAAATAAAGAGCTTAAAAAAAGTAGTCGTTTCTAGAAAAGAAGAAGTAAAGCTTATTGAAAGTAATCCGCTGCAACTTTTTAAACGCTTATTAGCACAATACCAAAACGCTTTTGTGTATTGTTGGTATCACCCAAAAATTGGTTTATGGCTTGGAGCTACACCAGAAACCTTATTAAGTGTAACCGGAAATAGGTTTACAACTATGGCTTTAGCAGGAACACAAGCTTATTTGGGAGACGATAATCCAAATTGGGAAGCTAAAGAAACGGAAGAACAACAGTTAGTAACCGATTATTTAATTTCTAGTTTAGAGACTTCGGTAAGTAATATCAAGGTAGCAGATACAGAAACTATAAAGGCAGGGAATTTACTACACATAAGGACTCGGGTTTCTGGTATTTTAAACGCCAATTTAAAAGAGGTTGTAATGGCTTTGCATCCAACACCAGCTGTTTGCGGATTACCAAAAATGGCTGCGAAGGAATTTATTTTAGAAAATGAAAACTATAATCGAGAATTTTATACGGGTTTTTTAGGCGAAATAAATAGTAAAGAAATAACAGCAAGAAATACCAACCGCAGGAATGTAGAAAATAACGCATATTCGGCCATTAAAACGGTATCTAACTTGTATGTGAATTTGCGTTGTATGCAGTTAACAGATATAAAAGCAAGTATATATGTTGGTGGTGGAATTACGAAGGACTCTATTGCAGAAAACGAATGGCAGGAAACCGTAAATAAAACGGAAACAATGAAGGCTGTTTTGTAGTCCAAGCAAGAATCTATCCGTGTTTTTTAGCTAATACTGAAAAATATAAAACCAAAATATAATCGGGTATTAGTAGCAAAAACTTACATTTGTATATCGCTTTTTTCTTAATTTAAAAAGATTCCCATTTTCAGGGGAAGTACGCATGAAATACCCGAAAATCCCTTTAGCCCAGACCGTTATTCAGCTTTGTAAAGCAAAGCATATAAACCATATTATTATTTCTCCAGGAAGTAGAAATGCACCTTTAACCATTGGTTTTACAAACGATGATTATTTTACATGTTACAGCGTTGTAGATGAACGTTGTGCTGCATTTTTCGCTTTAGGTATTGCGCAACAAATGCAAAAACCTGTTGCTGTTATTTGTTCTTCTGGTAGTGCATTATTGAATTATTATCCTGCAATTGCAGAAGCTTTTTATAGTAATATTCCGCTGGTAGTTTTATCGGCAGACAGACCAAAACATTTACTGGGAATTGGTGATGGACAAACCATTAATCAAGAAAATGTGTATGAAAATCACATTTTATATTCGGCAAATTTGAAACAAGATTTGAAAGCCGAAAATAGCTTTATTCAAAATGAGGAATTGCCCATTTTTAAGAACATTGAAAATAAATTAGAAAAGCTTTTAGGTTTACAGCAAAATATTCAATTGCAAAATGAAGTAGAAATAAATGAAGCTTTAAATATAGCGATACATAAAAGTGGTCCTGTACATATTAATATTCCGTTTGATGAACCTTTATATGAAACCGTTGACACGTTAACGGTTGCACCAAAAGTAGTTGAGGTAATTCCAAAAACGAATAAAATAGAAGAATTACTGTTATCTAATTTGGTTAGTGATTGGTATGATGCTAAAAAGAAGATGGTAGTTGTAGGTGTAAATCCACCGAATAGTATAGAACAAAAATGGTTAGATGAACTTGCAGAGGATGAAAGTGTTGTTGTATTTACAGAAACTACTTCTAATATACATCATCGACATTTTTTTAATAGTATAGATAAAATAATAGCCCCTTTAAATGAAGAAGAATTTAAAGCCTTACAACCTGATATTCTTGTAACTTTTGGCGGGTTAATTGTATCGAAAAAAATTAAAGCCTTTTTACGAAAGCACAAACCGAAACAACATTGGCATATTGGAACAGAAAAAGCGAACGATACTTTTTTCTGTTTAGAACATCATCTAAAAATAACGCCAAATTTATTTTTTACGCAGTTTTTTCAGGAAGTAACGCATCTTACCAAAAGTGATTACCAAGCATACTGGACAACAATAAAAAAAGATAGAAAAAAGAAACATGCAGCGTATTTTGAAAACATATCGTTTTCCGATTTAATAGCATTTAAAACTATTTTTAAATCTATTCCAGATCATTCGGTTTTACAATTAAGTAATAGTTCTACCATTAGATATGCCCAACTGTTTAATCTAAATAAAACGCTGGAAGTTTTTTGTAATAGAGGAACTAGCGGAATTGATGGCAGTACAAGCACAGCAGTTGGTTGTGCCGTTGCTAACCAAAAACAAACTGTTTTTATTACTGGAGATCTAAGCTTCTTTTATGATAGCAATGCACTTTGGAATAATTACATCCCTAATCATTTTAGAATTATTGTAGTTAATAATCAAGGAGGTGGTATTTTTAGAATTCTTCCTGGAGAAAAAAAATCTGAAAATTTTGATACCTTTTTTGAAACCACACACAATCTCTCAGCGAAACAATTAAGTGATATGTATGGTTTTACTTATGAAAGTGCTAGTAATCAGATAGAATTAAAAACTGCTTTGTCGTCCTTTTATTTGGAAACTGATACTCCTAAAATTTTAGAAGTCTTTACACCAAGAACCGTTAATGATACTACATTATTAAATTATTTTAAAGCTTTAAAGTAGCTTGTCGATTTATTTTGTGTTTCATCGATCATATCCAGTATTTAAAAATTTATTAATATTGAAAAATGCTTAAATACCTTATCTTTAAGATACTTAAAACAATCAATAACTATAAAATATAATACCATGAGTAAAAGAGATGATTTAATTGTAAAGTATGCTGCAGATTTAAAAGATAAGATTGGTGTGACTCCAGATATGGATTTACTAACGAAAGTAACTATTGGTTGTGGACCATCTATTTATAATGCAGATGCAGCTACAGTTTCAGGATCTGATGCATCAGAACTAGCAACCGTTAAAAATAATTTTTTAATTAAAAAACTAGGTTTAGCAGATACTGCAGATTTAGACAAAGCTATTGATTCGGTAATGGAAAAATATGGTAAGTCTAATAGAAGTAAGTACAGAGCAGTTGTATATTACTTACTAACACAACATTTTAAAAAAGAGGCTATTTATAAATAGATTTTTTTTACTAAATATATCGAAGCGCTACAGGAATGTAGCGCTTTTTTGTTTTCTAGTGATTTCGTTTTTAAAAAATTACATTTTTGAATTTTAATATCCTTACTTTTGCAGTATGATACATTTAGGAGAATACAATACGCTTACTATTATACGTGAAACAGAACCAGGATTATTCTTGAGTGATGAAGAAGATAATGAAGTTTTACTGCCAAATAGATATGTGCCAAATGAATTTGAAATTTGGGACAAGCTAGAAGTATTCATCTATTTAGATAATCAAGAACGGTTAGTAGCAGTTACAGATAAACCGTATATACAACGTAATGAATTTGCTTTATTACGCTGTAATGAAACAACAAAACATGGTGCTTTTTTAGATTGGGGAATGGTAAAAGAATTATTCTGCCCTTTTAAAGAACAGGCCTATGATATGATAAAAGGAGGTTGGTATTTGGTGTATTGTTACTTAGACGAAGAAACCAATAGGTTAGTAGCTTCTAGCAAAACCAATCAATTTTTAGATAATAAGGAATTAACGGTTGCAGAATATGACGAAGTAGACTTAATCGCATCTCATAAAAGTGATATTGGTTGGAATGTTATTATAAATAAAATACACTCCGGCTTAATTTATACCGATAATATTTTTCAAGATATTAGCGTAGGAGATAAGCTAAAAGGAATTGTTAAAAAAATAAGACCAGGTAATAAGATAGATATTATTTTAGGTCAAGTGGGCTATAGAAATATAGAGCCAAATGCAGAAATAGTAATGGGCTATCTGCAGGATAATAATGGGTTTTTAAATCTAACAGATAAATCTAGTCCAGAAGTTATTAAAGAGGTCCTACAAATGAGTAAAAAAAGCTTTAAAAAGGCTTTAGGTAATTTATATAAGCAGAAACTTGTAACCATTAAAGAAGACGGTATTCACCTAATTTAGAAATTTATTTCTATTTATTTTCTATAGATGAAGTTTGCTGCTGTAAATTTACCTCTTTAACCCAATTAATAGCTTCAAAAATACTATGGAAGCGTTCTAGTTTGGAGTTGAAAAACAGCATTTCAATAGCTACATTTGCTCTAGCATTTTTAGTGTAAGTTACTACGGCAAGACCATTTAGTTTTCTGCCCGTTTTAAAGAAATTATGCCAACCTAATGGATTTATAGAATATTGGTTTATCCTGTTTGATATTAGGCATATTGGGGCATCTTTCCCGTAATAGTTTTTTGCTAATGTTACAACTCCTTGTGTAATCCCCCAATTATAGTCCACACCTTCATTAACTTCAGAAACAATAAAATCTTTAAAGAAGTAATATACGCCATGTTCAAAAACATGTGTGTCTTCTATGAGTTCTTTTAAGTTTGTGTCTGTAATTCTCATTAATAATATTTTATAAAATTAATTAATAACAAATAGCTTAATTTTTATTAAGCTATTTGTTTGTAGGTTCTATAGAATGTTAGATACACTAACAAAATAAAAAGGTAGGTTTTGGAGCAAAAAAGAAAAGGCGGCTTGCGGTAATTTAAATTAGTTTCTAGGTGCTACTAATTGTGTTTAGGGATTTTTAATCTACCTTATTCAAGCGGTCCTCTTATCAGTAATACTGGAAATACTATCTATAGCATCATGCAAGCTTTTATAGCATTCTGATTTACATTTAATAAATGTTTGTTCTAATCTTGCATTAGCATAAGCCAATTCATTATAATAAACAAAAGAGACATTTTTTAAGGAGTTAGCATTTTCATTTTTATAAAAATCGAACCAATACGTTGGTTCTATAGAGTAATTATTTATTCTATTCGATATTACCTGTAAATTAGTATTTGTTCCATAATAGTCAAAAATTAAATTTGTTAGTTGAATGGATGATGCAAAGCTAAATAGCTCACCTTCATTTATTTCGGTGACGATAAACGTGTTAAAAAAATAAACTACACCAAATTTAGTGACGTGGATACCTTCAATTGAGGGAGCAAATTTTGAATCAATTAATTTCATAGTGGTTATTAGTGTGAGACAAAATTATATACTAGACGTCTTATTATCAGTTCTTTAATTTTGTTTTCTTAAAAACACGATGAAGGGGCTATAAATCAGCCAAAATACATGTTTTGTGTAGGAAATTACTACATAATTAAATTTAGTAAAATATAATTTGTTGTTTTACAGTTGTTTGTGTGGGTTTTAGAAATTATTGAAATGGATGTTTTAATGCAATGATTTAAATAATAAAAAAAATGTATTTTTACAGTCTAATTAGAGAACATGAGCCAAATAGATTGGAAAACCGCTAAAGAGTATGAAGACATTACTTATAAAAAATGTAATGGCGTTGCAAGAATCGCTTTTAACAGACCAGATATAAGAAACGCATTTAGACCAAAAACAACAAAAGAACTGTATGATGCATTTTATGATGCAGGAGAAGATACAAGTATAGGTGTCGTTCTATTATCTGCGGAAGGGCCTTCTACCAAAGATGGCATTTGGAGCTTTTGTTCTGGAGGAGACCAAAAAGCAAGAGGGCATCAAGGTTATGTAGGAGAAGATGGTTATCACAGACTAAATATTTTGGAAGTACAACGTTTAATTCGTTTTATGCCAAAAGCAGTAATTGCAGTCGTTCCTGGTTGGGCTGTTGGTGGCGGACATAGTTTACATGTGGTTTGCGATTTAACGCTTGCGAGTAAAGAACACGCCATTTTTAAACAAACAGATGCAGATGTAACTAGTTTTGATGGTGGTTATGGTTCTGCATATTTAGCCAAAATGGTTGGACAAAAAAGAGCACGTGAAATCTTTTTCTTAGGAAGAAATTATTCTGCACAAGAAGCGTATGATATGGGAATGGTAAATGCCGTTATTCCACATGATGAGTTAGAAGAAACAGCTTTTAATTGGGCACAAGAAATATTAGAAAAATCGCCAACATCTATTAAAATGTTGAAATTCGCAATGAATTTAACAGACGATGGTATGGTTGGTCAGCAAGTATTTGCAGGGGAAGCTACACGTTTAGCATATATGACCGATGAAGCAAAAGAAGGTCGAGATGCTTTTTTAGAAAAGCGTAAACCAAATTTTCCAAAAAAATGGATTCCTTGATTTATGAGTACATTTAAATATTGGGTACAAGCAGCAAGATTAAGAACATTACCGCTTTCTGTTTCAGGAATTATTGTGGGTTCTTCTTTGGCTGCATATAATGGATTTTTTAATTGGCAAATTTTCATATTTGCTATATTAACTACCATTAGCCTTCAGGTATTATCTAATTTTGCAAATGATTACGGTGATGGCGTAAAAGGAACCGATAATGAAGATAGAATTGGGCCGGAGCGTGCTTTACAAAGCGGAAATATCTCTGCAGAACAAATGCTGGAGGCCATAAAAAAGAACATTCTTATTTGTATTGTTTTATCCTTAGGTTTAATTTATTCTGCCTTTGGGTCTAAACACTTAGTATATGCTTTAGTCTTTTTTGTTATTGGTTTATTTTCAATTTATGCTGCCATTAAGTATACTATGGGAAGCAATGCTTATGGCTATAAAGGTTTAGGCGATGTTTTTGTATTTCTGTTTTTTGGTTTAGTAAGTGTAATAGGTAGTTATGTTTTATATAGCAAACAAATAGATCATGTTACTTTTTTACCCGCTTGTACTTTAGGTTTGCTAAGTGCTGCAGTGCTAAATCTTAATAATATGAGAGACATTGCATCGGATAGAAAAGCAGGAAAAAACACACTTGTTGTTAAACTCGGGAGTAATAAAGCGAAGAAGTATCATTACTTTTTAATTATTTCAGCGATTGCTTTATCTACCTTGTATGGAATTCTATATTATAATTCCGTATTTAATTTTTTATTCCTTATCGCGTATATTCCTTTATTTCTGCATCTTAAAAAGGTGAAAAATAATAAAGAGCCTGTGCATTTAGATCCAGAACTTAAAAAACTAGCACTAACCACATTTTTATTAGCAATTCTTTTGTCTGTAGGACATTTATTGTAATCTATTTCTTATAAAGCGCTGTATAGAAGTGAATTACAGGTTTATTTGTTTGTGAAACAAATAATTATATGTATATTTAAGATGTTGATACATCCTAGTAATTTAAAATACGAGGGTATTAACTTCAATTTTGGGGATTGAAAAACTCAGACAAATTCTACAATATGTCTGAGTTTTTTTTGTAATTTTCTTTTCTAAAAAATAACGAATGAAAATCACATTTTACGGCCACGCAAGTTTAGGAATTCAAATAGAAGATATACACATTCTTGTAGATCCATTTATCACAGGAAATCCAAAAGCTTCACATATAAATATAGATATGCTGCAAGCAGATTATATATTACTTACACATGCGCATCAAGATCATATTTTAGATGTAGAAGCTATTGCGAAACGTACAGATGCTGTAATTGTTTCTAATTTTGAAATTGTTACGCATTTTCAAAATTTAGGTTTTGAAGGGCATCCTATGAATCTTGGAGGAACTTGGGATTTTGAATTTGGAAGTCTGAAATATGTAAACGCTATTCATACTTCTTCTTTTCCAGATGGAAAATATGGTGGACAACCAGGAGGTTTTGTTTTAGAAAGCGAACATAAAAATATTTACATCGCTGGGGATACTGCTTTAACTATGGATATGAAATTAATACCTATGCAAACCAAATTAGATTTAGCCATTTTACCTATTGGTGATAATTTTACAATGGGAATTGCAGACGCTATTCTTGCTAGTGATTTTGTGGATTGCGATAAGGTTTTAGGCTATCATTTTGATACTTTTGGTTATATAGAAATAGATCATGAAGTTGCCAAACAACTCTTTTTTAATAAAGACAAAGATCTTATGTTATTAGATATTGGTGAAAGTATTGAGCTTTAAATTAAATGGAAAACCGTTTTTAATTATCCTTCTAATTCCTCTAAAGCCATAGTGTAATCATATTGCAAGTCTTCGTGTAAAGCAGAAATAATCTTTTTTATAGCGGCAATTTGCCTGTCATAAATATTGGTTAGCGTAACGTTTCTTTGGATAGAAGGTTTAAAGTCCTTTAACTTTTGGCAGAAATAGAGTAGTAGTTCTACTTCGGTTTCCTTTTTTAAAGAATATCGGCTAAACTTTTTAATGAGTCTTAATATTTTACGGACACTCTTTTTAATGTAAAAAAAGCTGTCCGTATTGATAGTTT
The DNA here is from genome assembly GCF_053601555.1 of Lacinutrix sp. MEBiC02595. NCBI lineage: Bacteria > Pseudomonadati > Bacteroidota > Flavobacteriia > Flavobacteriales > Flavobacteriaceae > Lacinutrix > Lacinutrix sp. MEBiC02595. The sequence goes on along the minus strand of NZ_JBSHNU010000246.1, from coordinate 404,327 downwards.
CAAACTGTGTATCTATTTCCTGTTTTACGTTTTCAATATAACTAGCTTCATCATGCGCTTCAAAAAGCAGGTAGGTAAGCAGTTCCTTGTTTTCTTTTTTAAAACGAGATAAACGCAAACAAAGATCCATTAACTCTTCGGTAGAGTTATGCTTCAATTCGTCTTTAAGTTGTTTTACAGTAGCTGTTTTCATCTTTACTTTTCTCTAAAATGGAATCTTTTTTTAGTTAACGCAAGCTTTATACTCTTCTAAAATTTGTTTTAAGTTTTGTATTTCGGAAAGATCAAACTCTTTGTTTTTAATGTCTTCTGATACATTAGTACAGTTAGAAATATATTCTGCTAAAGCGTCTGATAGTTTATCATTATTTCTATTGTCTATCATGAATCCATCTTCCTTATCTGAAAATTTTAAAACATAGGTACCGTTTTCTCCTGGTTTGGTAAGCACCATACTATTATCTACAGTTTCTACTACTTGATAGAAATACGAATTGTTGAATCCGAAATTAGTAGCATTTGCAATTTTCTTCATGGTATTTCCTTTTGTTTTTAAACCATAAAAACATTTTTCTACACCATTATCCATGGCACAAAAAGAAACGTTGTCTTTTGCTGCGAATTTTTTAATTCGTGATCTACCTTTATCATTTAAGTATTTTATACTAACGTTTTTGCCATAATTATCTATAGATGTAGCATCATAAACATTAGGTTCTTCTTGGTTTGGATTTAATTCTAATTGTTCAAAAACGGCATAAATAGTTCCTTCATATTTCACACCTTCTTCATCTATAATAGAACCCAAAACGCCATAAAGATTGATGCTATTCTCTTTAGCGACCTTTACTTTTGCTTTGTGCAATGCTACCTTATTTGCTTTTGCTTGTCTGCCAAACGTATAACCTTTTATTAATAATTCTTCCACCAATAATTGTGCAAAGCTTCTTGAAAATTGTCCGGTTAACATGGTTCTTGAACCATAATCGTAGGAGAACGAATCTCCAGAATAGGTGATTACATGAACAGAAGTATCTGTGTTAGATGTTTTTTTAGTTTGTGCTACAGAAATTCTGTCTAGATCTGTAATGGTATATACATTATCATGAAAGGAAGCATGACCCACGATGTTTGTACTTTGAAAACCGCCAAATAAAATAGTACCATCGTCTTTTACAAAGGGATTGTACTTACGCATTAAGCTCTTTTTAAGCGCTTCTTTATTTTCTAAATCGGCAATGTCTCCAGCATATTTTTCACTTAAAGAGATTCTTTCTTCAGCAAAGAAACTTGCTACATTTGCTTTATTAATGCCGTTCGGATCTATTAGGTTATATTTTTCGGAAAGTAAACGGACCATTATTTTTTTAGCACTAAAGGATACTTTTAGAATTTCGAAAGGAATTTCGGTTTTTATACCTTCGTTACTAATGACTTCTACCCATTGAAAACCTTCTATTTTATATTCTTCTTCGCCATGAAAAATAGCATCAAAAGCTTTTTCGCCATTTAAATAAGAGAAATGGTATGTTTTGTCTTTAGAATCAAAATTGCCAACCGGAGTATCATCGAATAGAAGTTTGCCTTTTTTAATTTTTATTTTCTGTCCGAAACTTACTAATGGTAAAAGGAGCAGGATGCATAATATGTTTTTCATAAACTGTTTTTCTAATTCACGTTGCAAAAATACAAAAACAGAATCAAGAAGGTTTTTATATTATTTTATAGTCTGTTATAAGAGATTGCTTAGGATTCCTATTGTATTTTGTAATGCTTTTTTATGGTTTTTTTTACTCTAAATAATCGAATAATACCAATTAAAAGTATCACCGGAGAAATGGCAACTAGCGTAATACCAAAAGTTTTCAATTCACTAAAAAGAGCTAATTTTAAAATGGCAATTCCGGTACCAAGAATTACTAAAAAGGTTCTAAAATATGCTAGAAAGGTTCGCTCATTCGCAAGCTTGGTTCTTTCTATTGCCAACCAATCTCTAGTCGTTAATTTGTTGTCTTCTTTCATTTAAATATTATCCTTTTAATAAATTTACACTTACCGTTGCCAAATCGTTATCTGGAAATCTTGAAAAATAATTCTTATCGGGTTGCAATCCAACTTCTGTTGCTATTTTATTAAAAACATCCACTTCTAAAATAAATTGGTCGCTATAACCATGTGTCGCATCATAAGCGGTAGCTGCAGTTTTACCAATATTGCTGGCTGTAAATTTTGGATCTATAGTATGTAATTCAATAATTAATAAACCAAATTGTTCTACATAAGGTTTCCATTTTAACAGATGATCGCGTAAAGAATCTTCTACCAAATTATTGCTAATACGTTCCCCTTGACTGGCATACGCTCCTGTAGAAGAACTTATTTTATTAGTAATCGTTTCTGGGGCTTCCCAAATTCTATTATGATCTAAAAAGGTACGCACATTTAGTAAATCTTTAAGTTCAATATTATAATCTTCTTTAAGATCGTTTGCCAATAAATCTGGTCTGCCAATATCACCCCAAATTACTTTTGCCCAAATATCTGCTTTAATTAAATTGGCTCTAGTTACTTTTAATGCTGCCGGATTAAAATCTGCTCCAACCAATAATAAAGGATGCTCCTCTAACATTTTGCCACGTATTGTTTGGTGCTCAATGACATCAAATATATGTTTTATAAAGGCACCATTACCACAACCCATATCTAGAATACCTTTTGGTTGTTCATCAATTGGCTTATTAAAGAGTTTGATGATTACTTGATCTATCACTTTAAAGTATGTCGAATGCGCGCCACCACTTCCCCAAACATTCATTTCTCTATGGACGTGTTTTTCTGTTTCGTCAGGTGAATCTGTTTTTAGTACTAAAGGATTACCAAAAAGTAATTCGTCTAATTGTAAAAAGGTAGGTAAATAAGAAACCGTTACTCCATAAGCACTTGCTCTTTTTGCGAAAAATAAACCAGAATCTGTAAATTGATAGGTGTTTTTCTTTTTTGTAAACCAACCCAAATGGGAAAAGAAATCGAGTATTTTTTTAAAACTCTCTGGATCTTTGTGATATTCTTCAGCAGTAAAGGAAGCTTCCATAAAGTATTTATGGAATAAGCCATTTACGCCTAACATTACAATTATAGGAGCAACGATACAGCCTTCAATATGTTTTAAGACTTGTTGTTCTATCTCGCTTTGTGCTTTTAAATCGAAGTTATTTTGATACGTTTTAAAAATACGTTCTAAGGCTATAAAAGCATCTGCGCCAATATGCTTTTCTGGGAATCTCACCGAATAGGAGAGTAGCTTTACTGCGTCTTCATATAAAGGAGCAAGTTTAAAAGCTTCTTCGCTATTTTCATTTATTTGATAGGTAACGGCATTGGAAGCATTATCTATACGTTGTACCAGCCAACCTTGCGAAGCTAAAACGCGCAATGCAATGTTTAAATAGCCTTCATTTGCTTCAAAATGAGAAGAAATTTCTTCAATAGTAACTTTTTTGTTTTTCAGTAAAAAAGCGAAAATTCCTTTTTTATAAAGAGCAAAAGTGGTGGTAGCTGTAGCAATACCATCTAAGTGCCTGAAAATAATTCCTCGAAGTTGTTCTTTGTCTATTTTGGTTAGCATTTGCTTTTCAGATTGATTTCCTATAAATATAAAAAAAACCTTCCAAGAAATATTGAAAGGTTTGTTAATTGATTTTTAAATGTTAAGTTATCTCAATTTTGGAAAATCACCAGGATTAGCCTCATGCATTACTTTATAAACAGCTTCAAAAATATCTTCGTGAGACGGTTTAGAAAAATAATCACCATCTGTACCATAAGCAGGACGATGACTTTTTGCTGTTAAGGTTTGCGGTTTACTATCTAAATGCTCGTATGCATTTTGTGTGTTTAATATTTCGTTTAAAATATAAGCAGAAGCGCCTCCGGGAACATCTTCATCTATAACCATTAGACGATTTGTTTTGGCTATACTTTTTACAATATCATGATTGAGATCAAAAGGTAATAAAGATTGAATGTCTATTACTTCCGCATCAATACCAACTTCTATTAATTCTTTTGCTGTTTGCGCTACAATATTTAATGTAGAACCATAAGAAACTAATGTGATATCACTTCCTTCTTTAACGGTTTCAACAACTCCTAAAGGTGTTTTGAATGCACCAATATTATTTGGCATTTTCTCTTTTAGTCGATATCCGTTTAAGCATTCTATTATTAAGGCTGGTTCATCACTTTCTAATAATGTATTATAAAAACCAGCAGCCTTTGTCATGTTTCTTGGTACTAAAACATGAATACCACGAACCAGATTAATAACACCACCCATTTGTGATCCAGAATGCCAAATACCTTCTAGTCTATGGCCGCGTGTACGAATAATTAATGGTGCTTTTTGGCGGCCATGAGTTCTATAATGTAGTGTTGCTAAATCATCACTCATTATCTGTAAAGCGTATAAAATATAGTCTAGATATTGTATTTCTGCAATTGGTCTTAAACCACGCATTGCCATTCCAATTCCTTGTCCTAAAATGGTAGCTTCACGAATTCCAACATCGGAAACACGCAAATCGCCATACTTTTCTTGCATCCCTTCAAGACCTTGGTTTACATCGCCAATATGTCCTGCATCTTCACCAAAAACTAAAACTTCTGGGTATTTGGTGAAAAGGGCATCAAAGTTATCTCTAATTACTAATCGTCCATCTACTAACTTCGCATCATCGTCATAGGTTGGTTTTACTTCTTTTACGTGTAAAGCCGAAAGATTAGATTGACTATGTAAATGGGAACTATATTTGGGTTGTATTTTTTCTATATATGAATTTATCCAGTTAGCAACCTGTGTTTTTTCTGAAGAATTTTCATTAAGTACATAACGTAACGCTTTTCGAGCAGCAGAAAGACTATCTTTTCTAATAGGCTCTACAATTGCAATTAAGTCGTTTGTAAGTTTGGTTAAGAAAGCCTTATTGGTACTTGATTTAGCAAGATTTTCTAAAAGCACTATAAGTTCACTACGTTCTTGATTGATAGGATTATTGTAAGCAAGCCAAGCTGCTTTTTTACCTTCACGGACTTCCTTTTTTATATTTTTTTCTATGGTTCTAAGTTCGTCTTTGGTCGCAAAGTTATTTGCAATTAACCATTCGCGCATTTTAAGATTACAGTCATTATCTGCTTCCCAGTTAAGACGATCGGTGTCTTTATAGCGTTCATGCGATCCCGAAGTAGAATGTCCTTGCGGTTGTGTTAATTCATTTACGTGAATTAAAACTGGAACATGTTGTGTTCTTGCAATTTTGGAAGCTTTTTGATACGTATCTACTAAAGCAGGGTAATCCCAGCCTTTTACTCTTAAGATTTCGTAACCATTAGTTCCTTTTTCACGTTGAAATCCTTTTAAGATTTCAGATATATTTTCTTTTGTGGTTTGGTGTCTTGCGTGTACTGAAATTCCATATTCATCATCCCAAACACTCATTACCATGGGTACTTGTAAAACTCCGGCTGCATTTATAGTTTCAAAAAATAGACCTTCGCTGGTGCTTGCATTACCAATAGTTCCCCAAGCAACCTCATTTCCCTTATCCGAAAATTTAGTAGTATCAATTCCTTTTACATTTCTATAAATTTTAGAAGCTTGTGCTAAACCTAGTAAACGAGGCATTTGTCCTGCAGTAGGAGAGATGTCTGCACTAGAATTTTTTTGTTTTGTAAGGTCATTCCAATTTCCATTTTCGTCTAAACTATGGGTTGCAAAATGTCCTCCCATTTGTCTTCCTGCAGACATTGGATCGTGATTAATATCTGTATGCGCATATAAACCTGCAAAAAATTGCTGGATGGTTAATTCACCAATGGCCATCATAAAAGTTTGATCGCGATAATAACCAGATCTAAAATCTCCATTTTTAAAAGCTTTTGCCCAAGCAAGTTGCGGTATTTCTTTACCATCTCCAAAAATTCCAAATTTCGCTTTTCCTGTAAGTACTTCACGACGACCTAATAAACTGCACTCCCTGGAAGTTACAGCAATGGTATAGTCTTTTAAAACTTCCGTTTTAAAATCGTTAAAAGAAATGTCTTCTATTACCTCTGGATTTGTTGTCATTTTAGATGCTTTCATATAGTTACAAATTTAAGAATAATAAAGCATTTTTGCAATATCGCAAAGTCTTAAAAAAATGTATAATTATTGTTTTGATAGCCATTTTTTTGTCAAATAGTGAAAACAATGTGATTATATAGGTTTTTGCTGAATATCTTTTAAAGTATTTTTGTTTTAGATAATGAAATATTTAACGTTTTTTTATCTATTTCAAAAGTTATATAACTATAAAAGTTAAAATTCTCAATGGTTTTAATGTAGTAAATAAAAAGGGGAAAATAGCATTAAAGGAGATACTTATTGTTCTATTTCTTTAGAATAGTAATAAGAGGCTTTCTGATAAGTGTTTATAAACTATTTTTTAGGTATAAGATCTTTCATTCTTTTTCTTATACTGCGTTTTTCAGAAGAAAAAAATATTAATACCAACGCCTTCTAAACAATCCTAATAGCGATTGAATGTCTGCTGTAAATTTGAAACGTATTTTTTGACTGTATTGCGGTTGTGCTATTTCCCAGCCAAGGTTAGAATAAACAGGAAAGTAGATTTCAAAATAATCTTCTACTAGATTTACGCGAACACCAGAATCGTATACAAATTTCGCGTTTTGGTGTTTGTTTTTTAATGTACCTAAATCTCCGTAGGCATGAATATATTGCCAAATAGATGTGCTAATATTTGTGGTTGCCATCCATTGATTTGCATAAGGTACTTCTAGTTTCGATTTAAATCCTCCTTCTGCAATAATTAACTCCTGACTAAAGAGGCCTGTGTTTTCTGATCTTCCTAAATAACTATAATCAAATAAGTAATCTGTTGGCCTATCTAGCGCAAAACTAAAATAGTTGCTATTCGCTTCGTTTTTATTCTTTAAGAATGCTCCAGCAAAGAAACGAACGCTTAGTTGTCTGTTGTTTTGATATAGCTTTCTGTACTCGTAATTAAAGGATATTTTACTAAATGTTTGGGATGCTTGAAAGTCTGCAAACCAACTAGAATGCTCTATTAATCCTGGATCTTTATTTATATATCTTACATTAAATACGTTGTAATTGGGCTTCGTTTCTTCTAATAAAATCTTTTCAACATCTTTGTCTCTATGAATGCTAACATATCTAAAATTTAAAAACTCTCTTTTATTTGCACGTAAGTTTTTAGTATCTCTAAAATGAAGCGTTATAGATGGTTTTATGGAAGTAACAAATAAATCTGGAGCATAACTATCATAGCTTCCGGTAAGCACGTATTGAATTTTAAATAAGTTTCTGTTACTGGTATTATATTGTTGATATACTAGGTTTCCAGAGCCTGTTATAGACTGCGATTTTAATCCGTATTGTGGTGCAACTTTATACGTTAAGTCTTTTTTAAGCATGGTTTTATTATATGCTTTTGTACCCACAACAATACCATCATATATATTATTAAACTCTAAAATAGGCATAATTAAGACTTGGTTATACCTGGTGTCTTCTACATCTTTTAAAAGTCTAATCTGTAAAGGTTTATTTAATAAAGAAGCCGTTAGCGATTTAGTATTATTCCTGTCGTTTATTTCTGGTGTTATTTTATCTTGATTAATAACCAATTTTGTGGCATGGTTGTTTGGTAGTGTAATGGTATCCAGGTGTTTGTTGCTTTGAATCCATGATTTAGATAAAATACTATCTTTTTGTAAAGCAAATAACGAAGAAGGCATACTTGTTCTGCTCTTGTTTTTAACTATTACCGTAATCGAATCTTTTCCTTTTTCTACCTTTTTAATGGTGTAATCTATTTTTTTTGAAGTTTTAAGATACTCCTCAAAAAACCAATCAATATCTTTAGAAGCTTTTGGTTTTATAAAGTTTTCAAAATCTTTTGTGGATGTCGCTTTTAGTTTTTGATTGGTTACAAAATCCAAAATCGATTTATCTAAATCTAAGTTTTCGTCAAAGCTATTTAAGTATTCTAAACCAATTGCTGCTTTGTTAGGGTTTGCTATGTTTTTGTTGAATTTTAATAAGGAATCTTTTTGCATCGCAAGTGGTTGGTCTTGCCTACCTCTAGCCATATTCATATACAAAAGATTATACTGATCATTAAAATTAAGTTGTGCGGCATGAAAAGACTTGATACCCCAAATTTTAGATAGTGTTCCAAAAATTTTCTTTTCAGGATAATATTCTTTCACATACTTTTTTAAATAATATATCTGAAAACCATCAATTAACCATTGGTCTTTTCTCGGGTTTATTAGGAGTGTGTTTTCTAAATAATTATATAATACTGTTTTTAAAAGCTTTAATTCATATTGAAAACTATCCGGAAAAGGACGGAAAAAATCTGGCAATAAGTTAAGTCCGTAAATGGGTTTCTTTTTATAATCGGTATGGGAGACTAATAAACGCTCATGCGGATAATCACCAAGGTTTTTAGTTATAAACCCTGCAACTTTATCGGTTAGTATAACTCTTTCTACTTGCGCTATATTTTCGTCATCAATACTAGATACCACGTTAAAATAATCTGTTTCAACCGTATTGAATTTTGGTTCTTGTAATAGGAATAATTTGGTATTAATTCTATCTTTTCCTTCTAAGGTTGTTGTGATCGTATTGTTCTCCTTTGTGCTTCCCGTTTCGTTAAGTTCTGAAGTTAAGATATAACGCTCCGGATAGGTGATTTCGAAACTGTGATCTGCCTTGGGGATATATCCATCTTCTAAATCTTTATTACTAAAGTATTGCCAAGTGCCATCATAAATAGCAGGGGTAATGTACCAATATTTTATAGTGATATTATTATCGTTGTAAATACCATAGCGTGTAAACTTGGCATTAGGTATCTGCACTATATAGTTTAAATGAAGGGTATAGGTTTCGTTTGGCGCTAAAGCTTTATTTAATTTTACTTTAATAATATCGAGTTGGTCTTTCAGCCTTTCGTGCACCACATCTTCGTTGTCTTGTTGTAACGAAGTAATTACGGTGTAACCTCTATCTTCATTTTTTGCAAAGTGAAAATCATTTTTATATTCTTCAGCAAAACGTTTTGCTAAAGGAGTACTTTTTGTAGAATAACTATTGCTCCAATCGTTTAAATAAATATATTCTAAAGTGTTGTTTGTTGTGTTTTGATATTGAATTGTTTGCGCTATTTTTATCTTTTTATTTTCCACATCAAATGTAGCCTTAAGGTCAATGGTGTTTTGACTAAAGCTATAAAAATTCACAAAGGTGAATAGGGCAATAAGTAGGTGTTTATTTCTCAATTTACTTTCACAAACTTTAAGGATTCTAAATTCAAATTAGGCCTTGTCATGTAATATAGCCCTTTATATATGTTAGAAACGTTCATGTGATGCATTTCTGTATTGTTTAAAGGAATAGTTTTTACTACTGGCCCTAAAGTGTTAAAAATGTTTGGTTTTTTGTTGGTGAATGACTGATGGTTGGTTTGTAAATGTAAAGTATTAGATATTATATTTATGCCAATTATTTCATAATAAATGAAACTAGTGATCTTGTTTTTTGCAGTTAATATAAAATCAAAACGAGTATCCAATCTGTGCGCCGTTGCATCTAAACCTTGAGCTATGCGGATAAATTGCGTAGAAATAGCTATGAAATTGTTATTTGAAAAGCTTTTTTTATTAGCGGTTATCCCTTGTGAATTGGTGTAAGACAAATTATAAAACCTAATATTCAAGGTGTCTAAAGCGAAGACACCTTGAATACTTAGTATACTTAGAAAAACTAGTAATAGGTTTTTTTTCATGCTTACTTTCCACGAAAGTGAAATCTTAATTTATTTATTTAAGAGCCAAATACTTTAGAAGTTCGGACTAAAGCCAGACTTTTTATAAAAAGCATCTAAAATATTGATTACTTCATCTTCGGTATCTACAAGGTGAATTAAGTCTAAGTCTTTAGCGCTAATGTTGTTAAATTTATCTAATAAAGTTGCTTTTACCCAGTCTAATAAACCTTCCCAGAAATCGGTACCAACTAGAATTATAGGGAATTTTTCAATTTTATTGGTTTGTATTAAAGTGATTGCTTCAAACAATTCATCTAAAGTTCCAAATCCTCCAGGCATTACTACAAAACCTTGTGAGTATTTTACAAACATTACTTTACGTACAAAGAAGTAATCGAAATCTAAACTCTTATCGTGATCTATATACGGATTATCATGTTGCTCAAAAGGTAATTCTATGTTTAAACCTACAGAGGTTCCACCACCTAGATGTGCTCCTTTGTTACCAGCTTCCATAATTCCTGGTCCTCCACCAGTAATTACACCATAACCATGATCTACAATTTTATGTGCAACTTTTTCGGTTAATTTATAATATTTATCTTCCGGTTTTGTTCTTGCAGATCCAAAAATGGAAACGCAAGGTCCAATTCTACTTAATTTTTCATAACCATTTACAAATTCACCCATGATTTTAAAAATCGCCCAGGAGTCATTTGTTTTACTTTCATTCCAACCTTTATGGTGTTTTTCTTCTCTCATCTATTTTAATATTTATTTTAGTATTTTGTATTTTCGGCAACTTGCTAATTTAATTCTTTTTTTAGCACATCAACAAAACTAGATACTATTTATTTTATTCCAATTCTTTCTTTAAAAACTTCGCTGTGTAGCTCGTTTTATGTTTTGCAACTTTTTCTGGAGTACCTTCTACTATAATTTCTCCTCCATTTTTTCCGCCTTCATAACCTATATCAATAACGTGGTCTACGGTTTTTATAACATCTAAATTATGTTCAATAATTAAAACGGTATTTCCTTTATTTGCTAGTTTGTTGAGCACAATCATTAATACTCTAATATCTTCAAAATGCAATCCTGTGGTAGGTTCATCTAAAATATAAAAAGTATTTCCTGTATCGCGTTTACTTAATTCTGTTGCTAGTTTAATTCGCTGTGCTTCACCACCAGAAAGCGTTGTGCTTTGTTGTCCTAATGTGATATATCCTAAACCAACATCCTTAATGGTTTTTAGTTTTCTGTTAATTTTTGGGATATGCTCAAAAAAGTCCACTGCTTCATTAATTGTCATGTTTAAAACATCACTAATATTCTTTCCTTTATAACGAATCTCTAAGGTTTCGCGATTAAAACGCTTGCCTTGGCAGGTTTCACATTCTACATATACGTCAGGAAGGAAATTCATTTCAATAACACGTAAGCCGCCACCTTGACAGGTTTCACAACGTCCTCCTTTTACATTAAAACTAAATCTTCCTGGTTTATAACCACGAATCATTGCTTCTGGTATTTTGGCGAATAAACTACGTACTTCACTAAAAGTACCGGTGTAAGTTGCAGGATTACTGCGCGGTGTTCTACCAATTGGTGATTGGTTAATATCGATTACTTTATCTATATGTTCTAAACCTTTAATGCTTTTGTAAGGCATTGGTTTTTTTACACCATTAAAATAATATGCATTAAGAATAGGATAGAGCGTTTCGTTAATTAAAGTAGATTTTCCACTACCAGAAACTCCAGTTACCCCAATCATTTTTCCTAATGGAAATTTAACCGAAACATTTTTTAAGTTATTTCCGGTACAGCCTTTAAGCTCCATGAATTTACCATTACCTTCTCGACGTGTTTTAGGAACTTCAATGTTTTTAGTTCCATTAAGGTAATCTGCAGTAAGGGTATGGTGTTTTAAAACTTCTTCCGGTGTGCCTTGGCTAATAATTTCACCGCCATGTTTTCCTGCATGCGGACCAATATCAATCACGTGATCTGCACGTAAAATCATATCTTTATCGTGCTCCACAACAATGACAGAGTTACCAACATCCCGCAAAGCAACTAAAGAGTTTATTAGTTTTTCATTATCGCGTTGGTGTAAACCAATACTAGGTTCATCTAAAATATAAAGCACTCCAACCAGTTGTGATCCAATTTGTGTCGCCAATCGAATACGTTGCGCTTCACCACCAGAAAGTGTTTTAGAACTTCGGTTTACAGAAAGGTAATCTAAACCAACATCTAACAAAAATTGTAGTCTGTTTGTTATTTCTTTAATAATTTCTTCTGCAATTTTGAATTGTTTTTTAGAAAGGTTTTTTGGTAATTCTTTAAACCATTCCGCTAAATCTACAATGTCTTTATTTGCTAGTTCGGCAATATTTTGATCGTTTATTTTGAAATATAGAGATTCTTGACGTAAACGTGCGCCATGGCATTCGCTACAATCTACTTTATCCATATAGTCTTTTGCCCAACGTTTTAATGACGTAGAATCTGCGTTTACATATTGGTTTTCTATAAAGTTGGCAACCCCTTCAAAATCTATTTTGTAATCTCTTTTTATACCAAGTGTTTTGCTATCTACTGTGAATTTTTCGTTTCCACCATACAAAATCATTTGTTTCGCTTCTTCAGGTATACTCTTATACGCATCGCTAATTTTAAAATTATAACGCTGTGCTATTAGTTCTAACTGTTTAAAAATCCATGAGTTTTTTTCTGGTCCATGCGGAGCAAGAGCGCCATTTTTAATGGAAAGCGAGTCGTCAGGAATTATTTTACTTTCGTTTACTTGATACAGCGTTCCAATACCATTACATTTAGGACAAGCACCTTTTGGGGAGTTAAATGAAAAGTTATTAGGCTCTGGATTTGGATATGAAATTCCGGAACTAGGACACATTAAACTTCTACTAAAAAAACGTGTTTCGTTCGTATCTTGATCTAAAACCATTAATACATCATTACCATGATACATGGCAGTATTTATGGTTTCGGTTAAGCGTTTATCATTATCTACGGAAGCATCAATCTTCAATCTATCGATTACAATTTCAATATCATGATTCTTATATCTGTCGAGTTTCATACCTTTTACAAGGTCTTTTATTTCACCATCTGCACGTACTTTTACAAAGCCTTGTTTTGCAATTTGCTCGAATAATTCTCTGTAATGTCCTTTACGGGAACGAACTACAGGAGCAAGAATGTTTATACGTTTACCAGAAAAACTCTCTATAATTAAAGCTTTTATTTGATCGTCATTGTAGCTAACCATTTTTTCGCCCGTATTATAACTATACGCATCACTAGCTCTTGCGAAAAGCAAACGCATAAAATCATAAATTTCGGTAATGGTACCAACAGTAGATCGTGGTGACTTGCTCGTTGTTTTTTGCTCGATGGCAATTACAGGCGAAAGTCCGTCAATTTTATCCACATCCGGACGCTCTAAACCTCCAAGAAATTGTCTTGCGTAGGCCGAGAACGTTTCAATATATCTTCGTTGCCCTTCGGCATAAATAGTATCGAAAGCTAATGACGATTTACCACTACCAGACAAGCCAGTAATAACCACTAGTTTTTCTCTGGGAATAGTAACATCTATGTTCTTTAAATTATGAACACGAGCACCTTGAACTTCTATATTTTCTTCGAATTTAGACATAAATTAAGCAACCTGACTGTTTGGTAAACAAAGTTGCAAAGATACGCTTTTTACTTATCCTTTTGAAAGGTATTTAGTTAGGATTTTATTAATATTGTAATGAGAATATGTATAAACCGTTTTCCGTTTTCACGGAAATTAAATATGAATTTTATATGAAAATATTAGGAATAGGTTCCAGAATAAACCACGACGAATTTGGAAAAGGAGTAATTACAAATGTCGATAGTACCCATTATTGGGTAACTTTTATCGAGAACGGATTAGAAGAAATAGAATTAGATACCGAATTTGAAGTTATTGAAGCAGCAGAAAAGGAAGTCGATACCGTGAGTTTATTTGATGTAGAAAGTAGTTTAGTCCAAATTTTAAAAAAATGGAGCGATGTTTCGGAAGTAATTTCGATAGGAGATAAGTGGAAAGGCGGAAAACTTATTTTAGAACCAGGAGATACCAATTTAAAAAGTAAAGAAATTAAAGTGGAAGACTTTTTTCATAAAATAACGATGGTTAGAGACCGACTTCGTGTTATGGAACAAAAGGTGAATTCTAGTAGTCTTGAAGAACAAGAAAAAATAGATTTACAACAATACATCACGCGTATTTACGGAAGCTTAACCACGTTTAATGTGTTATTTAAAGTAAAGGAACAACAGTTTGTTGGACAAAAGAGTAAATAAGTATGCCGTTTGCAGTGTTCGTTTTTGGTATAAGATATGTATTCCTCTAAATATTGCGATTGCAATTAATTTTTAGAAGCTTGCACTTTTTTTAAGATGTTTTTTCCTGTTAAAGCAGTAGCGGTTAAAACACCAGAAAAAAGTGCCGATCCAATTCCTGCAGTCATAATATCTTGTCCAGTAAGATAGAAGTTTTTAATTGGTGTTCTAGGTTTTAAAAACTTTTGTCTAAAACGTTTCGGACTATGATCTAATCCGTAAATTTCGCCTTCTTCATAATTCACAAAATGTTGTGTGGTTAATGGTGTAGACAATTCATAACAATCCACTTTTTCTCTAAGATGTGGTAGTTTTTTAAATAAGGCTTCTAGTAATCTTTGGGCTATTTTTTCTTTTAACAGGTCGTAATCTTCCCCTCTTTTCTTCCACTTGCTACCTTTCCATTCGTTAAAAGTAGTGCTAGGCATAAGGGTAATAATATCTATAGCACTTTTTCCAGGATATCTATTTGGCCAATCTGGATCTTTAGCCGAAGGAAAAGAAATATAAACAACGGGAAAAGGTTGGTCTGTATCTTTTAAATAGCGAGCAATACACGCATCATGATCTAAATCTTCGGGATAGATCCAGTAATTCGTTTTTGGTAATTTAAGTTCTTCAGGAGAACCTTCTAAACCGATATATAAACAAGCAGAAGCAACAGATCGTTTTACTTTTTGTAATTGCTCTTTTAAATTGTGTTTTGCTACTATATCTTCGGGAAGTAATTTGTTGTACGTAGTCATAATACCAGCTCCGCTGATAATGTTTTTAGCATAAAAAGATTTTCCATCTTTCATTTTCACACCTTTCGCCGTATTATCTTCAATGATAACTTTATCTACTTCGGCACTTATTAAAAGTGTTCCTCCAGCTTTTGCTATTACAGGAACAATGGTTTTTACAAGTTGTGAAGATCCGCCAACAGGAAAGCTACCACCAGCAAAATAATGTTTGGCAACTGCGGTATGCATGACAAAACTACTTTCTTTAGGTGCTAAACCATAATCACCATATTGACCAGTTAAAACTTTAATTAATTCTTCGTTATCGGTAAGATTTCTTAATACTTCATAAGTGGTTTTATCAGAATACGTATTATAAGGTCTACGCATAAAACCACCTATTAATTTACTTAATAACGGCGGAAGTGATTTATCTAAATAGAATTTTTTACTAGTTTTACTAGCTTTAAAAATAGTATTGATGTATTCGGTGATTGCTTTTTCTTCTTTGGGAAAATAGGAAATCATTTTGTTTTTAAAATTGGTAACACCTTTAACAAAATCATATTCTTTGTCGCCTATGATGATTTTATCATATACTTCTCCCATATCTGCCCATTGTAAATTATCATCAGATATATAACTAAATAATTTTCTTAAAATACTTTTTGGGTGTTCCATATCCCCAATGTAGTGAATACCAACATCCCATTCATAGCCTCTACGTTTAAAAGTATGTGTAAATCCGCCAGGTTCATAATGGCGTTCTAGAATTAAGACTTTTTGCCCTTGCTTTGCTAATAAAGCGCCAGTTGCAAGACTGCCAATACCGGATCCAATAATAATAGTATCGTAATTTTCTTGAAGGGCTAGTTTCTTTTTATAAGATTGAATCATGATGGGTTTTATTAGGATAATATAGTCTTAAAATAAATGCGTTTTATTTGGTTTTAATATCTTCAATCTCCAATCCTAAAACTAGCATTTTATGAAAAGTAGGAAGCATTGCTCCAGTTTCGGTAGTTTCCCAGTCGCTCCAGGAAGCTTCTAGACCATCAATGGGCAGAATGGAAGTCCACATTTTAAAACTAGTAGGCTTACCAGAGTCGTCCAATAGCCATAAATAGGAATCTCCTGGAGTAGATCCTCCAGAAGTATAGGTGATTAAAAGCGCATGCTTTCCATTATCTAAAGTTACTAAACTTCTTTTTGTTCCTGCATCAAAAACTTTATATGGTGCGACTAACCAAAAAGAATCGTTATTAAAATAGTCTGTTGCTTTTTGTATTAATTCCTCTGCTTCACTTGTTTCTATTTTTGTTTCGCCTATATAGGCTTCGCTTTTAGAATTATCATTAAAGTCTAAATCTACTCTATAATTTTTCCAATAGACTTCACTACTAGCTGCTTCTTTATTCCATTTAAAATGATGCCTTTTTTTAAAGGTCCACTCTATATAATCTGTAGCTTCATATTTTTTATGATCTAAGGCATCTAGCATTTTGTATGCCAAAGCATCTGCTTGTTGATCTTGTATTCCTAAAGGTAATTCTTCGTTATATTTAAAATATAAAAATCCAAAGAAAAGGAAGGTTGGTAAGGTGAAGAAAATGATTACTCCTGCAATTATTTTCACTATTTTTTTTATGCTTGTTTTTTTAGCCACTTGATTTTGTGTTTGTTATCGTTTTTATAAAGAAAGGAATTTAATTAAAAACCTACAGCGGTATCATCACCGCGTTTGTCTGCACCACCTTCTAGTTTCCCATCTTCTAAAATTAAAATAGCATCCACTTTTCCAATAATAGGAGCATCTTTTTCATTAATGTTGTACCCTTTTAATTCCAATTGTTTTATGGTTTCTATAGCAAAAGAATTTGGTTCCATCATAATTACGTCAGGTAACCATTGGTGGTGAAAGCGAGAAACATCTACTGCTTCTTGCATGCCCATTTTGTATTCATGTACATTTAAAATAGTTTGCATTACGGAAGTGATAATGGTAGAGCCACCAGGAGTACCAACAACCATGTGTAATTTTCCATTTCTTTCTACAATAGTTGGTGTCATAGAACTTAGCATGCGTTTTTCTGGAAGAATACTATTTGCTTCTGCACCAATTAATCCATATACATTTGGGACTCCGGGTTTGCTAGAAAAATCGTCCATTTCATTATTTAAAAAGAAACCTAATTCGCTACAGAATAGTTTAGAACCAAAACCAGAATTTAGAGTTGTAGTAACTGAAATAGCATTACCAAACGGATCTACAATAGAGTAGTGCGTGGTTTCATCACTTTCAATAATTTGTACTTTTCCGTGGGATACTTCGGAAGATTTAGTCGCTTTTTCAAATGAAAAATCTTGCATTCTATCTTGCAAATAACGTACACTAATTAATTCTTCTTGAGGTACTGTTACAAAATCAGGATCTCCTAAATAGAAACTTCTATCGGCGTAGGCACGACGTTCTGCTTCTGTGATAATCTGAATCGCTTTTTCAGAGTTGTGACCAAATTCTTCTAAAGGATAAGGTTCAATCATTTTCATGATTTGTGCCAAACAAACGCCACCACTGGAAGGAGGCGACATAGAAATAATATTTAAATCATCATACGAAAAGCTAATAGGTTTACGCCACTTTGGTTTGTAGTTTGCTAGGTCTTCTTCGGTTACAATGCCGCCATTATCTTGAATATGCTTTGCTAGTATTTTTGCTGTTTCTCCTTTGTAAAATTCATCCGGACCATTTTGCATGATTCTGGTTAACGTTTCTGCAAGACTATTGTATTTGATGGTATCGTTCTCTTTCCAAGCTTTAGTAAATAGAAAATCTTCCGTATTCGTAATTTTAAAGTCCTCTTGTTTTTCAGCAATACGTAATTCCTGATTTTTGGTAACCACAACCCCTCTTTTTGCAAGGGCAATTACTGGTTTCATAATGGTTTCTATTGGTAATTTACCAAAACGTTTATGTGCTTCAAAAGTTCCTGCAACGGTTCCAGGAATACCAACAGCAAGTGCGCCACGAGTACTTAAATTAGGAATTACATTACCAAGCGAATCTAAATACATGTTTTTTGTCGCCGCTGCAGGAGCTTTTTCTCTGTAGTCTAAGGCACCAGTTTCTCCATTTTCTAAACGATAGACCATAAAACCACCACCACCAAGATTTCCGGCATACGGATATGCAACCGCTAAAGCCAAATCTGTGGCAAGCATAGCATCAAAAGCATTTCCGCCTTGTTGCATAATAGCACTTCCTATTTTAGAAGCTTCTTCACGGGCAGAAACAACCATTGCTTTTTCTGTGATAAGTCCAGTAACTTGTTTTTTAGTTTCTGTTTTACAAGCGGTTAAGCTAAATACTAGTATTATAAAAATAATTCTTAAATTCATACCTCTCTATAGTTTAATGAGATTGCTAAGTCGCTTAAAAAAGCACATCGCAATGACAATTAGTTGTTTTGTTTCGTTTGAATTTCTAATAATTTCTCCTTGGAAAACGGAATTAATTCTTCAAAAAAGCGTGTAAATTCATCTTCAAATTCGTTATAAAACTCTTGTAATTCGTTTACTGCTAAATTCATTTTAGAACGGTTTTCTGTTCGCTTGTTCATTCCAACTAAAACTTTAGAAATACCTTCAATAGTGGCATAGCTTAATAACCAATTATCTGCAATCATATACGGCATCATTTTCTGAATTCTACTTGGTAGAACCTCGAAATTGTCTTGCAAAGAATCATAAAAAGTATCGACATAGATATCTAATGGAATATCAGAATAGTTGCTCCAATTTTTCGCAAGAAAATGGTCGTAGAGTATATCGACTATCACACCAGAATAGTGTCCGTAATTTTTATGCAATCGTTTGGTGCTTTCTCTTACCGTTTTATGCGCATCTGTAAATGTATCTATTTGTCGGTGCAATAATATTCCGGTTTGAATTTCTTTAGGAAACTGCTGGTATTTTTTACCTCGAATACCATCCGCAATAAAATTACCAATGGTTACAGATTCATTATTTCCAGAAAGATAGATGTGTGCGAGAAAATTCATAATTTTTTCCCACGAAATTGGGAATCTTTTAATTCGTTAGACATGAATGTAAATTTACAAAAACCGATTTAAGATTTCCCCTTTTGAAATACTATATTTGTAATTCAATTTTAAAATAATATTTATGACCTTAATAAAATCAATTTCTGGAATTAGAGGAACTATTGGCGGACAAGTAGGTGAAAACCTTACACCAATTGACGCGGTAAAGTTTGCGGCGGCTTATGGTACTTGGCTAAAAGAACAACGTGATAAAGAAAATTATAAAGTTGTTGTTGGTAGAGATGCTAGAGTTTCTGGGGAGATGATTCAGAATTTGGTAATGAATACGTTAGTTGGTCTTGGCATTCATGTAGTAGATGTAGGTTTATCTACAACGCCAACGGTTGAAATTGCTGTACCAATGGAACATGCGGATGGCGGAATTATTTTAACGGCCAGCCATAACCCAAAACAATGGAATGCATTAAAACTTTTAAATGCGAAAGGGGAATTTTTAAATGGCGTGGAAGGAGAGAAGATTTTAAATATTGCAGAAGCAGACACGATGCAATTTGCAGGAGTAGATGATTTAGGGAAAATAACTAGAAATCAGGCCTACATAGATTTACATATTGATGCTGTTTTAGCTTTAGACTTGGTAAATGTAAAAGCGATAAAAGACGCTAATTTTAAAGTAGTTGTAGATGGCGTAAATTCTACAGGAGGAATTGCTATTCCGGAGTTATTAGAACGTTTAGGAGTGCATCCAATAAAATTGTATTGTGATCCAACGGGACATTTTCCTCATAATCCAGAACCTCTTAAAGAGCATTTAACAGACTTGTCGGAAATGGTGGTTAAAGAACGTGCCGATTTGGGTATTGTTGTCGATCCAGATGTAGATAGGTTAGCTTTTGTAGACGAGAATGGCGAAATGTTTGGGGAAGAATATACTTTGGTTGCCTGTGCAGATTATGTGTTGAGTAAAACGCCAGGAAATACAGTGAGTAATATGAGTTCTTCTAGAGCGTTACGTGATGTTACTGAAAAACATGGCGGAACCTACGAAGCAAGTGCTGTAGGAGAAGTAAATGTTGTAGCATTGATGAAGAAAAATAACGCCGTAATTGGTGGTGAAGGTAATGGCGGAATTATTTATCCGGCGAGCCATTATGGTAGAGATTCTTTAGTTGGTGTTGCTTTGTTTTTAAGTCTTTTAGCCGAAAAAGATATGCAAGTAAGTGAGTTGCGTAAAACGTATACGAGCTATTTTATGAGTAAAAAGAAAATTCAATTGACACCACAAATTGATGTCGATGCTATTTTGAAAACCATGGAAGCTCGTTATGCTAAAGAAAACATAACTACTGTAGATGGTGTGAAAATTGATTTTGCTGAAAACTGGGTACACTTACGTAAAAGTAATACAGAACCGATCATTAGAATTTATACAGAAGCAAAATCACAAGAAATTGCAGATGCTTTAGCAGATCGATTTATTGGTGAAATAGAAGCTATTTCAAAGTAGTATAAAGCTTACATTATAAAATAAAAACAGCGTACAAATGCATTATAATTTGTACGCTGTTTTTTTATGTGGAAAAGGCAATTGTTTATTGAAATTCAGTTGGAACTTTGTCTTTATGTTTCCAACGTTTATGTGTCCATAAATAATATTCTGGAGCGCTATAAATTTGTTCCTCTACCAATTTTAAAAACATATCGGTAATTTCGTAGTTTTTATAATCATTGGCATTTTTAGCTAAGGTTTTAAAAGTAGTTTCGTAGTAACCACGTTTTATTTTTTTAACGCCAAAGAAAACAACCGAAGAGTTTAAGCGCTTTGCAAGCATTTCTGCTCCGGTATGGACAGGAACTTTAATTCCCATGAAATCATTCCAATGATATGCTTTATTTACTTTTGGTGATTGGTCAGATACAAAGCCACTAATAGATAATTCACCATTTTTAATAGACTCCATTAAAACAGGAATGGTTTCTTTTGTGGTGATAAGTTGTGTATTATATTTAGCTCTTTTTCGTTTTATTAAGCGATCAAAATATTTATTTGCCAAACGTTTATAAACACCATATCCTTTATGTTTTACAAATTTTTGAGTAATAAAAATCCACTCAAAATTGGCATAATGCGCACACATTAGAACAATGTTTCTATTTTCTTTTTCTAGTTTGTGTATTTCTTCAATGTTCGTAAGCTTAAAACGTTTCATCATTTCCGCTTCAGAAATGGTTAAAGATTTTACAGATTCTAAGATCATATCACATAAATGATGGTAGAATTTTTTAGAAATTGTAGTGATTTCTTTTTCCGATTTATCAGGAAAGACAAGGTTTAGATTGTACTTTACTGTTTTTTTTCGGTAACCAATGATATAGTATACCAAAACATATAAAATATCGGAAACAACGTATAAAATTCTAAACGGAAGAATAGAAATAATCCACAAAAGCGGATAAATTAAAATGTAAGCAAGGAATTGCATGAAATAATTTTAGATTTGCAAGAACAAATATATGTTATATTTGATTTAAACGTTTCAAATTTATGGGCAATTTAAGTATTGTAACAATAGTAATTATTGTAGCAAATGTATTAATATCTTACAAAGGGTTTAGTGATTTTAACTTTTTTGAAAAATATAAATTCAATGTTGGTAGTATAAAAAGAGGGGAGAAGTTTAGAATGTTTAGTTCTGGCTTTTTACATGTAGACACGCAGCATTTGTTGTTTAACATGCTTACGTTATACTTTTTTGCCGATATTGTTGTACAAGATTTAGGAACCTTAAGTTTTGTACTTGTGTACATTGGTAGCTTGATTCTTGGTAGTGTATTATCCTTATATTTTCATAAAGATGAATATCATTATAGTGCCGTTGGAGCAAGTGGAGCAGTAACAGGAATTTTATATTCGGCTATTTTATTACGACCAGAAATGAGCTTGTATATGTTTTTTGTGCCTATACCAATCCCAGCTTATGTATTTGGAATTGGTTATCTTTTATATTCTATTTACGGAATGAAAACAAGATCCGGTAATATTGGTCACGACGCGCATTTTGGTGGTGCTATTGGTGGTTACGTAATCACACTACTTTTAGCAACATGGCTATTTGAAACGAATCTATTAATGATAGGTTTATTAGCTATACCAATTGTATTATTGTTTGTTTTAAAACGAATGAATAAGATATAAATAAAAATGTCCTTTTGACTAAAGTGGAGAAGTCTCTTTACTCGTAATTCGCTAACAAGATTTTTCTATTTTGCTTAAAATGACAAAAAAAGATATAAAAAATGCTGAAAAATTATTTCAGCATTTTTTATATCTAATACGTAGTTTCTGAAAATAAATTCAGAAAGTAAAAGTGCTAATCGTTTTTAGTTTAGCAAGGAAGCTATTTTTTCCTCTAGTGCTGGACCTCTTAGGTTTTTAGCAATAATCTTTCCTTCTGCATCAATTAAATAGGTTGCAGGAATAGCGTTAATATTAAATTGCTTAGCAATAGGATCATTAAAATATTGCAAGTTAGAAACGTGATTCCAAGTTAGTTTGTCTTGTTGAATAGCATCTGTCCAAGCTTGCTTAGCATCTTTTTGTTGTGGCGTACCATCTAAAGAAACCCCAATGATTTCTAGGCCTTTTTCATGATATTTATTATAAACGTTTACAACGTTTGGGTTTTCTTTTCTACAAGGTGCGCACCAAGCAGCCCAAAAATCAATAAGCGTAACTTTTCCTTTGATATCATTTAGAGCTATTGTTTTTCCTTCAGGAGTTGGTCCAGAAAAATTTGGTACTACACTACCAATAGCTGTTTTTTCGTTTGCTTCAATATAGGTTGCAATTGCTTTTCCTGGTCTTGTGTTTTTTAAAGATTCCTCAAAATTAGTGTATAGTTCTTTAATTTTCGCAAATTCTAATTTGTTAGACATTAAAGCACGTTCTAAAATAAGAGCAGACAAAACAGCGCTATTGTTTTCTGTAATAAAATGTATATCGTGCGCATCATTTTCAGCCATGATCGCTTCATATTTATTACGTAAAACAGACATTTGAGCAGTGTCTTTTGCGCTTTGGGAAGCTTGAAACTCTTTGGTTAAATTATTGTTTTTTAATCGGAGTGTTTTAATGAATTCTTGGTATTCATTTAGGTAATCATTTTCATTTCCTCCTTTAATAGTAGAAGTGAAAATACTGTCTGAGACGATAGTTAAATCTATAGTTTCATTTTCAACAATAAAAGGAAGGCTTCCTCTAACACCTTCGATAGTTAAAAAATACATATCGGGATTTTCTATTTTTCCATTTAATGTAAAAGTATTATCTGTAACCCTGGCAGAGTCTAAAAGAATTTCCTGTCTATTCTCTGTTCTAATTAATTTAACCAAGCTATTATTTTTAGCGTTGTCTACATTTCCATTAACCACAAAACCATCTGTTTTTTCTTTAGTACAAGAAATAATAAAAAGAGAAATACATAATAAGGATAGAATACGTTGCATAAATTATTTTTTTTATGCAAATATAACAGTTAATACTTATTTATTTTCAAAATGTAAATATGTTAGTTTTATTTTAACAATTGCTTACTTTTGCTACATGATATTAAATGATACTATAATTGCATTAGCAACACCTTCGGGTGCTGGAGCAATAGCTGTAATACGACTTTCGGGACCAGAAGCGATTAACATTTGTGCTGCTTTTTTTAAATCTATTCATAACAAAGATTTAACGAAACAAAAGACGCATACTATTCATTTAGGCCATATTAAAGAAAAAACGAAAACACTGGATGAAGTTTTGGTTTCTGTTTTTAAAAATCCAAAATCCTATACCGGTGAAAATGTAGTAGAAATTTCTTGTCATGGATCTATATTTATTCAGCAGGAAATTATACAATTATTTTTACGTAATGGGTGCAGGATGGCTAATGCCGGAGAGTTTACTTTGCGTGCTTTTTTAAACGGAAAACTAGATTTAAGTCAAGCCGAAGCAGTTGCAGATTTAATAGCGAGTGATAATGAAGCTTCGCATCAAATTGCGATGCAGCAAATGCGAGGTGGTTTTTCTTCGGAAATAGCCAAACTACGGGAAGAACTTTTAAATTTCGCTTCTTTAATTGAGTTAGAATTAGATTTTGCAGAAGAAGATGTTGAATTTGCAGACCGAACACAATTTAAGTCTTTAGTAGAAAAAATTGTTTTTGTGCTAAAACGCTTAATAGACAGTTTTGCTGTTGGAAACGTTATTAAAAATGGGATTCCTGTTGCTATAGTTGGAGAACCAAATGTTGGTAAATCGACATTACTCAATGCCCTTTTAAATGAGGAAAGAGCTATTGTTAGTGAGATTGCTGGAACGACAAGAGATACTATTGAAGATGAAATTGTTATTGGCGGAATTGGCTTTCGGTTTATAGATACCGCAGGAATTAGAGAAACTAAAGACGTTGTTGAAAGTATTGGGATTAAAAAAACTTTTGAAAAAATTGAACAAGCACAGGTAGTCGTTTATTTATTTGATGCTGAAAAATTTAAAACCAATAGTAAAAAGTTTATCGTTGAAATAGAAAAAATAAAAAATAAATATCCTTTAAAACCATTATTAGTGATTGCTAATAAATTAGATATCCTTTCCGATACTGAAGTGGAAGCTTTAAAAACTTCCATTGAAAATCTACATTTATTATCTGCAAAAACAGGAATTGGAGTAGAAGAACTAAAGGATAAACTTTTAGGTTTTGTTAATACTGGAGCGTTGCGTAATAATGAAACTATAGTTACTAATTCTAGACATTATGATGCATTGCTAAAAGCTTTTGAAGAGGTTACCAAAGTGAAATATGGTCTAGAATCTGATTTGTCAGGGGATTTACTAGCTATAGATATTAGACAAGCACTTTATCATTTTGGTGAAATTACAGGTGAAATTACTAGCGATGATTTGCTGGGTAATATTTTTGCTAACTTCTGTATTGGAAAGTAACTATAAACTTCTTCAAAAGTTTCTGGATATTTTTATACTTACTTAAACAACAGTTTTTTGTTAGTGACGCCTTGGTTACTGTAAACCCTAACAATACCATATGTTTGGTTAGTAAACCGTGTTGGTAGTTTCAATGTTTTTGTATTTAGATCTTCTTTATTTAAAATACGCTTTCCCAGTAAGTTGTACACTTCTAATTTAGAAATGTTTTGGTTAGAGTGGATGTAGATTTCTTTCGATTGTCTTAAAAAAGAAATAGAAGTTTCCTCCATATTGTTTTCATCTACAGCAAGCTGTATCGTATAACTATTAAAAACAGAACCGTTTGTGTTGTTTCCAAAAGAAATGAAATAACGATCTAAATAGGTTCCTTCATTAACATATTCTTGAAAATCGATTTCCGTAAGTAAAGTGTAGGTGTTGTATAAGGAGTCAAATAAGAAAACGTCAATGTCAGTTTCAAAATTTTCTAATTCATCCAGAGATATAGATATATCGCCAGCATTAGAAATAAACATACCTAAAGGATATTGGTTCGAGCTATTGAAAGCACCAACACCTTGTATTACGTAACTTTGATCTTCTATAATCCAGTTAAGGTCATCTGGAAAATCATCGATACTTAATGCGTCGTAGCCGTAATCTACTCCATCGGAAGCCGCATTATTAGGCGTAAAGCCTAAAAGTAAGTGTTTTATATAGCCGGTTGGCATGGTAAAATCGATTCTAACACGTTGAATATCGCTATAAGCCATAGCTGTTGCTGTGTTCTTGGAAAATGGATTGGCGCTCATTAATGTGCTAGTAAAAAGCACAATAAGGCATAAGTAGGTTTGTTTATTCATTTTGTTAGGTTTTAAATGAATTGATATGATTTGGGACTGCGAAGATATGTGATTTTAACAAAAAAATCTATTAAAAGCATAAATAATCGACGAAATACATCTTTTTTTCTTGTCGGTTTAAAATTGTGTATTAGTTGTAGCTGTATTTTTGTGCTTTTTTTTGTTTAGATAGTAGCTTTGAAGTCTTAGATATAGTTGACGTTTCTATACTTATTTAGCAAAAAAAAAGCGACCCAAAAGGATCGCTATTTTAATTTGTAATTTCGGATGTATTCGTTATTGTTTTACTACAATTTTCTTGTTAATGAGCGCATTATCCGAAGTTCGTACTTTAATTATGTAGGTGCCTTCTGATATTTTCTTAACCGGAAGTTTACATTCATGGGATAGAGGTGCGTTTGTTCCATTCCAAGATTTAACCGTTTGTCCTAATAAATTAACCAAGTAGACTTGTTTAATATCTACAGAAGTTGGTACATTAATATAAATTTCACTTGTATCCGTTAAATAGTTAATCACTACGTTAGAGAATTGCGCGTCAGGAGTATTTAATGCGCTTCCATCTTTGAAACTAATAAAGTATCTATCGCTATGGCTTCCCGGATCTAGTGCTACTTCATAATGCGTGGTATTGATACGTGTATAAGTTCCTAATAAGGCATCGTATATAAAGACATCAATTTCTTCGTCAAAATTTTCTAATTCTCCTAGTGCAATTTGTATGTTTCCAGAAATACCTAAATCAATCGTCACAGGATACATACTCTCGTCATGGAATGCACCAACACCTTGAATAATATATTTTTCTCCTTCTATGATAAAGGACATATCACTTGGATAGTAATCGGTGTTTAAGGCATCGTAGCCATAGTCAACACCGTCACCAGCTTCATTGTTTGGTGTGAAACCTAATAGTAGAGGTCTTAATGCTCCTTCCGGTGAAGTAAAGTTCACACGAACACGTTTTATGTCGTCTGAGGTGTCTGCCTCATCGGCTCTTCTTAAGAAAACAGAAGTACCTGGAGTTTCTTTAACAAAAGCACGTTGGCTATTATTAAATGTGATATTTCCACCATCTGCATCGCCAGTAACATAAAAACCTTGTCCAACAGCAACGTGTTTTCTAGGAGTTAAACCAACAGAACCGATTCCTCCTAAACCAATAGGTGGTGTAGTTGCAGCTGTACCACCAGTTAAAGAGTAGGTAGCGTAACCACCTTCGTAATCTGCAGTAATATGAGAGGCATTCGTTTTAGAATGTTCCCAGAAATATAAAGGACCTGTGATACTTCCTGCATTTTCTAAAATAAATAGATCTGCATCTATTGCGGATGGATATGGATTACCAACCAAGGCTTCATTTCCTCCGGTCACTGGAGTTATTATAGTACCATTATTTGGTTGCCCTACAAAGGTATAATTTTGAAAGTTAGTAATAGGATCGCCAACACCACTACCTTTCATAGTGAATCCAAGACCTACCGGGATATTGTAATTTTGATTTATTATATTCCAATCTGCATAATTTCCAGCAGTATAATTTTCATATAGATATAACCAACGGTTACTTAATGTTATAGGGTTTGTACTGCCAGTAGCATCATTAGCAGTAGTCCAATTTACTGGGTTTACACCATCATGAAGCGCTCCAATTTGGTAGGTGCTTCCGTTTGTGCTTACAGGAGATCCCCAGTAATTATAATTATATAAATTGGTAGTTCCTTGTTGATCACGATGCAGCGCTCCGGTTCCAGAGTAGTCGACTTCACTTCCCATAGGTTGTAATAATTGGGATTCCCCTTCTAGGTCTAACACGCTATCAATATTTAAATAGTTGTTAACGGTTAATATTTGGTCATTATTAATAGTGAACGTATTAGCATCCACTAATAAACCAAGAACTGTAGTTGTTCTATTGCCAGAGTTTACATTATGTTGGGTTCTAACAATGTTCCAGTTAATACCAATGGTATTTGGTAAGAGTTGCACGTCATTATTTAGCCAAGTGCTTGGTGTGTCCCAGTTTCCATTTGCTGCAGTTATATATGGTAAAGGAGCAGTTTCGGCTTGTAAAGATGTTATATTTCTAAGCGTACCAGCAACACCAATATTTCCATTTAAATTTCCTCCTGTAATATGTGTACTTTGATTCATTTGGTAGTACGCAGTTAAATTACTCCATGTTAATCCTGCAATATCTAAAGGAATTTCTGTTCCGTGAACCTGTCCACCATTATTTTGAATTTCTTGATTCATCATTTGACGAATTTGTTGTGTGCTCAAATTAGTATTCCAAATACGAATTTCATCCATCCAACCATTATAATAATTTGTAGGCACGTTATTTAATCGTGACATGGCACCTAAGCGCATATTTGAATTATTGGTTGTTGGACTTGGGCCATTAGCAGCATTTCTTTGAACACCATCTACATAAATAGTATACGCTGTACCATTATAGGTTACCGCAATATGATACCATCTATTAGCCGTTATTCCTCCTGTAGTTATACCAGAGCCATTAGCTCTAAAGCTGATGTTATTCCCTACAAGTCTTAAATCATAACCTGTAGCAAGATTATCTGCATTTCGTTTAGAAAGTATGGTTTGAATATTACCGTTAATAGCATTTGGTTTTATCCAAGCTTCGATACTAAAGTTTCCTGATAAATTATAATTATTAGAAAAATCAACATTGTCATTAATTCCATCAAAATCTATAAAGTCACCACAAGAAAGGAAGTTTACATTCACTATCGCTGTTCCATCAGCACAAGGTGAAGGATTATCGATAGTCCAAGTGATATTATATGCTATACCACTTTCCCCTGCAAAGGAAGCATTTGGATCTGTAAGATTGGAGAATGAAAACGGACTACCCGCAGGAACAGAAACTGCAGACCAAGTTCCAGTTGCGTTTGCTGCTAGTTGAATGGTAGTATCGCTACAAGAACTAATCGTTGTAGTATTACTTGCAATAGCAGTTACGAAAGGAGCAATAGTTACTTCCATGGTGTCACTTACTGCGTTACAGGTTCCTGTTGGGTTGTTAGTGGTATATGTTAATAATATAACAGATCCAGATGAAATGTCACCAAGACTTGGTGTATAGGTATTTCCTGCTATGGTTCCTGATGTTCCATTAGAACTCCATGTTGCAGAAGTTGCTCCACCACCAAAAGTTCCAATTGCTGATAAATCTAAAGTTTGTGAAGCACATAATGTTTGATCCGGACCAGCGTCTACAGTTGCAGCTTCATCAATAGTAATAGTAACAGTATCTATAGCAGATCCACAAATACCTGTTGGATTATTGGACGTTAAAGTAAGTATTACCGTTCCAGCTAAAATATCAGCAGGGCTTGGATTGTAGGTTGTGTTTAATACGGAAGCATTCCCAAAAGAACCTCCAGTAATCGAACTCCATATTCCAGAAGTTGCACTACCACCTAAACTACCGTTAAGAACAATCGTATCGGAACTACAAACGGTATAATCTGCACCAGCATTTACGGAAGCTGCTTCATTCACTGTTATAACAATAGTATCGGTAATTGGTCCGCAATTAGCTGGATTATTAACTGTTAAAGTAAGTGTTGCCGAACCACTTGTAATAGTTGGTGTATATGTGGCATTTAAATCATTTACGTTTGAGAAGTTTCCACTTGAAGCACTCCATGTATAAGAATTAGCATTACCACCGATACTTCCATTTAATATAACGCTTCCATCACTACAAATAGTTTGATTCACTCCAGCATGAACGGTTGGAAGTTCGTTTATATTTACAATCATAGAATCACTTACCGGTGAACAAATACCATCACTAGGAGTGTTTGTATAGGTAAGCGTAACTGTTCCATTAAAAATATCGGTTGCACTTGGTGTATAGATGCTTCCGGTAAATGTACCATTTCCTGATGTAGACCAAGTTGCTACTGCGTTTGAACCAGAAAAGGAACTAGTGGATAGATTTACGATATTTCCTTCACAAATTGTGATATCTGCAGGAGCTGTAATTCTTGGAGCTGTATTTACTGTAATAGTAACTGTTTCATTAAGTACTATTGGACAATCAATATTACCAGGATAAGCATTTATATCGTAGCGACTACTATTTAAAGTATAAGTCGTTGTAGTAGTTGGTGCAACAGGTAATGAAAAAGTACCATCGGGTTGTATATTATACCAAATATTTCCACTACCATCATAAACGCTTATTTGACTAGTTGCTACACCTTCAAAAGTTATTGTGCTGCTTTCTCCTTCACAAATAGTGGTGTCTGGTGAAGTGATTTCTGCTACAGGTGTTTCTAGAATATGTATTTCTAGGTTGTCTGCAACAGGACTACATGCTGTTGTACTTGCATCAAGAGTAATAGTTATAATATCACCACCTTCAGCATTTGAAGGGAATGTATATGTACTGGTTACAGTAGTTGTCGTGACTCCAGCTTCCAAGTGACCACTCCAGCAAATGCCAAAAAGGTAAAAATCACAAACGTAAGTTGGTGGTGATGTTACTGTTGAAAAACTACCAGAAGTACCATCAATTCCACCATTGTCAGTCCATTCCCAATCACTATAACTTAAACCTCCTACATCTCCATTCATTTGAAATGAAGTCGTTCCTTCACAAACATATATAACATCAGCATCTCCAGAAGTATCATCTGGTGTATAAACTTCAATATCTAATGGATTCAAGTTTAAAATCCATACAGTTTCAGATACGGAATCAGTACCACAAGGGTTTATTGCAGTTACACTTGCCGAATGACCAAATGCTCCAGTTTCTGTTACGTAAACATCAACGCTGTTAGCATTTGGATTACTAGAAATTATAGTGAAATTTGAACTTGAAAAGGTCCAATTATAAGATTCTACATTTGGATCTAATGGAACTGAAAAAGTAGCTGTTTGTGGTGTGTCACATATATTTGTAGGCCATCCTCCTGTATTATTTATACTACCAGAAATATTAGGAGGACCATTATAAACTTTTATAACTCCATCAATAGATGCAGCAGGTCCACAACCAGTAGTTGTTACCGTATAATTATAGGTTCCTACAGTAGTTGTAGATCCACTTATTGTATATACTCCAGTACCAGCATTAAAAGATCCAGTAATTCCAGCAGGTAAGGTAGGTGTGCTAGTTAAAACAGCACCTGCTGCTCCAGTACTCAATTGAAATTCTATTGGAGTCATAGCGGCTCCGCTATTGCATAAACCTTCATAAGCATCTGAAGAAATTAAGTTTATAGTGGCATCTGGTTGAATAGTAATTGTTCCAGAAGCTGTATTACTACCACAACCATCTGTTGAAACTGTATAATTAAAAATACCTACTTGTGATGATGAACCACTAATAGTTAAGATTCCTCCTGAGTAGTTGGTTGTTAAATCAGTTGGTAAACCAGTAAAAATTGCATTAGCTGCATCTGTTATATTATAAACAATATTTGTCATTGCAATTCCATTACAAACCGTCTGAATGTTATTAGCTGAAGTTAAATTAATAGTAGCATCCGGACTCACAACCATAGTTACACTTTCTGTTGCAGGTATAGGACTCGCACAAGTTTCACTAGAAGTTATTTCCACAGAAACTATTTCACCATTTGTGATTGTTGATGAGGTATAGGTATTGGTACTCGTACCTGCTGGAGTTGCACCTTCATACCATTGATACGTTGGTGTTGCTCCACCATTGGTTAATCCAGTAACAAAGAAAGTAAGATTGTCTCCAGAACAAGCAGGATTTGCAGAAGCATTTAATGTAAATGTTACTGGTCGCAATGGATTCACTGTCATAATAATACTATTACTAATCGTTACCGTATCACAAGGCCCAGAGGTGATTTCTACATACACGTCGTCACCATTATTTAAACTTGTAGTGGTATACGTTGCACTATCCGTTCCTACTGCTATACCACCTAAATACCATTGATAAGATGGAGTAGTGCCCAGATTCGTTCCAGTAGCGGTAAAGGTTACAGACTCTCCTTGACATATTGGAGATACAGGAGTAGATGTTATGGATGCAGTAGCACTTTGTACATTATCTAATATCGTTACTGTGGTATTGCAAGTGGTAGTATTTCCATTTGCATCGGTAACTGTTAAGATTACATTATTAACTCCAATATTAGTACAATCAAAACTAGTTTGGTTGGTATCAAAAGTTAATCCGCCACAAGCATCCGAAGAACCATTATTTACAGCATCTTCCGCAATGGAAGCATTTCCAGAAGCATCTAATGTTATGGTTAGTGGTTGACAAATAGCAATAGGATTTTCGTTATCTTCTACAACAACAGTAAAGTTACATGTAGAAGTTAATCCGTTACCATCATCCGCAATAACATCTACGCTAGTTGTTCCTAAAGGGAAAGCATAAGGAAAAGTTATTGGTATACTAGCAATTTCGTAAGAAACAACAGGAGTTGCACTACAATTATCTGTAGCTGTTGCGTTAAAGGATAATGTTGCATCACATTGGCCTGCATCTGTATTGTAAAAAGCATTTGGTATTGGACAAGTAATTACTGGAGGTGTTACATCTTGAACCGTAACCGTTTGTGTACATGTTGTACTTAAACCTACTGCATCTAAAACTGTCCAAGTAATAGTATGAGTACCTACAGGTAAAGGTAAAGTCAAATCGTTTGTTACCGTTGCCACACTACAATTATCATTGGTGGTTGGCATTCCTAGAGTAACTGCTGTTACTTCGCAATTAGCATCTGCATTTACGGTTATATTTGGTGGACAAGAAATAGTTGGTAGTTCCGTATCTGTTACTATTACTGTGAAAGAACAAATTGTATTATTTCCATGGCCATCTGTAGCAGTATATTCTATAGTTGTTGTTCCTATTGGAAATAAGCTACCAGATGTTAAACCTGTTACATCTGTTTGTGTTACGGTTGCTATTCCACAACTATCTGTTGCTGTAGGTATGGTATAATTTACAATTGCTCCACATGCTCCAGGATCATTGTTTCTAGAAACATTAGAAGGGCAGGAGTTAAAGGAAGGAAGTATAGTATCAATAATAACTATATTCTGTGTTTGTGTCGCAGTGTTTCCGTTTCCATCATCAAAGGACCAAATAACAACTGTTGTTCCTTGCGTTGTGATAGGAAAAGAAGTGGTTGTTGTTCCTGTTATTGTTCCGCTACAATTATCTGTAGTTGTTGGAGGTGTGATTGCAACAGAACATTGATCTGTTATATTAGCCAAGGTTGGCGTTACGGGATTCGTCGTATCATCGTAATTATAAGTTTGCGGAACAGAAATTATATTTCCGTTACCATCATCAAAAGTCCAGTTGATTATGGTGTTACCACCTTCAACAAAAGAAAGCGTATCAGTCGTTGTTCCTGTAATCGATCCAGCACAAACATCAGTCGTTGTTGGAGCAGTTAATGTTCCGTTGCAATCTACAGTAATAGAAGCTAATGTTGGAGCTATAGGATTCGTCGTATCATCATAATTATAGGTTTGTGGTACAGAAATAGAGTTTCCATTACCATCATCAAAGTTCCAGTTTATTGTGGTGCTTCCACCTTCAGAAAAACTTAGGGTATCTGTTGTAGTTCCAGTAATCGATCCAGCACAAACATCTGTCGTTGTTGGAGCGGTTAAAGTTCCGTTACAATCTACAGTGACAGAAGCTAATGTTGGCGTTACAGGATCTGTTGTATCATCATAATTATAGGTTTGAGGTACAGAAATCGTGTTTCCGTTACCATCATCAAAACTCCAGTTGATTGTAGTGCTTCCGCCTTCAGAAAAACTTAGCGTGTCTGTTGTCGATCCAGTAATGTTTCCAGCACAAACATCTGTCGTTGTAGGAGCAGTTAATGTTCCGTTACAATCGACAGTAACAGGAGATAAAGTTGGGGTTACAGGATTTTCATTATCCAAAACTGTTACATCAAAAGTGCAGTAGATTGCAGTGAAAGAAGTACCGTCATACTCTTCGTAAGTCACTGTGGTTGTTCCTAAAGGAAATGTACCTCCATCACCTATACTAGTTCTTAAAACCATAGAGCCACCAGTTATATTTGTCGTTGGAAGTGCAAATGTTACTACTGCACTACAAACTCCTGGATCTACATTTCTAGAAATATTTGGACCTGGACAAGTTGTAATAGTTCTAAATGTCGAATTATTTAGAGTATCCGTTTTATATTCAGAAAACAAAGCGGCTTCCGTATTTAAAGACGTATTGTTGTATGCGCTAGTTGAAGTTGTGTCAAGGGATAGGTGCTTAACATTTGTCGAAAATCCATTAAAACTATGTGTAAAAATAGTTATAACAAGCGTAAAAAAAAGTAGATTTTTTTTCATAATAGCAATCATTTTATAGGTCAAGCCATTGGCATAACGCCATGACAAAATCTTGTTCATTAAATAATTTGCTATTAATCTTAATGAGAGAAGCGAAAATAAGTGGAGTTCTTCCACAAAAAGAATTTAATCGTTAAACTACTTAATTACTCTTTAAAGCTTTCTATAATACGATGTATGACGTTTTTTATCGCTCTAATATATGGGCGATTTTTACTACCTGTTTTATATAAAATACTGTTTAGATTTAAAGGAATAGCAAGCACAAAGGGTTTATATTATGGCGTTCTAAAAAGCGTAAAACCAACAGAAGTAAGTACATATACTATTTAGTATAGAATTAAATAGGTAGTATAATTATTTCGTGATAATATTCACTTATCTTGCAGCCGTTTTATTTGCAGTCCATGCAAGTAATATAAAAGTGATAATCATGGAGAATAGAAGTAATAGCGAAGATAGAGTAACGCAAATAAATAAGGTAATAGAGAATTACTTTACTACAAATACGGATAAAGATTGGATTCCTGCAAAAGACATCATGTCTGATTTAATAGAAGCTGGTGTTTTTACAAAGGATCAAAAAAAAGGCTTACCGCTTAGAAAAGTATTAAGAGCTTTAGATAAAGAGAATACATTAAACACGATACCTTTTGTGCATGCAGAAAGAACAGAGACAGCTGTCTATTGGTATTTGGTAAGAGAAGGAGTTACGTTTCCTAAGAGTGAAACTGTAAGTACTATTTCTAAAAAAGAAAGATCCAAAGAAGTTAGAGAGAATAGTGATGAGTTCTACATTTTAGATCTTTGTGACGAAATACTTAAAGAAAAAGCTTCCCGTAAACATACCTTTTCTTTTTTGTTTGGCGATATGCATAAAAAAGGAAAAACAAGAACAAAATTACCTTTAGCAGCTTTTTATGAAGGAGCTAATTTAGTGGTTGAATTTTCAGAAAAGCAAAACCAAACAAAGGAGCATTTAGAAAAACTAGATGTGATGACAGTTAGTGGTATTACTAGAGGAGAACAAATAAAAAAGTATAATAAAAGACGAAGAGATGTTCTTAAAAAAAAGGAAATCCATTTCATCGAAATTGATTATTCTTTATTTGAATGCGATAGTAAAAAGAATCTAAGTCGTGAAAAGGATAAAGATGTAAGACTTCTTAAAAGTCTCCTTAATAAGTATATAAAATAAAAGAGTTATCTGTTGTTAAGCATTATATTTTTTAAGGTTAAATGAAATTATAATGCTTGACTTCTAGTAAATACATTCCTTTTTAGAAGTAAATACATAAATGATTGTATCGTTCTAAACTAAATTCTTAACCTTCTCAAAAGGTATCTCATTAAAGTTAGAAACTACTTTGTTCGCTAAAGAATAGTCTTGGTTTTTAGAATTTAAACTATCGTAACCAACACAATAAATTCCTGCATCAAAGGCAGCTTTAATTCCGCTAGTCGAGTCTTCAATTACCAAACATTCCTTTCTTTTAAAACCAGAAGCTTCCGCTGCTTTTATAAATATTTCAGGATGCGGTTTAGATGCTTTTAAATCTGCCCCACTTAATTTGGCTACAAAATATTGGTCCAAATTAAATTTAGTAAACACATTATTTATGGTAAGCATAGAAGCAGAAGAGGCAAGTACTAAGGTGATTCCATTTTTATGGTACTCTTTAATAATATCATGTACACCATCTATTAGCTTTAGGCTAGGATCGTTAAAAAAAAGATCTTTAAAATGGTATCTTTTTCTATCTACAAGTGCATTTGGGTTTTCGTTCAAATCAAAATGGTTACATAATTTTTTGCAAACATTTTTTGTGGATTGTCCGGTAAGGCTTTCGTATAAATCTTTGTTTACTTTTATGTTGTAGTCGTTAAACATCTTGTGATACGCTTTGTGATGTAGTGGTTCTGTATCTACAATAACACCATCCATATCAAATAAAACCGCTTTTAGCATTTTGTTTTTTTTACGAAGATAAGTGATCGTATATTTTTTTATTCTCTAAAAAATAGAATATTTTGCAAATACAATTTAAGAATATGATTTACACATTTGTTTTTATAGTATTTGTAATTTTTGTTTGCTATGCTTTCTATGTCATGAAAGCTAAAAAGGTACAAGAAACGCCAAAACATTGGCATGCTATTTTAATGGAAAAGGTACTTTTTTATAAAAATTTAACTCCAGAAAATCAAACAATATTTAGAAAACGGATTATGCTTTTTTTAAGTGAAATACATATTGATGGAGTAAATACAGAAATAGAAGAACTAGATAAGATTTTAATAGCTTCTAGTGCTATTATTCCGGTATTTGGGTTTTCTAATTGGAGTTACAATAACTTGTCTGGTATTATTGTTTATCCCGATAGTTTTAATGCGGATTTACAGTTTTCGGATACAGATGAAAATAAACAAATTCTTGGAATGGTAGGAACTGGTCGTTTTGAGAAACAAATGATTCTCTCTAAAAAAGCAATCCGATTAGCCTTTAATAACAAAACAGATAAACACAATACGCCAGTGCATGAATTTGTACATTTATTAGATAAAATGGATGGGGAAACCGATGGTATTCCAGCGTTTTTTCTAGGTAAAGAATATATTGCGCCTTGGTTAGCATTAATGCACAAAGAAATGGAAGCTATTAATAACGATGCATCGGATATTAGAAATTATGGAGGTACAAGTGACATTGAATTTTTTGCGGTAGCTTCCGAGTATTTTTTTGAAAGACCAAAGCTTTTTAAACAGAAGCATCCCGAATTGTATGCTATGCTTTCCGTTTGTTTTCAGCAGCCAAAAAAGTAGCGTTTGTTTCCACTGGTATTGTAAAATAAAAAGTGGTTCCGATTCCTTCTTTAGATTGTAACCAAATTTTTCCGCCATGCGATTCTACAATTTTTTTGCAATGTGCTAATCCAATACCAGTTCCTTCATATTTCTCTCTATTATGTAACCGTTGAAAGATAGCAAATATTCTGTCTTGGTAGTTTTCTGGGATACCAATACCATTATCTGTTACCGCAAATTGCCAATATTCTTGAGATTCTTCATCCTCGGTTTTAATGCATGAAATCATTATATTGGGCGTAGTGTTTGCATCTATAAATTTAACGCTATTACTTATTAAATTTTGAAATAATAAGCGTATTTCTATATCAGAACCAGTGATAATTGGTAGGTTTTTAGTGGTTATTTTAGCATTAGATTTAGATATCATGCTCCCTAAATCTATTTTTATAGCTTCCATTAATGTAGAAGTATTTATGGCGTTGTACTCTTTAATTTTTCCTAATCTAGAATATTCTAAAAGCGAATCAATGAGTGATTTCATTCTTAAACTAGATTCATTAATAAAGTTTAAACTCATTTGTCCGTCTTCATCTAATTTGTCTTCGTATTCATCTAGTAACAATACAATTAATCCAGAAATGGTGTTTAAAGGTTCTTTAAGGTCATGACTAGTAATATAAGCAAATTGTTCTAGCTCTTTATTTTGCGAGGCTAATTCTTGTGTTTGCTTATAAATAACAGCATTTTTTTGTTTTAATACTTGCAGGTATTTTTTATTAGAAACATACATTCTATAGATGCTATAAAAGGCAATAAGCGTTAACAAAGCTAATGCTGCTAATAAATAATTAAATAATTTTAGTTTGCTTATTTGACTATCATTTTCTTTTAGAATAGCTTGCTTTTTTTCAATATCTTGATATAGCGTTGTTAGAAAATCATTCTGAACTTTAATTTTTTCGTTACTTTCTCTTATCGTTTCACTTTGCGATTTTAAGGTGTCTATTTGTGAGTCTATAATTTGCTCTAACTGTTTTTCTATAGCAATTTTATCTTCTATCTTTTTGTTTTGTATTCTATTGTATTTGTTTAATTGATTTATCCAGTTTTTCTGATCATTCAATTTTATAGAAATAGTGTCTATTACATTATTTTTATCTAGGATCGTTTTTGTTTTATCTCGAATCTCCTTTTCACTATTTTTAATTATTACTTCTTGTAATGCTGAGGTATCTTTTGTTTTGTTTAAATTTTTACTTGCATCTTTATAAAGAAGTTTCCATTTGTCTGAAGAAGTTATTGCATGTTCACCTAAACTTTCAGCAGTTTGAAATCCTTCACGTTCTATGCTTTTTTCGTTTATTTCGTATTCAAAAGAATTATCTACATTAACCATATTAATCATAGAAGTATTATAGTTGTAATCTTCTGTAATAAGTAAAATGTTTTTATTTGCTATTTTGTTTAGAATGTAGTTAATATTATAATTGTAGTGATTATTAACGTAAAGCACCTGAATATTCCCAATGTCTTTTACAGCATTAAAATTTACAACTTGAACAGGTTTATTAAAAATTCTTCGTTTTAAGGATAAGGATTTTAAGTCTATAATGGTTCTATCGGGACCAAGAACTCCAATTTTAAATTGGTCAAGTTCCTCTAGATTAGACCAACTTACTTGTTGTGCAAAATTAAAAATAAAGATACTTCGTTGTATACGTTTAATCTCTTCATTATTGGATTCTTGGGATTGTGCAGTAAAATTAAAAAGAAAACAGACGAACAAAAAGGCTAAAATAGCTTTTAAATTTAAGGAGGATTTAGTTGTAATTATTATCATAATTTTAATAAAAATCTAACGTAATAATTAGAACCTTTAACATCAAATTGCTGAACCCTTCTACTATAAATAAAGTTACCGTTTTCTGTATTGGCAGCGTGTGTGTGTTTATCTGGATACACATTAAAGATATTTGTTCCTCCAAGTGTGATATTGCATATTTTTTCAAAGGTGTAAGATAGTGCTAAATCTGTTACCAATTTAGAAGAAAACGTTTGGTCTCTAGTTTCCAGTTCTCCAGAAAATTCATTTAATACCCAATTTTCTTGAATACCATCTTCTGCGTTTACATATTTTACTTTTCCAAAAAAGGTGTTTCCTAATTGTATTCTGTATTTATCAAAATGATAGGATATGATAGAATTTACTTTATAATTTGGTTGTCCAAATTCTACTCT
The DNA here is from genome assembly GCF_053601555.1 of Lacinutrix sp. MEBiC02595. NCBI lineage: Bacteria > Pseudomonadati > Bacteroidota > Flavobacteriia > Flavobacteriales > Flavobacteriaceae > Lacinutrix > Lacinutrix sp. MEBiC02595. Next base: position 365,021 of record NZ_JBSHNU010000246.1, on the reverse strand, counting down.
AGCTATATCTTCACGATTGAACAAAGTGCTTTCTTGACCTTCTAAAAAATCAGAAACTTTATTAAGAGCAATAACTTCCGTTTGTTTTAAATTTCCTGCTAAAGATGCGTTTAATTCACCATTACCAATTTTGTTTTTGTAATGTACAGCCACATCTAAACCAATCGTTTTTGTATCTATGGCATTAGAGAAAAATTGAGCAGCACCAACATTAAATGGTTCTAGGGTTGCTTCGTAGCCTTCATCAAATCGTCCAGAAAGCACAATTCTATCTTTAATTTTTATATTGTAATAATCTGCAGTAAAGGATAATTTTTCAGCTAGTTTACCAGAAAAACCTGCGTTAAAGTGGTTGGAAAGTTCTGGTTTTAAATTTTTTATCTGAAAAGCTTCTTTAGCAACGGCACTTTCATTATTAAAAGTTCCCACTTGTACAATTTCGCCATCAATAAATTGTGTACTTATACTTTGAAAATATACTTGGTGTAGGGAAGGAGCTCTAAATCCTGTAGATAAGCCTAATCTAAAATTTAAATCTTTACTTATTTTATATCTTCCAGATAGTTTCCAAACAAACTGTGCTCCAAAATCATTGTAAGCCTCGTATCTAGCAGTAGCTTTAAGTAAGGTTTCTTTCGATGTATTTACTTCTACATCTATATATCCAGAACTGTTGGTTCTAAATCTGCTTAGTTCATTTTCAGGCTGAATACCTGGAAATACTTGAGCACCAGCAATACTTTGCTGTTCTATACCATCACTATCTATATAGGTGTTGTTTCCATCCAAATAAGAATCTTCTTCACCAGCAATAATGTTATAGTTTTCTACACGTAATTCTCCTCCAAAGGCGATGTTTACTCCAGATAACCAATCATAACCTCTAGAAATATCTAGATTAGATGTGTTTTGTTTATAAGAAAATCCACCCGAATAAAAAGTTCGAGGAGAGGTAATCCCTAAGGATGCATTATTTGAATTGTTTACCGTATAATCTAGAGTGTTAATACCAATGGTATGACTAAAATCTAATTTCCAATTATTTTTTTCTCCTTTAAATCCTAAAGAAATGGCATCATCTTGTATGTCGGTTAATATTTCTGGAGAAAAACCATTCGGAAATAATTCTAATACCACACGATCTATCTCTTTCGGAAACCTGTAAAAACCTTTAGATTTTCCTTCTCTGTAATTTCGCCCTCCATGAAAATAAAATAAAGAATTATTTGAAATGGGGAATTCTCCATTAAAGGATAATGCAAGATTTTGTGTAGAAGCATTACCAATTTCCATGACTCTTTTCCCGGAGTACTCATTTTGCCCGTAAAAATTATTTGCAGCAATTAAGTCTGCATCTTCATCCGGATCATTAGAATATACTAAACCATTATAATCACCAGCTCTATTATATGCTTCTCTATTTCGGTATTCTCCAGTAATATTTATAAATCCTTTTTTTCCTACTTCAAAACCAAAATTTGCCGAAAAATAAGTAGTAAAACCATCTCCTGCTGTAGTTTGTTCTGCACGTCCTTGTACATCTATGGATTGGGTTTGTTTTTTTAGTATGATATTAATAACTCCCGCAATAGCATCCGATCCATATTGTGAGGTTGCCCCATCTCTTAAAATTTCTATTCTTTCAATCGATGCCACAGGAATTGCATTAAAGTCGGTACCTACCGTTCCTTTACCAACGGTTCCGTTCACATTTAAAAGGGAACTGTTATGTCTACGTTTACCATTTACTAATACTAATATTTGATCTGGACCAAAACCTCTTAAAGTAGCAGGATCTATATGGTCTGTTCCATCCGATATGGTTTGATTTGTAGAGTGAAAAGAAGGTACTAAGTAATGTAATATGTGGCTTAACTCTATTTGAGGTGAGTTCGTAATATCTTGTGGAGAAATAATATCTACAGGGGCAGTTGTTTTTAATACGGAACTAGGTTCTGCCCTAGAGCCTAAGGAAACAGGCTGTTCTATAGAAAAACCAGTTTCTAAAATAAAATCGAAAACCACTTCTTCACCAGCGTTAACGTGTACCGATTTGGTTGCTGTTTTGTACATAATAAAGGCTACATGAATAATAACATCACCTTCTTCAATATTTAAAACGTAATCTCCATTAACATCACTAGTAGTAGACGTGTTTGACCCTTCAATGCTAATTTTAGCTCCAGGAAGACTTCCAAATTGATCTGATATTTTTCCTGTTATTTTAACTTTATTCTGCGAAAATGCAGAAAAGGTAAAGAGTGATATAACTAAGAAAATTAAAGCATTTTTATTAAAATATGGCACCGAATTATTTAGTTTTAACATGCAATACTAAATTAAGAAAAAATAATTACTTGTAAGTAAAAACTTCAAGTATAAAAAAATCTTTGTAAAGTGAAGAGGGCTTTACGTTTTTTTACTGGAAGCTAATATGTAATGACTTTGCTTAACGTGGTCTAAAATATCAGAAGTTAGTGGCTTGTTAATAAAATCTGAAATTATTTCAATGGTTTTAGAACGTTTAAAATCATCCGGATTATTAGAAGTAGTCAATAAAATAACTTTTATAGAGTTCGTGAAGTTAGAATCTATTTTATTAAATTCTTCTAAAAATTCCCAACCATTCATAGCAGGCATATTAATATCTAGAAATATTAAATCTGGTTTTGCTATTAATCCATTCTTGGCATCTTTTAAATAATCTAATGCATTTTGGCCACTGTTAACAGAGGTTACTTGTCCGAAATCATTATGTCTGTTTACAATTTTTTCATTGTAAAAATTGATAACTTTATCGTCATCAATTAAGAGGGTGCAATTAATGGAGTAATTATTAGTCATATTGCAATTTTAAAAAAATAAATGGTTTGTTTCTTATCTATATATTTTATTTTATTTCTAATCGATGAAAAGCAAATAAGAACGCCATAAGGCTGTGGTTTTAGATAACTACGAAGTACTTACTTCAATAATATGGCAATAGTAATTTACAACGAAGTTATTTATATAACTTTGTGAAGAAGAATATTTTATTATGTTAGACGAATTACAACAGTATTATGGTTATTTATTTGAAGATGCATTGCTTCAAGAAATTAATAATGTAGGTACTTATAAGGACATTCCGGAAGGTTTTAAACTAATAGAAATTGGAGATTATATAAAATCCATGCCACTTTTAGTAAGCGGAGCCATTAAGATTTTAAGGGAAGATAAAGATGGAGATGAGCTTCTTTTATATTTTATTGAGCAAGGAGATACTTGCGCCATGACATTATCTTGTTGTTTGGGAAATTCTAAAAGTGAAATTAGAGCAATTGCCGAAACAGATACCAAGTTAATAATGATACCTATTGCAAAAATGGAAGAATGGTTGGGTAAATATAAATCCTGGCAACAATTTGTATTACAGAGTTACCATAACAGAATGACAGAATTGCTTGAAGCTATTGATACTATTGCTTTTTTAAAAATGGATGAACGTTTGTTTAAGTATTTAAAAGATAAAGCAATGGTAAATCATAATGAGGTTATTGTGGTAACACATCAAGAAATAGCTAGAGATTTACATACTTCAAGAGTAGTCATTTCTAGATTACTTAAAGCACTAGAAAATTTAGGAAAAATTGAATTACACAGAAATAGTATTAAAATTTTAGATTTGTAACGCATGTTACACACTGTTAATTTATATAAATTACCTTTGTTATTCATATGGATGTACAGCAAATAATAACGTATTTAAGTGCTTTTTTAATTGGAGCAGTATTAGGCTTAATAGGTGGAGGAGGATCTATTCTTACCGTGCCATTATTGGTTTATTTTTTAGGATATAATCCTGTAATAGCGACAGCATATTCCTTATTTGTGGTAGGTTCTTCCTCACTAGTTGGTGTTATTCAAAAGCATCAAAAAGGATTGGTAGATTTTAAAATAGGATTAGCATTCTGTTTCCCGTCGTTTATGGCGGTATATATTTCAAGAAGATTTCTTGTTCCAGCAATTCCAGAAACACTTTTTACTATTGGAGCATTTTCTTTAACAAAAGGAATGGCAATCATGATATTTTTCGGAATAATCATGTTTTTAGCTGCTTTTTCTATGATTAAATCAAAAAAGAAAGAGCAAATTAGTAGTGGTTCGCAACCCTATTATAAAACTTTTATCCAAGGTGTTATTATTGGTGTTATTACAGGTCTTATAGGAGCGGGTGGCGGATTTCTATATGTGCCAGCATTAGTACTTTGGGCTGGTTTAGATATGAAAAAAGCCGTAGGTACGTCTTTAATAATAATAGCAATAAATTCGTTAATAGGTTTTTATGGAGATGTACAAGTCTTAGAAATAGAATGGTCGTTTTTATTAATATTTTCTCTTTTAACCATTATAGGAATTTTAGTAGGTGGTTATTTTTCTAAATTTATATCCAGTAAAAAACTAAAAAAGAGCTTTGGGTGGTTTGTATTGGTCATGTCTATTTATATTGTTTTCAAGGAGTTGGTTTTTTAAGAATGTAACTTATGTTGCAAAAAAAGAATAAAAATAGTAGTAAATTTGAAGTAGTAAAATAATTGGAATGTCTCATATACGAACACATTTTTACCAAAATTAAATAGAATTAAAAAATGCACCAAGCCGAAAGGCGAACACATTTTTACCAAAATTAAATAGAATTAAAAAATGAAAATAGAACAAATTTATACCGGTTGTTTAGCACATGCAGCGTATTATATAGAAAGTAAAGGCGAAGCAGCTATTATAGATCCATTGAGAGAAGTACAGCCATATATTAATAGAGCAAAGCGTGATAATGCAAAAATCAAGTATATATTTGAAACGCATTTTCATGCAGATTTTGTTTCTGGTCACTTAGATTTAAAGGCGAAATCTGGAGCACAAATAGTATTTGGCCCTACAGCAAAACCTTCGTATGACGCTATAATAGCTACCGATGGACAGGTCTTTGAAGTGGGAGATTACAAAATTAAAGTAATCCATACGCCAGGTCATACTATGGAAAGTACCACGTATTTGCTAATGGATGAAAACGGAATAGAATATGGTATCGTTACAGGAGATACACTTTTTATTGGGGATGTTGGTAGACCAGATTTAGCGCAAAAAATAGCTTCAAATTTAACGCAAGAAATGCTAGCGGGCTATTTATATGATTCTCTAAGAAATAAAATTATGACGCTTCCAGATGATATTATTGTCTTTCCAGCGCATGGAGCAGGTTCTGCTTGTGGTAAAAACATGAGTAAAGAAACTACCGATACTTTAGGGAATCAAAAAAAGGTGAATTATGCTTTACGTGCAAATATGACTAAAGCGGAATTTATTGCCGAACTTTTAGATGGTTTGTCAGAACCACCAGCTTATTTTCCTCAAAACGTAATGATGAATATTCAAGGGTATGAAAGTTTTGATAAAGTAATGACAAAATCCCAAAAGCCATTAACACCAAAAGCTTTTGAAGCCGCAGCTAATGAAACGGAAGCTATTGTTTTAGATGTACGTAATCAAGCAGATTTTGTTAAAGGACATATACCACGTTCTATTTTTATTGGTATTGATGGTGGGTTTGCACCTTGGGTAGGCGCATTAATTGCAGATGTAAGTCAGCCTATATTATTAGTTGTGCCAATAGGAAGAGAAGAAGAAGTAATCACCAGACTTTCTCGTGTAGGTTTTGATAATGTTATTGGTTATTTAGCGGGTAGTTTTGAAGCTTGGAAAAAAGCAGGAATGGAATATGATTCTATAACTTCTATATCTGCCGAAGAATTTGCAAAACGCTATAAAGCCAACCAAGATGTTATTTTTGATGTTAGAAAAGATGGCGAATATCTTGCAGAGCATGTAGATGGTGCAAAACTCACAGCGTTAGATACTATTAATAGCCATCTAAGCGAGTTTCCAGAAAATAAACCTTTCTATATTCATTGTGCTGGTGGTTATAGATCGGTAATTGCAGCTTCTATTTTAAAAAGTAGAGGTATTCATAACTTAATCGATGTTGCTGGTGGTTATGGCGCTATTAAAAAAACAAATGTACCAACAACGGACTATGTTTGTCCTAGTACCTTAAAATAAAATTAGTTTTTAGTTAATAAAAGCGCGTATTGCATTATGGTAATACGCGCTTTTTTGTGTAACAAAGGTTACTAACTAATAGGGTTTTATTCGTTATTTTTATAGAAAATAAATCATGAAATGAAATACATAATAAGCATATTTTTTATAACAACATTATTAGGATTAAATAGTACAGAAAGTAGCGTGATTACCGTGCTTTCTTCGGAAGATTTCAAAGGACAAACAGAAAATCTAAACGTACAATTAATAGATGTTAGAACTCCAAGAGAGTATGAGACTGGGCATATTTCGGAAGCCATAAATATCGATTTCTACGCTAATAATTTTAGTTTGGAATTTAATAAATTAAACAAAGATCAAGTAGTTTATATCTATTGTAGAAGTGGAAGAAGAAGCAGCAAGGCTTCAAAAAAATTAGAAGCAATGGGTTTTACAGAAATTTATGATCTTAAAGGTGGAATACTAAACTATAATTAAAAATGAAAACTTCCATACTAGTACAAAACCTAAAATGTGGTGGTTGCGTAAATACGATAACTACTAAATTATCTGAAATTAAAAATATTTCTGATATTCATATAGACCTTGATGAAAGTAGAATTTCATTTCGTTTTAGTAATGAAGCAGATCCTTTAGCTGTAAAAGATAAACTTAAAACTTTAGGTTATCCTTCCATTGATGAAGATAATAATATTGTATCTAAAGCAAAATCTTTTGTGAGCTGTGCAACAGGGAGGCTTTCTAAATAAAATAATGTATCATGAAAAATGTAATACTATTCGTTGTCTTTTTAACGTTGATTTTTAGCTGTAACAATTCCAAAAAAGAATATACTGCTTTCGAAAAACAAATGGAAGCTAACCAGCATCCAGGAAAAAAACTATTGGAAACCAATTGCTATACATGTCATAGTCCAACTGCAAGTCAGGAAGATAGAATTGGTCCACCAATGATTGCCATTAAAAAGCATTATATCAAGAAAGGTACTACCAAGCAACAATTTATTGCAGATATGCAAGCTTGGATTATAAACCCAAATACCGAAGATGCTAAAATGTTTGGAGCAGTAAAACGTTTTGGAGTAATGCCAAAACAAACTTTTCCAGAGAAAACTATTGCTCAAATTGCAGACTATATGTTCGATTTTGATATTGAACAACCGGAATGGTTTGAAAGCCATTTTAACGAAGAAAAAAGCATGCACAAAGGGAAAGGTAATGGAATGGGTAAAGGCAAAGGAATGAGAAATGGACAAGGCATGCAAAAGCAACAAGCAAACGCTAATAAGGATTCTTTAACCTATGGAGAACGTGGTTTAAAATATGCACTAGCTACCAAAGCGGTTTTAGGTAAAAACCTAATGGGAACTATTCAAAAAAAAGGAACATTAGAAGCGCTAACTTTTTGTAATGAAAAAGCATATCCTTTAACCGATAGTATGTCTGTAGTGCATCATGCAATTATAAAACGTGTTTCCGATAAACCTAGAAATCCAAATAATTTAGCAAATAAAAAAGAATTAGCGTATATTAATTCTTTTAAAAACGATATAAAAAAAAGTAAAGAACCAGAACCTATTGTAGATCTGTTTGACAATAAAGTACATGTGTATTATCCTATAACAACCAATGCAATGTGTTTACAATGTCACGGAAAACCTGATCAAGACATAAAGAACCTAACATTAAGTAAACTTTCTAGTTTATATCCTCAAGATAAAGCTATCGGTTATGGTGTTAATGAGGTTAGAGGTATTTGGAGTGTAACTTTTGATAAATAAAATTAATTGAGTTATGAGTAAATTTTCAGAAATAATAAATCAAGATAAACCAGTATTAGTAGATTTTTTTGCAACTTGGTGTGGACCATGTAAAGCATTAGCTCCGGTTTTAAAACAAGTAAAAGATGCTTTAGGCGAAAACGTTTCTATACTTAAAATAGATGTGGATAAAAATCAAACATTAGCAGCAAAATACCAAGTAAAAGGTGTGCCAACCATGCTTTTGTTTAAAAATGGTAAACAAGTCTGGCGACAATCTGGAGTCCTTCAAAAAGAAGAATTAATTAAAATAATTACCACTTCTAATTAATGGATTTAAGCGAAAAATTCTGGGATAATAGATATCAAACTGAGGATATTGGTTGGGATTTAGGCGAAATTTCTCCACCATTAAAAAAATATATCGATCAGTTATCTAATAAAGAGTTGAAAATACTAATTCCAGGAGGAGGGAATAGCTATGAAGCGGAATACCTTCATAATAAAGGATTTAAAAATGTGTATGTTGTTGATTTGTCTAAAACAGCACTCGACAATATAAAAACGAGAGTACCTTCCTTTCCTGCTTCACATCTTATTCTAAATAATTTTTTTGATGTCGACATGACTTTTGATGTCATTATGGAGCAAACTTTTTTTTGCGCTATAGATCCTAATTTAAGAGCAGCTTATGCCGCAAAAGCATTTGAAATGTTACAGGTAAATGGAAAAGTAGTAGGCTTACTTTTTAATGTACCTTTAAATAAAACACATCCACCTTTTGGAGGTTGTAAATTAGAATATATTGAATATTTTAAGCATTATTTTGATACTAAAATAATGGAAGCTTCCTATAATTCTATTGCATCAAGACAAGACAAAGAGTTGTTTTTTATCATTCAGAAAAAGAATATAATAACTACTGTTTAATAAAAGATGTATTTCCTGAAAAAGGGAAAATATCGTATTCATATTATATAAAAATTTTAAAAAGAAATCCATATTTATCCTTTTTTTTAGCTGATAAAAGTCATATTTATTAAGACAAATTATTATTATTTTTATACTTTTAAAAACACTAACACCTATTTTTATGATATCTCAAAGCATTGCATTAGCGAACTGGAATAACGGCGTAATTATGATAGCTATTTTTGGATTAGTTTGTCTAGCTCTTGTTGGTTTTTTAGTAAAATCTATGTCTAACAACGATAGAGATAATGAAGAACCAAAAGAAAGATAATTTTATTTAAAACATTTAATTATAAAAAAAAAGTAGCATATTTTTAAATACGCTACTTTTTTGTTTTTAGATTAAGTATGTGCTAAAATTTATACTGTAAAAAAGCAGAGAAATTACGACCGGGTTCTGTAATTGGTGTTCTTCCAAAGTCTGCTTGATTCGTAAAAGAGAAGTTTAAATGGTTATTATAAGCTTCGTCTAAAGCATTAATTACGGCAACCCCTAAAGTTATGTTCTTAATCGGTTTCACGCCAAAACGTACATCTAAAGTTTGGTAGCCATCGGTTTCCGTTTCTCCAAAACTTCTTGAAATGTTTTCTTGCTTAGAAACTAAGTTATATTGAACGCTTCCCCAGAATTTTTCTTTTTGAAATCCTAAACTTAGCTTACTAGTAAAAGGTGGTGTTAGTGGCAGCGACTCTTTTAAATCTTTGTTTTTTGCATATACGTAAGCAAATTCTGTTTTAAAATAATAATCTTTTAAAAAATCTACTTGTGCCATTGCTTCAAAACCAGTTTTGTATGCCTCGTCTATATTTTGAAATACTTTTACGTTGGTAGGATCTGCTGTAGGATTAAACTTTTTAGCAATTGTTGGATCTATAACACCTACAATATAATTTTCAAAAAAGGAATAATAAAAAGAGGTTTCATATCGAAAACTATTAAAACCATTTTTTAAAGCTTGTTTTCCTTTAAAACCAATTTCAAATTGATTATTTACTTCTGCTTTTAAATTAGGATTTCCAACATATTCATAAGGATCTTGGCCAACAGTAAAATGATTTATAAAACGTTCAATCATATTTGCAGAACGAATACCACGACCATAAGCAGCTTCTAAAGTGAAATTATCAGAGACTCTGTTTTTAAGAGATACTGTTCCGCTTACATTATGTTCTGTGCGTTTTTCTAAATCATACATAGCAGCAAAATCTGCTTCTGGATCTTGTATGTCTGAGGTTACATGATCATAACGAATACCAGCTGTAAATATGGTTTTAGGAGTCATATTATACTTGGCTTCAGTAAAAATTCCTAAATCTGTGATATAAGAATCTTGCCACACTTTATCATTAAAAGTCATGGGTGTTGGTAACATATTTCCATTCATTATTTTCACCAATCTAGTTCTTCCGCCATCTCTAGCAATATGCATGGCATCTAAACCAGAAAATACATTTAGTTTTTCTACAGGTTTCCAGTTTAGTTCTAGCTTTCCTCCAATAGTTGTTGCATCCACGCCAGAAGCTGCTTCCATCATCATAAAAGAAGGTCTGTTATCATTAGTCATTAAATGATCTACATAACTGTAATACACTTTTGCGGTTAATGATTTTGCTACTTCTCCAATATTATCTAGTTTATAATCTAAAGACAAAATACTGCTATTATCGTATTCGGTATCCATCGCCAAAGCAGCATGCTGTACATCACGTCCAAAAGATTGTCTCCAATGTGCTTGTAAACGTTGGTCGTCTGTAAAGTTATAACCTACTTTAATGCCGTAGTCGGTACTTTTAAAAGACGAAGGTATTTCGGTACCATCTCCATCTTCATAATTACCAAAATCTCTATAACCTGCATTTGCAACGATGTCATATTTTTCTTGAATATATTGAAGTTGTGCCAAGTTTACTAAAGAATTTCCGTTGCTTTCATATCCAGCCGAAACTTTTCCGTGTAACCCATAATCTTCATAATCTGGTTTCTGAGTTACCAAATTAATAATGCCTCCAAAAGTTGCTCCGTAGCGAACTGTGTATGGCCCTTTTATGATTTCTATTTTTGAAATTTCTTCCGGAATAATATGCGTGGTTATGGGATCCATTCGATTCGGACAAGCATGCATTGCTTTTGTTCCTCCATCGTATTGAATGTTTAATTGTTCGTATTGTGAAGCTCTAAAGGAAGGATCAATCGCGTAATTTCCTCTTTTTATAACCGAAAAACCGTTGATGTTATTAAATAAATCGGCAACGTTTTTAGGTTGTACAATTTTTTCGTCATAGGTATTGGAAACAACGGTTAATACGGGATCTTTTTTTAAGTTTCCAGTAACAATAACTTCATCTAAAGTGGTCGTTTTTTGTGCTGTGCTGTCTTGTTTAATTTCGTTTTGTTCTTGACCAAAAGAAATTGCTGAAATTAATGTGCATAATAACACACTATATACTGTTTTCATGTATAGTAATTTTATATTTTGTTTAAGTGTTTGCAGTGGGTTTCACTGAAAATAAGGAAATGAAAAACTACACTTTTGGAGGATGAAAACAATCGTTTATATTGTGGAAAGAATATAGGTTTTGATACGTACTTGGGTTTTGTTTTTTAAGTCGTATTTTTTGCTGAAATACTATAGTTTCCATTGTATTTGTGAATAAAAGGAGCTCTTTAAAATCTACAATACTTTCCGGAGTTTTTTGGTCTTTATCTTGTGATTTGGAAACCTTTTTTAAATGACATTTTCCATTACATTTTAATTCTGGTTTGTCCTGGTTTACACAAAATGCTTCTATAAAACCAATAGTGTCTATATGGTAATACCCATAATTTAACGTTACTCGCATTCCATTAAATAGAAGAAGCGTTGTTAAACCAATAGCGAATATTTGTGTGCTTAATTTCATTACAACAAAAATAAGATCCAGAATTTCTTTTAAAGCTGATTTTTATCATGTTTATAAATAATTCGGATATTTTTATCCACTATTGTCAATCCTTATAATACCATAAGAATTTGCTGTAGTTTAAGTGACAAATGTTACAGACCAATAATTGGTTGTGGTGTAATTTTATACTATTAATAAATAAAATCGATACCACTATGAATACTTTAGAAACAACAGAAAAACAAGAAGTTTTTACCATGCCAAGAATTGGAGATAAGGCTCCTGAATTTACAGCTACAACAACGCAAGGTGAAATTAATTTCCCTTCAGATTATAAAGGGCAATGGTCCATATTATTTAGCCATCCAGCAGATTTCACTCCAGTTTGTACTTCAGAGTTTATGACATTTGCACATTTAGAGGATAAGTTTAAAAAAGCTAACTGTAGCCTTATAGGTTTATCTATTGATGGTTTATACAGTCATATCGCTTGGTTAAGAACTATTAAGGATAAAATTGAATTTAACGGAATGAAAAACATTGAAGTTAAATTTCCTTTAATTGAAGATATCTCTATGAATGTTGCCAAAAAATATGGAATGATTCAATCTGGAGAAAGTAAAACACAAGCGGTTAGAGCGGTCTTTTTTGTAGATCCAGAAAGTACAGTTCGTGCATTAATCTATTACCCATTAAGTTTAGGACGTAATTTTGATGAATTATACAGAGCGTTGATTGCAATGCAAACATCCGACAAATTTAACGTGGCAACTCCGGCAGATTGGAATCCTGGAGATGATGTTATTGTATCTCCTGCCGGATCATGTGGTGTTGCTGAAGAAAGAATGACATCAACAGAAGGTTTAGATTGTAAAGATTGGTTTTTCTGTACAAAGAAATTGGATAAAGATTTAGTGTTAGATACGATTCTTAAAAAGTAAAATAATTTTAAACTTAAAAAGAGTCTTTATATTAAAGGCTCTTTTTTTATTTAATTCATTAGTAATAGTGTATTCTTATCAAAATAGAAAAATATAATGCTGTTTTACCATTTTAGTTTTAAATTTATAAGATCACTAATTTTTTTATCCTATTAATACACATAAAAATATAAAAATTATGAATGTTATACAGTTTGAAGATAAACCATTGGCTCATTATTCTTACGCTATAATAAGTAATAATGAAATGGCTATTGTGGATCCATCAAGAGATCCAAAACCTTATTACGAATTAGCAGAAAAACATAATGCAAAAATATCAGCGATTTTTGAAACACATCCACATGCAGATTTTGTGAGTAGTCACTTGCAAATACATAAAGAGACTGGCGCAAAAATTTATGTAAGTAAATTGGTTGGTGCTATGTATACACACCAGGCATTTGATGATGGAGATACTGTTAAAATTGGCGATATTACATATGCTGCAATTAATTCTCCCGGACATTCTCCAGATAGTATTACTATCATTGCTACAGATGCAGATAATAATCATGTCATGTTCTCTGGAGATACTTTATTTATAGGGGATGTTGGAAGACCTGATTTAAGAGAAAAAGCAGGTAATATGAAAGCAAAAAGAGAAGAATTAGCACAAAGTATGTACTATACAATTAAAGATAAGTTTAATCACTTAACAGATGCTACACTAGTATATCCCGCGCATGGAGCTGGTTCTTTATGTGGTAAAAATATGAGTGCAGATCCATCTAGTACCTTAGGAAGAGAACGTAATGAAAATTGGGCTTTTAAAGATTTAACGGTAGATCAGTTTAAAAATCACATTTTAAAAGATCAACCTTTTATTCCTTCTTATTTCGGATTTAACGTTGCTATAAATAAGGAAGGTGCAGATAATTTTGAAACTGCATTTTGCGATGTACCTTTCTCGTTTGGAATAACAGATTTTAAGGAGGATAACAGTTTAATTATTGATGTAAGAAGTGCATCCAGTTTTAAAAAAAATCATCTTAAAGGAAGTATTAATATTATTGCAGAAACCGAAGAGGACAAAGTGGAAACATGGCTAGGTTCTATTGTAGCACCTAAGGAAGCGTTTCATTTAGTAATTAATTCTATAGATGATAGAAAAAACATTCTTAGCCGTATAGCTAAAATTGGTTACGAAAAACAAATCAAATCGGTTATAACTTTAGGTGCTAATACATTTGAAACATTCAAATCATTAGATATACAAGACTTTAAAAAACACCCAAATCAATATACTATTATTGATATTCGAAATACTAGTGAAGTGGAGGAAGGTAAGATTTTTAAAAATGCTATTTCAATTCCTCTACATCAGTTAAGAGCTTCTAAAAACAAAATTCCTACAGATAAACCCATTGTAGTGCATTGCGCTGGTGGATATAGAAGTGCAGCAGGTAGCAGTATTATTTCAAATGCAATAGATAATGTTGCGGTATATGATCTTAGCGATGCGGTTAAAGAATTTAATGTGCAACACTAAAGGCACAAATGAAAAATTTTAATGGTATTAAAAGTTCTTTTAGTACCAATTATATAGATTGGTTTTTCGGTACGAAAAAATTAGATAAAGACTTAGTATTAGATACGATTCTTAAAAAGGTCTGAATTATTATTTCTTAATTTTAAAAAGCCTCTTTTAGAGGCTTTTTTGTAATAAAAGTTACATAGCGTTACGCGTTTGTGTTGTATTTTTATAGTCTAAAATTAGAATATGGAAGACATGATCTTTTACGATAGGTTGCAATTTGCATTTACTATCACATTTCACTATATATTTCCGCAATTAACCATGGGATTATCTTTATTGATCGTCTTTCTTAAAGGAAAATATTTACTATCCAAAATTGAAAAATATAATAATGCAGCAAAATTTTTAATGAAAATCTTTGCTATCAATTTTACCATGGGCGTGGTAACCGGGATTCCTATGGAATTTCAATTTGGTACCAATTGGGCGAAATTTTCGGAATTAACGGGAGGGATTATTGGACAAACATTAGCAATGGAAGGGATGTTTTCCTTCTTTTTAGAATCCTCTTTTTTAGCACTCTTTATTTTTGGTGAAAAATTGATGGGACAAAAGCTACATTTCTTAACGGGATTTTTAGTGTTTTTAGGTTCCTGGGCAAGTGGTTGGTTCATTCTAGCAACCAATGCTTGGATGCAACATCCGGTAGGTTATGAAATTTTAGAGAATGGAAAATTTGTCTTAGAAAACTTTTCAGCGCTGTTTACTAATCCGTGGTTATTACCTGCTTTTTTACATAATCAAATGGCTTCTGTGGTTACTTCTTCTTTTGTTGTAGCAAGTATAGGCGCTTTTTATATTTTAAGGAATAAACAAGTGGAATATGGTAAACTATTCTTGAAAACAGGTGTTGCTTTCGGATTAGTTTCTAGCATTTTAGTTGCTTTTCCAACAGGAGATTGGAATGCTAAAAATGTAGCAAAATACCAACCAGCATCTTTTGCCGCTATGGAAGGCATTTTTGAAACCGAAGAAGCTGGAGCAGAAATTGTATTGGTTGGTCAGCCAAATATGGTAGAGAAAAAATTGGATAATAAAATTGCTGTCCCAAATATATTAAGCTTTTTAACACATCAGGATTGGGATAAACAAATCCCAGGAATGGATCAGTTTAAAGAGGAAGAATTGCCAGGTAATATTCCAGCACTTTATTATTCGTATCATATAATGGTTGGTTTAGGGACCATATTTATAGGGGTTATGGTATTGGCACTTTTACTTTTATGGCGAAAAAAATTGTTCACTTTTAAGCCATTACTTTGGTTTATTATGTTTTTAGTTCCGTTTCCTTATATCGCAAATATTACAGGTTGGTATACCGCAGAATTAGGAAGGCAACCCTATTTGGTATATGGCTTATTAAAAACAAGCGATGGTGTTTCTCCAACAGTTTCTTCTGGTAATACCTTATTTACTTTATTGGGTTTTGTTGCTTTATATATGTTACTAGGATTGCTTTTTTTAGTCTTAGTTGGTAAAACTATTAATCAAGGTCCAAAACCGAAAACACATTAATTATGGAAATATTTTGGTATATAATAATAGGAATTGTTTTAGCGATGTTTTTTGTTTTAGATGGTTATGATTTTGGAACAGGAATTATTCATTTATTCTTTGCTAAAACCGAAGAAGATAAAGAAGTAATTGCTAAATCTGCAGGTCTTTTTTGGGATTCTAATGAGGTGTGGTTAGTGGCTGCCGGTGGCATGTTGTTTATGGCTTTTCCAACTTTTTATGCATCTGTTTTTAGCGGATTCTATTTACCATTAATCATCGTTTTGTGGTTAATTATTTTTAGAGCGATTGGTTTAGAATTTCGAGGTCAGTTTAAATATCAAATGTGGAAAGATATTTGGGATACTTCTTTTGGTGTTTCTAGTTTGTTATTAGCCTTGTTTTTCGGAATTGCTTTAGGTAATATCGTAAGAGGTGTCAATTTAGGAGGTGTAGAAAACGGAATCTCTGCTCATGAAGGACATTATTTTTTCTTGCCATTATGGAATAGTAGCTTTAGTCCGCTAACCGAAAACCCCGGAGTTATCGATTGGTTTACCATTGTTATTGGTTTAATTTCGGTGGTCACCTTAGCAATTCATGGTGCGAATTGGGTAATTTTAAAAACAAACTCCAGCGTTAATAAAAAGCTTAAATACGTTATTTTAAAATTAAATATTACCTTATCTATTCTTACTGTATTTTCTCTTTTTGTATGGCAAATAGTGAATCCGAATGCTTTAGATAATTTTATAGACAGACCTTATTTATTAGTGTTTCCTCTTCTTTATTTAATAGGATTAATTGGGTTGTTTTTTATTAAAAAAATAAAGAAAGATAGTCATGCTTTTGTATTATCTACCTTATTAATAGTTGGAGGAATTACATCTTCATTAGCATCGCTATTTCCTGTGATATTACCTTCTGTGAATAATATTCATGAAGATTTAACTATTTATAATACTGCAGCTCCTGAGTATGGTTTATCTGTGGCTTTAACGTGGGGAATTGTTGGCTTTATTCTTCTTTTTGTGTACATGATTATTCAAAAAAGACTGATGGGAGGAAAGGTTGATAAAATGGATTATGGACATTAGTACAAACCTACTATTATGACAGAAACATTAATTTCTTTAATCAGTATTCTAATCGGAATAATAGCTGCTAATAGTACAGGAGTGTTGTTTAAAAAATATTCCTTTGGTGTGATAGGAAATACTATCGCAGGTGTTTTTGGAAGCATATTTCTAATTAAATCCTTTGGAAGACTAGGTTTTGATCCGCTATCGATAATGGAAAACGGAACATTTCATACATCATTATTTATAATTAATGGTATTGTTTCTGCTTTAGGAGGCGCTTTAGGAGTACTAGTTATTAATTTAATCTATAAAAAGCTGAACAAATAGCGATTTATTCAGATTACATGATATAAATCATTTTTTACAATTACAATTCATTATATATTTGTTAACCACTTGGTTAAACCATGTAGTTATAATGAAAAAATCAAAAGACAAAAACACAGAAGAGCAGATTCTAAATGCGGCTAAAAATATATTTCAGTCTAAAGGAATGGATGGTGCTCGTATGCAAGAGATTGCCGATAAAGCAGGTATTAACAAAGCGATGCTTCATTATTATTATAGAAGTAAGCAGTTGTTGTTTGAAGCGGTTTTTAAGAATGCATTTAGCTTATTAGCACCACAATTAAATGCTATTTTAAATGATGATTCTTCTATTGAAGCGAAGGTGAAGAACTTTACATCAGACTATATAACATTCATTGTTAAACATCCTTATTTGCCAAATTTCATCCTTCAAGAATTGAATAGAAATCCAGAGTTTCTTCTTAAAATGAAAGACACCAATGGTTTTCCAAATATTGAAAAGTTCAAGAAACAAGTAGATAAAGAAATTGCAAATGGGATACTAAAACCAATTAGTGCGGAACATTTATTCATTAATATATTGGCTTTAAATATTTTTCCTTTTGTAGCCAAACCTTTAATAAAAGCATTTACAAATACAGACGATAAAGCATACAAGCAATTAATGGAAGATCGTAAAACCGAAGTTGCTAATTTTATTATCCATTCTATAAAGAACACATAAAATGAAACAATTATTAATCCTTCTAATTTTCTTAACTGTTTTCCCTAGTGTTGCGCAACAAAGTATCACGTTGGAGGAATGTTACCTATTTGTGACGTCAAATTATCCGTTAGCAAAACAAACAAAACTATTAGAAACGCAAAACGAATTAGATGCAGCTGTAATAGCCACTTCCAAATTACCTCAAATTAATTTGGATGCACAAGCAACCTATCAGTCAGATGTGATTGAAATTCCTATTCCAAATGCAAATATGGAAGGATTAAATAAAGATCAATATCGTGCAACGGTTTCTGTGAATCAATTGATTTATAATGGAGGCGCAACAGATGCCTCATTACATTTGAAATCTGCTCAGTTAAAAACAAAACTAAAGCAGGTAGAAGTCAGCTTGTATCAACTAAAACAGCAAATCAACCAAATCTATTTTTCAGTTTTGCTAATTCAAGAATCGGAGTTGTTATTAAGAGCAAAACAAGCACAATTACAAGCAAAATTAAAAGAAGTCCAATCCGGAATTAAGTATGGCGTTATTCTGCCAACTTCTGATAAAATATTAGAGGCAGAATTATTAAAAATTAACCAACAGTTTCAAGAATTAGCAAGTAATAAAGTAACACATATAGAAACACTTTCCAGTTTAATAAATCTTCCTTTAAATACTGCAACACAATTCCAAAATCCAATAGTAGAAACACAATTAGAGCAAGATTTAAGTAGACCAGAATTAGAATTATTTCAGCTTAAAAAAGAAGAAATTCAAAATTCAGAAAAGCTAATGTCTAAGCAAAATGGACCAAAACTTCTTGGTTTTGCAACTGGTGGATATGGCAATCCTGGATTGAATATGTTGGATAATTCCTTTCAACCATTTTATACTGTTGGTGTGAAACTGAATTGGTATGTTTTCGACTGGAATTCCAATAAAAAACAAAGACAATCCTTAGCTATCAACAAAGATATTGTAGATAATGAAACAGAAATTTTTAAACTGAATACAAACATTAAATTAAATCAACAACAAAAAGAAATAGATAAAACGGAAGCTTTTATTACTTCTGATTTAGAGGTAATAAATCTTAGAAAGGAAGTTTTGAAAACAGCAGATTCACAACTTAAAAATGGCGTGATTACGTCTTCAGCATATATCACAGAATTGACCAATTTATATGAAGATGAAAATACTTTGGTACGACATAAAATTCAGTTACAACTTGCAAAAGCAAATTACAATGTTATTAAAGGAGAAAAGAAATAAAATCTTACAGATAGCGCAGATTAACGCAGAAAAAGTTTGCATAATCAATTAAAAAATTCTGCGTATATCAGCGGGAGAAAATAAAATAATCATGAAGAACTACAAATACATATTAGGATTAAGCATCATGGCTTCTAGCTTATTTTCCTGCGGAAATGATAGTGAAAGAGCAGATGGCTATGGAAATTTTGAAGCAATAGAGATCACTATTTCAGCGGAGAATAATGGAAAACTAATACAGTTTAATGTCACCGAAGGAGATGTGCTTCAAAAAGAACAATTTATAGGTTATATCGACAGCATTCCGTTAGCATTAAAACGTGAACAACTAGAAGTGGCTAAGGCTGTGATTAGTTCAAAATCAAAAGGTGTTTTATCTCAAATTCAAGTGCTAAATGCAAAATTAAAAACAGCAAACACCAACAAAAATCGGGCTGTGAATCTATTAAAAGATAATG
This sequence comes from Lacinutrix sp. MEBiC02595, assembly GCF_053601555.1. Classification (NCBI taxonomy): domain Bacteria; kingdom Pseudomonadati; phylum Bacteroidota; class Flavobacteriia; order Flavobacteriales; family Flavobacteriaceae; genus Lacinutrix; species Lacinutrix sp. MEBiC02595. The sequence goes on along the minus strand of NZ_JBSHNU010000246.1, from coordinate 345,460 downwards.
CAGGAACACAAAAACAATTGGATGATGTTTCAGGAGAAATCGATGTGATTAGAAACCAAATTAGAAGTGTAGAAATACAGAATGGTCCAGTGGTAAACGAACTGAAATCCATAGATGTTCAGGTAAAACAAATCGAAGATCAAATTCAAAAAAGTAAAATTATTAATCCAGTAAATGGAACGGTTCTAACCAAATACGCAGAGCCAAATGAAATTACAGCTTTTGGAAAACCACTGTATAAAATTGCAGATTTAAACACCATGCAATTACGCGTTTATATTAGTGAAACACAATTGGCAAATATTAAAATCGGACAAGAAGTCACAATTAAAATCGATGATGCAGACGCTATGCAATCCTTTAAAGGGACAATTAGTTGGATTGCTTCAGAAGCAGAGTTCACACCAAAAATAATTCAAACGAAAGAAGAACGTGTTGCTTTAGTTTATGCTGTAAAAGTGGATGTGAAAAATGATGGTAGCCTAAAAATAGGAATGCCTGCGGAATTATGGATACATAATTCCACAGAAAATTAGCAATAAAAATCAGTAAAATAATTTTAATAAAGCATTATGGAAAAACATATGTATAACGTCAATGTAAATTGGACGCAAGACAGAAAAGGAACGCTGTGTTCTCCGGAATTGAAAAATAACGGAACTAACGAAACGAATTGCATCGAAGTGGCAACACCACCAGAATTTCCAGGCGGAATGCCCAACATTTGGACTCCAGAACATTTATTTACAGCAGCAATAAGCAGTTGTTTAATGACTACTTTTTTAGCCATTGCGGAATATTCAAAATTAGAATTTGTAAGCTTTAAATGTGGGGCAAAAGGTATTCTAGAAAAAGTGGATGGCAAGTTTGTAATTAGTGAAGTATTATTGTTTCCAGAAGTTGTGATTACAGAAGAATCTAAAAGAGAACGCACAGAACGAATTTTAGAGAAATCGGAAAAGGCTTGTTTAATCTCAAACTCTATTACTTCAAAAATTACAATGGAAACTAAAATTAGTGTTCAAAATTAAAATCTTGTGAGTATATCTGTCCGCCATATTAGCAAATCTTATAAAAATGTAAAAGCTTTAGAAGACATTTCTTTTGAAGTGAAATCGGGTGAAATATTTGGACTCATTGGTCCGGATGGCGCAGGTAAAACAACGTTGTTTAGAATTCTAACAACCCTTTTAATTGCTAATAAAGGTACCGCAACAGTTGCTGGTTTTGATGTGGTTCTAGATTATAAAAAGATTCGGAATAGCGTTGGCTATATGCCAGGGAAGTTTTCACTCTATCAAGATTTAACGGTCCAAGAAAATTTGAGTTTTTTCGCAACTATCTTCGGAACCACGATAGAAGAAAATTACGATTTAATAAAAGAGATTTACGTTCAAATAGAACCTTTTAAAGATCGTAGAGCAGGAAAATTATCTGGAGGAATGAAGCAAAAACTCGCTTTATGTTGTGCATTAATTCACAAACCTAAAGTGTTGTTTTTAGATGAACCAACCACAGGAGTAGATCCAGTTTCTAGAAAAGAATTTTGGGAAATGTTGAAACGTTTACAACAAAAAGGAATCACCATTTTGGTCTCTACACCGTATATGGATGAAGCGGCTTTGTGTGATAGAATTGCCTTAATTCAAGATGGGGAAATTTTGCAGATAGATACACCTCAGGCGATTGTAAAACATTACCCAAAACAAATTTACAACGTACGTGCAAATAATATGTATTCGCTAATTAATAGTTTAAAAGCATACGAGTATAACCATAGTGTTTATCCTTTTGGTGAGTTTGTGCATTATACCGATCGTAGAGCAGATTTTAATCCGAAAGATTTACAAGTGTATTTAGAATCGAAAAATATTTCCAATGTGGAAATAGTAAAAACAGTAGCAACTATTGAAGATACCTTTATGGAATTAGCAAAATAAATTAATTAGGCCTGACAGGTTTCTAAAATATCCTGCGCGGTTTTTAAAATCTTGTAGGTATAAAAAAAAAGCAGGTAAATTAATAAGATTCCCATTTTCGTGGGAAATGAATATGAACAAGAACAAAGTCATACAAGTAGAAGGATTAACCAAAATGTACGGAGATTTTGCAGCTGTAGATGCCATTACTTTTGAAGTGGAGAAAGGTGAAATATTCGGATTTCTAGGAGCAAATGGAGCAGGGAAAACTACAGCTATGAAAATGTTGATTGGTATTTCTAAACCGACAGCGGGAAAAGCACAGGTTGCAGGATTTGATGTGTATAAACAAGCCGAAGACATCAAGAAAAACATTGGTTATATGAGTCAGAAATTTGCTTTGTATGACGATTTAACCGTTAAAGAAAATATTGCTTTTTTTGGGGGGATTTATGGATTATCAAGAAGAAGCATCAAAGAAAAATCTACTGTTTTAATTGAAGAATTAGGGTTAGAAAAAGTTGCGAACAAACTAGTTGGTGCATTACCATTAGGTTGGAAGCAAAAGCTGTCCTTTTCTGTTGCACTACTTCATGATCCTAAAATTGTGTTTTTAGATGAGCCAACAGGTGGCGTGGATCCAATTACTAGACGTCAGTTTTGGGAAATGATTTACAAAGCAGCTAGCGAAGGAACAACCGTTTTTGTAACCACGCATTATATGGATGAAGCAGAATATTGCGACAGAGTTTCCATTATGGTAAATGGTAAAATAGAAGCTTTAGATACGCCTAAAAAATTGAAAGAACAGTTTCAGGTAGGTAATATGAATGATGTGTTTTTAAAACTGGCAAGAGGATGACAAAGTTTTTTGCAAATGTCTAAAAAATAGTTTACCGCGGATTTCTCAGATTTACGCAGAAATGAGACTAAAAGAATCTGTGGTAATCGGTGTAATCAGCGGGAGAAAAAACAAGTAATTTATGGAAGAAAAAACAGAAAATGAATTATCCTATATAATCAGAGGAGGGATTTTTAAAGTTTATAATGAATTAGGTCCAGGTTTATTAGAATCTGTATATGAAAGCGTTTTAATGTATGAATTAGAAAAGCAAGGATTATCTGTAAAACGACAAGTAGCATTACCTATATTTTATGATGGTATAGAATTAGAAATTGGTTACCGATTAGATTTATTAGTGAATAATAAAGTAATAATAGAAATTAAATCAGTAGAAATTTTAGCGAAAGTTCATCATAAACAAGTTTTAACATATTTAAAGCTTTCAGAAATAAAACTAGGCATTTTAGTGAACTTCAATGTTGATGATATAACAAAAGGGATTTTCAGAAAAGTAAACGGGTTATAAAATAGTTTCCCACGGATTTCTAAGATTTACGCAGAAATGAGACTAAAAGAATCTGTGGTAATCGTTGTAATCAGTGGGAGAAATGAAAAAAATAAATGACCTATGGAAAAAAGAACAGGAAATGAATTATCCTATATAATTAGAGGAGGACTTTTTAAAGTCTATATAGTAAACTTCAATTTTGCTGATATAACAAAAGGGAATTGCAGAAAAGTAAACGGGTTATAAAAATAGTTTCCTGCGATTTCTCGGATTTACGCAGAAAAAAATATAGTTTGATTAACAAATCTGTGGTAATCGGTGAAAACTGCGGAAAAAGAAAATAAGAAATGAAACGATTCATAGGCTTCATAAAAAAAGAATTCTACCACATTTTTAGGGATAGACGCTCGTTGTTTATACTCTTCGGAATGCCTATTGCTCAAATCATGCTTTTTGGTTTTGCAATTACTAATGAAATCAATAATGTAGATATCGCTATTTTAGATCATTCAAAAGATGCAACTACCCAAGAAATTATCCGTAAAATTTCAGCTTCAAAATATTTCAGTATTAATCAAATCATCGAAAAGGAATCAGATATTGAAACCATTTTCAAAAAAGGAAAAGTAAAAGCAGTTCTAAATTTTGAAAAGAATTTCAGCAAAAACCTAATTAAAGATCATAATGCAAGCATTCAGATTATTACAGATGCCACAGACCCAAATACTGCAAATACGATAAGTAATTATGTAAATGCTATTCTTCAGAAATATCAAAAAGAATTAAACAAAGAGATTACTATAGTTTATCAAATAGTTCCACAAACACGCATGGTTTACAATCCAGAATTAAAAAGTGTGTACATGTTTGTTCCTGGTGTAATGACTATTATTTTAATGTTAGTTTCTGCAATGATGACCTCCATTTCTATTACTAGAGAAAAAGAATTAGGTACCATGGAAATTCTTTTAGTGTCGCCAATAAAACCAATTCAGGTAATTATAGGTAAAGTGTTTCCGTATATTTTTCTGTCTATAATTAATGCAGTAGTTATTGTTTTATTAAGCATTTTTATTTTCAAGATGCCAGTACAAGGAAGTCTCTTTTTATTGGCAATAGAAAGCGTTTTGTTTATTATTTCAGCATTAGCTTTAGGGATTTTAATCTCCACTATTTCAGAAACACAACAGACAGCAATGATGATTTCGTTAATGGGACTCATGCTTCCAGTGATTTTATTATCAGGTTTTATTTTTCCTATTTCAAGTATGCCTGTTCCACTTCAAGTTATAAGTAATATTATTCCCGCAAAATGGTTTATCATCATTATTAAAGGGATTATGCTCAAAGGAGTAGGATTGCAATTTATATGGAAAGAAACCTTGATTTTATTGGGAATGACTATATTTTTTATTGCATTAAGTGTGAAGAAATATAAAATAAGATTAGAGTAAAAAAGTACGTTTTCCTGCGAGGTTTTAAAAACCTTGAAGGTATTTTAAATTAATAAAAGAGATTCCGGCCTGCGCTGGAAGTTATATAAATCGAGCATGTTCAAAATTTTATCAGACAAGTAAATGAATAATAGCGAACAGCATGTGACCATAGAAAAACAATAGATATAGACACATGAAAACAATCTTATACATCATACAAAAGGAGTTCAAGCAAATCTTTAGAAATAAAGGCATGCTTCCTATCATTTTTGTTTTGCCATTATTACAACTCGTTATTTTATCTAATGCAGCTACTTTTGAAGTTCAGCATATTAAATTCGGATATATAGATAACGATCATTCTTCCACATCCAGAGCTTTAGTAGAAAAATTTAATGCTTCCACCTATTTTAATGTTTTAACAGATTTCCCTTCGGAAGCAATAGCAAGTGCAGCAATGCTTAAAGGAAAAGTAGATGTTATTCTACAAATTCCGCAATATTTTGAACGTGATTTACAAAAAGAGAAATACAACAATTTAGGAATAACCATTAACGCAATTGATGGCGCAGCTGCAGGTGTAGAAAATGTATATGTAACCCAAATTGTACAAAGCTTTAACCAAAATATAAAAGTAGACTTATTTCAAGTTTCAGATAAACAAATACAGCCAGTCAATATAGAAACCATTCCATTATTCTGGTATAATGAAACCTTAAATTACAAAACCTTTATGGTTCCAGGAATACTGGTTTTATTGGTAACTATGATTACGCTGTTTCTTTCAGGGATGAATATCGTTCGTGAAAAAGAGATAGGAACTTTAGAGCAAATTAACGTAACTCCAATTAAAAAAAGTCAGTTTATTATTGGGAAGCTCTTTCCATTTTGGGTCATAGGAATGGGGTTATTAACGGTTGGATTAATCTTAGCAAAACTCATATTTAATGTACCAATGCTTGGAAGTTTACCACTCATGTATTTTTATACCTCTATTTATATTTTAGTGATTTTAGGGATCGGTTTATTCATTTCTAATTTTACAGATACCCAGCAACAAGCTATGTTTATCGCTTGGTTTTTTACCGTTATTTTTATTTTAATGAGTGGGTTATTCACGCCAATAGAAAGTATGCCAGAATGGGCTCAAATAGTTACAGAGTTTAATCCAATAAAATACTTTGTAGAAGTGATGCGAATGGTAATGCTTAAAGGTTCTGGGTTTATGGATATTCTTCCACAGCTATTAAAAACATTGCTTTATGCTATAGTTATGAATGGATTAGCAGTTTGGAGTTATAAAAAAACAAACTAAAAATATCGTGTATGAAGACTAATAAAAAAATAAAACTATCTACAGATGAATCTTTGTTTGTTAGAGGGCCTCTATCGCGTTTTAAAGAATTATCCTTTGCTTTAAAAGTGTTCTTCAATTTTATAAAAGCCTTTCGGAAAATGCATTTTATTGGTCCATGCGTGACTGTTTTTGGTTCTGCAAGATTTACAAAAGATTCTGATCATTATCAAAATGCCGAAAAAATAGGTGCAGCCTTAGCAAAAACCGGATTTACAGTAATGACAGGTGGAGGTCCAGGAATTATGGAAGCTGCCAATAAAGGTGCTTTTGAGGCTGGTGGAAATTCTGTTGGTTGCAATATTATTCTACCATTTGAGCAAAAGCCAAATCCGTATTTACATAAATGGATTAACATTCCATATTTCTTTTTACGCAAAGTTATTCTAGTAAAATATTCGTATGCTTTTGTGGTTATGCCTGGCGGAATTGGCACTTTAGACGAATTGTTTGAAGCACTTACTTTAATTCAAACTAAAGTAATTCAAAATTTCCCAGTTGTTATTTTCGATTCGCAATATCATAAAGAATTATGCCAACATATTCATTTAATGGCAGAAAATGAAAGTATCAGTCCAGAAGATATGAAACTGCTATTTGTAACAGATTCTGTGGAAGATTTAATGACACATATTGAAACACATTCTATTAAAAAATTCGGATTAGTTAAAAAACAAGTCCAACCAAAATGGTGGCTTGGTGAATCAACTAATAAATAAATATCACATGAAAAACAGAAAGATTATTACCGCTGTAAGTGCTATTATTTTAGCACTGTTTGCATTGCTCACTTTATTTTTAAGTAGCTCTGTGATTTTTGATTGGTTTGGTATTAGGGCAAAAGAAGGAAACTATGTCTTGTTTATAGTTTGGGTAAATTTTATTTGTAGCATTTTATATCTAATTGCTGTTTATGGTTTTTTTAAAAGAGAAAAATGGACTTTTGGGATCTTAATAGCTGCTTTGGCTGTATTAATTGTTGCCTTTGTTGCTTTGCAATTTTACATCAACAATGGAGGAATTCACGAAGTAAAAACTATAAAAGCCATGGTTTTTAGAATGTTGGTGACTTTAGGTTTTTCTCTTCTGGCATATTTCAATTTTAAAGAAAGTAGGATAAGTACTAAAACCAAAGTATAAAAATAAATCAAAATAATTTAACAGAATAAAAAATTAATATTATGGAAAAAACAAAGTATTCTAAAGTATATCGAATTATTCATTGGGGAATTGCTGTTTCGTTTTTACTATTGTTAATCACAATATTTTTGCGGTTAACATGGATGAATAAGTATAACGTTGCAGCTATTATTCAAGATTATTTGAGTAATACAGGGCAGAATTTAACGGAAGACCAGCTCATTACATTAGCAAAAAAAATAAGACAACCCATGTGGGATTGGCATATTTACATTGGTTATGTATTGGTAGGATTATTTAGTATTCGTTTAATACTTCCTGCATTCGGGCAAATGAAGTTTCAAAACCCTTTTGAAACAAAACTAACTACAAAAACGAAAATTCAGAAATGGACCTATATCCTTTTTTATGTATGTGTCATTGTTTCACTTGTTACAGGATTAATTATAGAATTAGGACCAAAAGAATTAAAAAAACCAATGGAAGAAATCCACGTACTTGGTATTTACTATTTGATAGCATTTATAGTCATCCATTTAACAGGAGTATTAATTGCAGAATTTACGAACCAAAAAGGAATTATTTCAAGAATAGTTAGTGGCACAAAGGATAAAGAATAAAAAGACAATATTAAAGTAAACATGTTATAAAAATGAAAGTGTACATCTTGTTTATGTGTTTGTGTTCATCACATGTTGTTTTTTCGCAAAAAGATGTGGATACAATACCACATCTCGATTTGTACAAAATAGCATTAATAAATCAAACAGATAGTTATATCACATTCCCAACAGATATTGGAAATATAGAATCTTTAATGTTTGAAGCAAATCTAAATCCGTCATTTGTTATTAGAAAACGAAAGGATTCTAAACTAATGGCAGTGTTAACACCGCAAATTACCATTAGGATGTATAAAGAAGATTCGTATCCTGTTCGTACACCAAGTTACATTCCTCAGATTTCCCTTTATTACCTAGCTAACAAAAAAGAAGCACTTAGCTATTTGGTTTTCTTCGGAAAAATAGCACATCATTCTAACGGACAAGATGGTAACTTTTACAACGAAGAGGACGCAATCAACTTACAAACAGGAAATTTTGCTACTAATTTTGTTGAATTTGGCTTTCTTAAAACGGCATATAGTAACAAGCTTAAAGCAATAAAAACTTTAAAAAGTGCAATGGAAATTCATCCGAAAAGTTGGATGCTTGATGAGTTACAAGGTAAGTATAGTGGTTTAAGATGGCATAATGCATTTACATCGTTTAAGTTTCCTCTTAAAATATCGAAGAACAATAGAGCTAATTTTTCTTTAAAAGTGGAAACAACATTTATGCTTGATAATTATAAAGACTTGGATGTTTTTGATTTAGATAGATGCAATGCAAGTCTTACCTTTTATTACCATCCAAAGTTTTTAGAAGATATAGGTTTGTTTGTTCAGTTTTATCACGGAATGGATTATTACAATATATATTTTGAGCATCAATTATCAATTATTCGATTTGGAATTATGACAGAAATTCTAAGATTTTAAAACGTTTAAGTATCATGGAAAAACAAATTTATATTAAAAAGAGTAATGATGAGATCGAACTTTTTTCATTCGAAAAATTAAGACAATCCCTTCAATCAGCTAAAGCATCTAAAGAATTAGTTGAAACTATAGTGAAAAGAATGCAACCAGATATCTATGATGGTATGTCTTCCAATGAAATCTATAAAAAAGCCTTCTCCTTATTAAAAGAACAAAACAAAGTGTCTGCTTCTCGTTACAGCTTAAAACGTGCTATTTTCGATTTAGGGCCAACAGGTTTTCCTTTTGAGAGATTGGTTGGTGCGTTATTAAAAGAAAAAGGATATAAAACTAAAGTAAGTGTCATTTTAAATGGTGCTTGCGTGACTCATGAAATGGACGTATTGGCAGAAAAAGATGGAAATGTATATGCTATTGAATGTAAGTTTCATTCCGATGCTAAAGCTACAAGTAACGTTAAAGTTCCCTTATATATTAATTCTAGATTTTTAGATATTCAAGAGCAATGGAATTCTAATTCAGACAATAAAACACATTTAAAACAAGGTTGGTTGGTAACCAATACCAGATTTACAGAAGATGCCATTAATTATGCGAAATGTGTTGGTTTAACTTTGTTAAGTTGGGATTATCCAAAAAATAATGGATTAAAAGCAAATATAGATTCCTTGGCTTTATATCCTGTGACTGCATTAACAACATTAAATAAAAAAGAAAAGCATCAACTAATTGAATTGGATGTTATTTTAGTAAAGGAACTAATTAATGCAACAGAGAAAATGAAAAATATAGGATTATCAGATTTAAGAATGCAGCGTGTTTTAACGGAAGTGAAAAAATTGTGTATTATTAATCCTTCTGTAACCTAAGTTACTGTACAATTTTAAAAAGAGAATTACCTTTATTAAAAATATATATAATATGGCTAAAATTGTAATTCTAGGAGCAGGAATTTCTGGTCACGTTGCAGCAACTCATTTACGTAGAAAACTGCCGAAAAAACATGAAGTTGTGGTTGTTTCACCTAACAGTAATTACCAATGGGTTCCGTCTAATATTTGGGTTGGAATTGGTAGAATGAAATCGGAAAAAATCTATTTCCCATTAGAACCTTTATATAAAAAGAAGGGTATTGGTTATAAACAAGCCAAAGCCATTTCGTTTTTTCCTGAAGGAGATAAAACCGAAGAGAAACCTTATGTTTTATCGGAATATGTTGCAGGAAATAATAAAGGACAACAAGAAAAAATAACCTATGATTATTTAATTAATGCTACTGGTCCGAAATTAAATTTTGAAGCAACCGAAGGTTTAATTCCTGGTAAAAATAAAACGTATTCTGTTTGTACCTATACACATGCAGACCATGCTTGGGAAGGATTAAACACCTTGATTCAAGAAATGAAAGCTGGTAAAAAAGCCAAAATTTTAATTGGAACTGGTCATGCTAAATCTACCTGCCAAGGTGCTGCTTTTGAATATGTATTGAATGTGGAAAAAGAATTGTGCAGGCATAATGTTCGCGATATGGCAGAAGTTACTTGGATTGCAAATGAACATAAATTAGGCGATTTCGGTATGGATGGTATGTTGTTGAGTTATGGCAGTATGACTATGAAATCTAGTGAAATGGTAGAAATGATTTTTGAAGACAGAGATATAAAATGGATACTTGGAGCAGGAGTCAATAAAATTGAAGATGGTTTAGCACATTACGAAAATTTAGAAGGGGAATATAAAACAGAATCCTATGATTTTGCAATGTTAATTCCTTCATTTTCTGGTCATGGTTTTAAAGCGTATGATAAAAATGAAAAGGACATTACAGAGAAGTTGTTTAAAGGATTTATGATTGTCGACGCAGATTATACACCAAAACCATATGAAGAATGGTCTGTTAAAGATTGGCCAGAAACGTATCAGAATCCAAGTTACAAAAATATTTTTGCGCCAGGAATTGCATTTGCACCTCCTCATGCTATTTCTAGACCAAGAACTAGTAAAAATGGGACTGTTATTTCTCCTGCACCACCAAGAACAGGAATGCCTTCTGGTATTACCGCAAAATTAGTTGCAGATAATATTATCGATTCTATAAAAAGTGGAAATGAATCGCTAAATCATAAAGGATCTATGGGAAATATGGGAGCAGCTTGTATTGCTTCTGCTGGTTACGGTATGACATCCGGAAGTGGCGTAAGTATTACAACGTTTCCAATTGTTCCAGATTATGAAAAATATCCAAAAACTCAAGGTCGGCAATTAGGGAAAACCTTTGGGGAAATTGGTTTAGCAGGGCATTGGTTGAAACTAGCTTTGCATTATGCCTTTATATATAAAGCTAAAATGAAACCTTTTTGGTGGTTGATTCCAGAATAAAACAAGTATGCATTCGCAGTATTTAGTAAGCAGTAAAAAATAGAAATCATGACACAAAGAATTTCAAAATATCAAAGATTTAAAATGATGAATCCTATTATTCAGTTTTTTAAATTTATTTATTTAAGTATAAAAATAATGTTAGTTGTTGCTGGCGGACATGGAGGCACGAGAAAGGTTAGTTGATGCAGTGGTTTCTTTGTTCTATAAAGACGCTGATGTTATAATATGCACACCCATTGCTATCATCTGTTTTTTAATGTTTTCAAATTTTCCTGTATTTAATGCTTTTGAAGCATCTTCAATAAAGAAGCAGTCAAAACCTTCCTTAATACCATCACAAATAGAAAAGTAAACACAAATATCTGAAGCAAGACCACAAAAATATAGTTGGGTTGTTCCTTTTTCTTTTAAATAACCAGTTAATCCGGTTGGCTTTAAGTGATTGTTGTCATAAAAGGCACTATAACTATCCACGTTTTTATCGGTTCCTTTTCTAAAAATAGCTTCGTATTTTGTAGTGTCTAATTCCGAATGCAATTTAGCACCTTCGCTGCCTTGTATGCAATGTTCTGGCCATAAGGTTTGCATTTGTCCACGCCATTCTATGGTCTCAAAATTAGATTTCCCGTCCTGATTTATAGCAAAGCTAGAATGTTCTTTAGGATGCCAATCTTGCGTTGCTACTATCCAATCAAATCTATCTTGTATGCTATTTATTATCGGTATAATTTTATTACCGTTAGGAACAGCAAGGGATCCGCCAGGCATAAAATCATTTTGTGCATCAATCACTAAAAGTGTTTTCATATTTAGCTTTTATGTTGGTTAATAAGATTATTTCGTTCTTTTTTAAGTTGGCTACTAAGTCCGATTTTATAGGTATGCGGATTCTGAAAACGCTTATATTCATTAGGGAGTTGTGCTAAACGGGATTGCGAATATTGTGCAATTTCTGTAACTGTTCTAACCAGTGCCACACGTTTACCATGCTCCATGACTAATTCTAATAAAGGTTCTTTTTTAAGGGTACTAATATCTATTTGTTTCGTAATATCAAATGGATGTTCCATTTGGTTTATTTCACCTTCAGAAAAAATAGCCACCGCATCTGCACCATAAAACATACCATCGGCATCTATCATTCGGTATACTTGCTTTTTAAAAGGCAACGATACTTTTATGATGTTTTCAGAGAGTTTAATTCGTGGAGCACCATTGTATTCCGATAATTTATAAACACCATCTAATGCAGCATCTGGTCTTCCGGTAACTAGATTGGTTCCAACACCAAAAACATCAATAGGTGCGTTTTGTTCTTTTAAACTTTTTATAACAAATTCATCTAACTGATTGGAAACTACAATTTTTACGTAACCCAAGTCCGCAGCATCTAAAACCACTCTGGCTTTTTTAGATAAATAGGCTAAATCGCCGCTATCCAAACGTATTCCAAACAATTGCTCTCCTCTTTCTTCCATTTCTTTTGCTACTATAATGGCATTTGGAAGTCCTAGTTTTAAAGTGTTATACGTGTCTATTAACAGCACACAGTTTTTAGGTCGTACTTGTGCAAAATCGCGAAAAGCTTCTAATTCATTATCATAGCTCTGAATAAAAGCGTGCGCCATTGTACCTGTAGATGGAATATTGTAGTCTTCTGCTGCTTTCACATTACTAGTACTGTCAAAACCACCAATTGCAGCCGCTCTAGACGCATAATAGCCACCAGTAGCATGTGCGCGACGTAAACCCATATCTAATAATATAGCATCTTTAGCACTGTATCGTATTCTGCTGGCTTTGGTTGCAATTAAGGTTTGAAAATTAAGAATATTAAGTAAAAGTGTTTCTATGATTTGTGCTTCAATAATATTGGCTTCTACTTGTAAAATAGGGCGGTTAGGAAAAACAAGATCACCTTCTTTGCTGGACCGAATACTCCCTTTAAAACTAAAATTTTTCAAGTAGTCTAAAAACTCGTTTTCAAAACCCTTTTGTTTTAAGTAAGAGATATCGGAATCTGAAAATTTTAATGATTCCAAAATATCTAATACATCTTCTAATCCGGCAAATATGGCATACCCATTATCAAAAGGATTACGACGATAATAATAATCAAATACAGCTTTACCATTTGGTTTGGTAACAAAGTAGACTTGTGCCATGGTAATTTGATATAGATCGGTATAAGCAGCAGTAATGTCCATAAATTTATAAGTTTAGTTTACAAGATATTCAAAATTTGAAAGACTTCTAATTCCAAATTCGAAAGATGTTAATTGTTTTGTTGAAATTAATTTCCTTTTAATCGTTGCCATAATTCTGTTAGCAGTTTTTTGCCATCGCGATTATTTTTAGGTTCTTCCGTAAATGTAACTTTCCCAGAAGCATCTACATCTAGTCTATATTTAAAAACAAAGTTGTCCGATTTTGGCGTTACACTTAACAATCCAAATCGTAAATCATTAAAATAAAGACTCTCATCTTTTTTAGAAATAGTATACCATCCTTTGGAAATAGATATCATACGTTGCACTTTTTCGTTTGTCACTAGATTCCCTAAAAGCGCGTGATTTTTAGGATAGCTTTCAAAAGTGATCGGTTTCGTATCCAAAAAGGAATAATTAGCTAATAAATAGGCGTCTTCCGTTTCTACATTGGCACTCCAAAGTATCGTATTTAAAGGAGAAGGTCTCGTGTCTATTTGTAAATAGGCTATGTTCTGGTTTTTTAAAGCCGCTTCAAATTGAGTAAATGCCATGCCTTTTAAAAAGAAGGTAAGTAGTAAATAAGAAGAACTTACTATTAACCCAATTTTATTATACAAACGACGCTTTTTAGAGGTTCTTTTTTGTCGCATGGCAAGAATTAAAAACACTAAAAAAGGCACTGTATATAAGGGATCAATAACAAATATAGTCTTGAATGCCAATCGTAGATCAAAAGGCCAAAAGAGTTGTGTTCCCCAAGTGGTATGTGCGTCTAAAATTGGATGCGTGACAAAGGACCAGAAGAATAACCAAGACCAATTTTTAAAGTTCTTATAGGTCTCATATCGAGAAACAATCCACCCAAAAATGGGAGCAAAAAGTACGGAAAACACAATGGAATGTGTAAATCCGCGATGTATGGAAAGTGCAGAAACGGTATCTGTAAAAAAGGAAGCAAAGACATCAAAGTCCGGTATAGTACCAGCAATAGCTCCATAAAGCATTGCTTTGTTTCCAACTTTCTTTCCTAAAACAGCTTCTCCTACAGCTGCTCCTAATACTATTTGCGTTAATGAATCCATATAGCATGCAAAAGTAAGGGATACCAATATAATTATACTAATACTTTATTTTAAAGTTCCTTTTTTACTTGGTTAATAAAACGGTACTTATACGTGTGTTCTTTATTATTTTATGTGTGCTTAATTAATTATTGGCCAGTGTTTTATATGATAATTATCAGTGTATGCCCTTTTTGTTTGTTTTAATTTAGAACAATTAATGGTGCCTTAATTCAAATTACTTTTCTTAAGTAACCTATGTTACTGACTAAAGTATATTCCTGAAGTATTTTTGTACTGTAAATTAATAAGGAATGAAAAAAAATATTTATATATCTGCATTACTTTTTGTTTTCAGCGTGACTGTAAAAGCACAAGAAGTAGTAGCTATTACAAAAACGGAAGTTTTATCTAAAGTGTCTGAAAATAACACAAGTATAAAAATTTCTGAAGAAGAATTTAAACAAGCTAAAGCAGATTATAGTCAGACCAACGCTGTGTTTTTACCAAACATTACAGCAAGTCATACGGGAATTGCAACTACAAATCCGTTAATGGCTTTTGGATCTAAATTAAATCAAGAAATTTTAACGGCTAACGATTTTAATCCAGCGTTATTAAACAATCCTTCGCAGATTGAAAACTATGCTACCAAGTTCGAAATTCAGCAACCGCTAATTAATTTAGATGGCGTTTACCAGCGCAAAGCTGCAAAGTCTAAAATGGAAGCGATGTCTTTAAAAACGGAGCGTACGCAAGATTATTTAGTGTTTGAAGTAGAAAAAGCATACATGCAATTACAATTGGCATATAAAGCAGTTGTTGTTTTAGAAAAAGCATTAGATGCTGCAAATGTCAATAATAAATTAGCAGACGATAGTTTTAAACAAGGCTATTTGCAACGTGCAGATGTGTTAAATGTAGAAGTACGAGTGACGGAAGTTCAAAATCAATTACAAACCGCTAAGAGTAATGTACAAAATGCTTCCAATTATTTGTCCTTTTTAATGAATGATGAAACTTACGTGGTGTACCTACCAACAGATGAATTGACTGTTACTGCTTTTACTATTGAAGATAAAAAGGTTTCCGAAAACCGATCGGATATTAAAGCAATGCAATTATCTTCAAATGCTTACGAAGCTATGAATAAAGCAGACCGAATGGCGTTTTTGCCAAGACTGAATGCTTTTGGAAGTTATGAGTTATACGATGATCAAATTTTTCAGGGGGATGCCAATGGGTATTTATTTGGAGCACAATTAAGTTGGGATATTTTTCAAGGTTCGAAACGTTTTGGAAAAGCGAAAAAAAGTAAGTCCCAATTTGAACAATCGAAGTTAGAATACCAACAATATGTATCTAAAAGTAATTTAGAATTAAACAAAGCGAAACGCGCTTTTTTGGATGCCGAAAATAAATTAAAACTAACCACTTTAGCATTAGAACAATCGGAAGAATCTTTACGAATTAGAACCAATAGGTTTAAAGAAGGTTTAGAAAAAACATCCGATTTGTTAATTGCCGAAACAAAATATGCACAAAAGCAATTAGAGTATTACCAAACCATTTTTGAATACAATTATGCACAAGCATACTTACAATTTTTAACCAAAGAATAAAAGAGAAACAAGACAATAGAACCAAGAATCAAGATTGATTTTCTTGAGTTTACAGGAATAAAAACTGTCACACTGAGCGAAGTCGAAGTGTCTTAAATAAAAAAGAATAATGATGAAAAAAACATATACAATCCTAGTGCTTTCTGTAACGCTATTAGTCGCAAGTTGTGGTAGCGAAGACCAAAAACCAGTTGTAGATAATTCGCCAGCAATTAGCGTAAAAACGAGTCAGGTGGAAGCAAATGGAAACAGTCCATTCTTATCTGTTAGCGGAAAAATTCAAGCTTCAAAAAGTGCAGATTTAAGTACTAGAATGATGGGTTATGTCAATAAGGTGCACGTTAATGTTGGTGATAAAGTAAAAAAGGGCCAGTTATTAGTTTCTATAAATAATAGCGATTTACAAGCTAAAAGAGCACAAGTAAATGCAGGAATCACCGAAGCTACTGTTGCTTTAAATAATGCTCAAAAAGATTATAATCGTTTTAAGAATTTGTTTGCAGATCAAAGTGCATCGCAAAAAGAAATGGATGATATGACTGCTAATTTTGAAATGGCAAAAGCGCGAGTAGAAGCAGCAAACCAAATGAAAAACGAAATTAACGCACAATTTGCCTACAGCAATATTACTGCTCCTTTTAGTGGAACGGTAACTAGTAAAAACGTGGAGGCCGGTAATATGGCAAATCCAGGAGTGCCTTTAATAAGTATGGAAACTCCAGGAAATTTTGAAGTGATGGCTATGGTTCCGGAATCTGAGATTTCTGAAATTAAAAAAGGAACGACCGTAGATGTGTTGGTGAAATCGATAAACCAAACTATGAAAGGAGAAGTTACAGAGGTAAGTACTTCTGCTAAAAATACTGGCGGACAATATTTAGTGAAAATAGAATTAGAGAAAACAGATGCTAAAATCTTATCCGGAATGTTTACAACCGTTCAATTTCCCGTGGAAAGAAAAGCGAAATCCACAATGGTTTTAATTCCGAAGGATGCAATAATTACTAACGGACAATTATCGGGAGTGTATACCGCAAGCCAAAGCAATACTGCCATGTTACGTTGGTTGCGTTTAGGTAGAACTTACGGGAATCAAATAGAAGTGTTATCCGGTTTAAATGCAGACGAAGCATATATTATTTCTGCAGAAGGAAAACTTTACAATGGTGCTAAAATTATCTCATCCTCAGTCCTTCCCAAAGGGAAGGAAACCAGTACGGAAAGAAACTAAATAGTTGTCCTGCGAGGTTTCTAAAACCTTGTAGGTATTAAATAAAAGGAGTATCACGATGTATCGCGTTAAGGATAGAAACGACATCCTTTTTACGTCAGTTCGAGTGCATTTGCCCAAGCAAATTTGTATCGAGAACAAGTAAAAAGATATAGTGGATAGCCTGTTAAAACGCCCAAAATATAAAGATTACCTCCTTTGAGGTAGCTAAAAAAAGTAATAATTATGAAAGAAGGTATCGCAGGAAAAATTGCCAAAGTCTTTATGCAATCGAAGTTAACCGTGTTGTTAATGATTGTATTTATGGTAGTTGGTGTGTATAGTTCATTTTTAATTCCGCGGGAGGAAGAGCCACAAATTGATGTGCCAATGGCAGATATTTTTGTTGGATATCCAGGAGCAAGTCCTACGGAAGTAGAATCTCGAGTGATAAAGCCATTAGAGCAATTAATTTCGAATATCAAAGGTGTAGAATATGTGTATTCTACCTCGATGAAAGAGCAAGGAATGGTCATCGTGCAATTTTATGTTGGCGAAGATATTGAGCGTTCGTTTGTAAAATTATACAACGAGATCAACAAGCACATGGACGAAATGCCACAAGGTGTAACGTTTCCATTAGTAAAAACACGTGCTATTGATGATGTGCCCATGTTAGGTTTAACTTTATGGAGTGAAAATTATGACGATTACCAATTAAGTCAAATGGCGCAAGAATTGGAAGCAGAAATTAAAAAGGTAAACGATGTTTCGACAACCCATAAAATTGGTGGTAGAAATCGTCAATTACGCGTGGTTTTAGATAAAGATAAATTGGCGGCTAGTGGATTGGATTTCTTGTCTGTTTCTGAAATGATTACAGCGAATAATAGCCAATTAAGTTCCGGTAGTTTTGATAAAAATGATACGGAATTCCTTGTGAATACTGGAAAGTTTTTAGAATCGGTTACCGATGTGGAGAATTTGGTGGTTGGCGTGCAGCAAAATCAGCCAATCTACTTAAAGCAAGTTGCTAAAATTTTGGATGGACCAGAAGTACCACAGAATTATGTGAGTTTAGGATTTGGAAAAGGAGGAGAAAAATCTTTGGATTATAAATCGGAATACCCAGCGGTTACCATTTCTGTTGCAAAACGAAAAGGCGCTGATGCCATGAAGCTTTCGGAAATCATTATAGATAAAGTAGCGCATTTACGTAGCACTTTAATTCCGGATGATGTACATGTAGAGATTACTAGAAACTATGGGGAAACAGCATCGCATAAAGTATCCGAATTGTTGTGGCACCTTATCGGTTCTATCTTTGCAGTAACACTTGTGGTAATGTTAGCGATGGGTTGGCGTGGTGGATTGGTGGTGTTTTTATCGGTTCCTATTACCTTTGCATTAACGTTGTTGAGTTATTATATGATGGATTATACTCTGAATCGAATTACATTATTTGCTTTAGTATTTGTAACTGGAATTGTGGTGGATGACTCGATTATTATTGCCGAAAATATGCATAGGCATTTTAAAATGAAACGCTTGCCTTTTAAAGATGCTGCTCTATATGCGATTAATGAGGTTGGAAATCCTACTATTTTAGCAACATTTACAGTAATTGCTTCGGTATTACCTATGGCTTTTGTTTCTGGTTTAATGGGGCCTTATATGGCGCCAATGCCAATTGGAGCTTCAATAGCAATGATCTTATCGTTGTTTGTAGCCTTAACAATTACACCTTATTTAGGTTATATTTTTTTAAGAGAAAAAGATAAGAAAGGCGCGGTCGAAAAACCACAGAAAGCAGTTGAAGACACGCTTATTTATAAAGTCTATAATAGGTTTGAGCGTCCGTTGTTAGAAAGTAAGGCAAAACGTTGGTTGTTTTTAGGAGGAACATTTTTGGTGTTAATGGTAACTATGGTATTGTTTTTTACCAAATCGGTAGCGGTTAAAATGTTGCCTTTTGACAATAAAAATGAATTTCAGGTAGTCATTGATATGCCAGAAGGTACCACCTTAGAACGTACAGGAGTTGTAGCTCAAGAAGTATCACAGTATTTATCTACAAGACCAGAAGTGGTGAATTATCAAAATTATGTAGGTACATCTGCGCCAATTACTTTTAACGGTTTGGTACGTCATTATGATTTACGTGGCGGATCTAATATGGCAGATATTCAAGTGAATTTAATTGATAAAGGAGAACGTGATATTCAAAGTCATGGGATTGCAAAATTAATGCGTCCAGACATTCAGAAGATAGCAGCAAAATATAATGCGAATATAAAATTAGTCGAAGTACCACCAGGACCACCAGTAATGTCCACTATTGTTGCTGAAGTTTATGGGCCAGATTATAACGAGCAAATTAGAATAGCCAATAGTGTTCAGGATATCTTAAAAAATACAGAAGATGTAGTGGATATCGATTGGATGGTAGAAGCAGATCAAACGGAATATCAATTCGATATTGATAAAGAAAAAGCAATGCTGTATGGTGTGGCTCCACAACAAATAGCATACACCATGAATATGGCATTGTCGAACAGACCTATCACGAATTTATATGATGAAAATGCGGTACATCAAGTCGGTTTAGTATTGGCTTTAGATGAAAAGGAAAAATCCACTATTTCAGATATTTCACAATTAAAAGTAAAATCGAAACAAGGCAATATGGTTCCTATTGCAGATTTGGTGGATATTAAACAAACCATAGCTGCTAAAAGTATTTCTCGTAAAAATCAAAAACGAGTGGTTTATGTCATGGCAGATATGGCTGGAAAATTAGAAAGTCCTGCGTATGCTATTCTAGGAATGGAAGAAAAGTTAAAAGAAATTCCGTTGCCAAAAGGCTTTGAATTAAATGAAATGTATTTGGGGCAACCAGATTTTGAAGATAATTATACTGTAAAATGGGATGGCGAATGGCAAATTACCTTAGAAGTATTTAGAGATTTAGGGATTGCCTTTTTAGGAGCTATTATCTTGATTTATATCTTAATTGTAGGATGGTTTCAAAATTTTAAAGCGCCAATTGTAATGATGGTTGCCATACCGTTATCCTTAATCGGAATTATTCTAGGGCACTGGATTATGGGAGCGTTTTTCACTGCAACTTCCTTTATTGGAATGATTGCTTTAGCAGGAATTATGGTACGAAATTCTGTCTTGCTAATTGACTTTATCAACCTTAGAACTACGGAAGGTATTCCTTTAAAACAAGCATGTATAGAAGCAGGAGCAGTACGAACAACGCCCATTTTATTAACTGCAGGAACGGTTGTTATTGGCGCATTTGTTATTTTATTTGACCCTATTTTTCAAGGATTGGCTATCTCATTAATGGGAGGAACTATTGTTTCTACTGTGTTAACGTTGTTAGTTGTGCCATTGGTTTATTATATGATAGAGAAGAAGAATTACAAGTAATAATTGTCCCGCAGATTTCTCTGATTTCCGCAGAAAAGAATAGTGAAAATCTGCGTGAATTTGCGAAATCTACGGGAAACAAAAAACTAAAAATTATGAAATTAGTCATAGTTACAGCAGTCGAAGAATTTCAAAAAGAGGTTTTGAAATTATTCAAAAAAGCAAATATTGAAAATTTTAGTAGTTCAGATATTGATGGTTACAAAAGCGAACCGTCATTATTAATGGCTTCCAATTGGTTTTCTGTAGAAAAAGGAGGAAACGAATCGAGCATGTTTTTTTCTTTTACCGAAGATGAAAACATTGATACATTATTCCAATTAATTAAGGAATTCAATACAAATCTTGAAACCAATAATCCATTGAAAGCGGTTGTTATTCCTATTGAAAAGTCTATATAAATTTAAAAAATAAATCAAAATGTTAAATACATATTTTAGAGTAATTGTTGGTGTAATGGTATTGTTGAGTGTCATACTATCTGTTTATGTGAGTCCGAATTGGATGTGGTTTACCGTTTTTATAGGTGTGAATTTAATCCAATCCGCATTTACAAAATGGTGTTTGTTAGAAACTATTTTGCAGAAATTAGGGATTCGAAAAGAAGGAGCAAGTTGCGGTATAAAATAGATTAACTAATTTTTAGTACATAAAATTTCCATAAAGTAGTTTATAGCATGTATTTTTGTTGAAATTTATTTTATGGAATTTTTCTTTCAACCTTGGCCTTGGTATATCTCCGGTTTTTTAATAGCATGCACGATGCTGGTTCTATTATTAATGGGGAAAAAGTTTGGTATGTCTTCCAACTTAAGAACCTTTTGTGCAGCATGTGGTGCAGGAAAAGTAAGTTCTTTTTTTCAGTTTGATTGGAAATCAGACAAATGGAATTTACTCGTTGTAGTAGGAGCGATGCTTGGTGGTTTTGTGGCTTCGCACTATTTATCCAATGGAGAAATGCCAGCGATAAGTGAAGCAACAAAAGTATCTTTAGAAAGTATAAATATCGCAACAAATAATGGATACTTGCCTGCGGAGTTATTTTCTATTTCCGCTTTAAGCGATATAAAAACAATACTTATTTTAATTGTTGGCGGATTACTTATTGGTTTTGGTGCTCGTTACGCAGGAGGTTGTACTTCTGGTCATGCCATTTCTGGTTTAAGCAATTTACAACTTCCGTCTTTAATTGCTGTTATCGGCTTCTTTATTGGAGGTTTGGTTATGGTTCATTTGTTATTCCCTCTAATATTTTAAAAATGAAAAGCATTTTATATATCCTTGTTGGTTTTTTCTTCGGAATAATTATGTACAAATCGGAAGCTGCTTCCTGGTTTCGTATTTACGAAATGTTTCAGTTTCAATCTTTCCACATGTACGGAATAATAGGAACAGCATTAGCTTTCGGAATTGTATTTGTTCAAGTAATTAAACGGTATAAAATAAAATCTATAGATGGTAATCCTATTGTAATTCTTCCTAAAGAAAAATCATTTTCTAGGTACATGATTGGTGGAATCATTTTCGGACTTGGTTGGGCTTTAGCAGGAGCATGTCCGGGACCTATTTTTGTGCTGGTAGGTGCAGGGTATTTACCTATATTAATTGTTTTAGCTTCTGCAACGGTTGGTACTTTTTTATACGGAATTGTAAAAGATAAATTACCGCATTAAATACCTTTGCTCTTTGTTATGTGTAACATTTTACTGTTTTGTGCGTCCTATAAGTATTCATCAATAAATCAATCATCATGAGAACAGATAAACAACTTTTAGTAATTGCACATTTAAGTCAACTAGTAACTTTGGTTATTGGTTTTGGTAGTTTAATCGTACCACTTATACTTTGGGTTACCCAAAAAGATAAAGTGCAACAAATGGATGCACATGGTAAAAACATTATTAATTTTCAGTTGAGCTTAATTGTGTACTGTATTATATGTGTACCATTAATTCTTTTATTTGGTCTTGGACTTTTAGGTTTTCTAGTTTTAGGAATCATCGCTATAGTATTTCCTATTGTAAATGCTATTAAAGCAAGTAATGGAGAAACACCAACCTATCCTTTATCTTTTAATTTTATTAGTTAGGCGTATGAAAAAGGATAGTAAATTCACAAAATATATTGGACTAGGAATCGCATTAGGTTCTTCTTTTGGAGTAACTACGGGAGCAGTTATAGGAAGTTTAAAGAACGATGTTCCTACTTGGGTTAGTTACGGAATAATCATAGGAATGATTTTAGGTCTAGTAATAAGCATTATTTACGGATGCTTAATACAGGAGAAAACAAACATAGAAAAAAATAAAACATCAAAATAAAGACCTTTATCTTTTAATTTTATTAGTTAGTTAATTACTTAGATAAAGAACAACGCAACCCGAAAAGGTTGCGTTGTTTATTTTATAAAAATGGTTGTCTAAGTCCTTATTGCTTAATAAAATTGAATGCGGAAAAATCGGCTAATAGTAAATCTCCATTAGAAGCAAACTCAAAAGTAGTGGTGATGTCCTTATTATCTTGAGATATGGTTAATATATCCTTATCTACTTTCCATTCTATAGAAACAATATTCGAAATAACACCTTGTTCTGTATTTTTTTGATCTACTATGTATCCGGTATGGTTTTCCTCAAAGGTTAATTTGTATTCCGAATTGGCTTTAAAATCATGGCGTAACCATTCGCCAATTAAAGCATTGTTCTTGTTGTTACAAGAGAATTGCGTAACGCAAAGTGTTACCAGGAAGAATAAAGATATTCTACTTTTCATTTTTGTTAGATTAATTATTTAATTTCAATAACCAGATTTAAGGGAATCATTTTGAGGGTATTGATACGCGTAAAAGTAATAAAAAGAGTACAATATTAAAATAGTAACCGAAAAATAATTTGAGATACAAAAAAAAGCAATTCCGGAGAATTGCTTTTTTATTATTTTAAAGAAGATAAAATGTAACTATTTAGCTATTCAACATCACAGGCATTACTAACATAGTAACTTGTTCCCCTTCATCTAATCCATCTACAATAGTTGAAATTCCAGCTCTGTTTGGTAGACTCATCATTCCTGCGAAGGCAGGAATCTCTTGATTTTTTTCAAATTTTATAGCTCCCATAAAAGCAAAAAAAACACCCATTTATAAATGAGTATTTTTAATATTTAAAGGTTGTTTATCTCGATTATGAGATTCCTGCGAAGGCAGGAATTTAGCTATTTAACATCACAGGCATTACTAACATAGTAACTTGTTCTCCTTCATCTAATCCATCAACAGGAGTTAAAATTCCTGCTCTGTTTGGTAGACTCATTTCCAATTGCACTTCACCAGAAGTTAGGTTGTTTAACATTTCGGTTAAAAAACGAGAGTTAAAACCAATTTGCATATCGTCCCCTTGATAATCACAAGTTAAACGCTCTTCTGCTTTGTTAGAGTAATCGATATCTTCGGCAGAAATATTAAGTTCTGCTCCAGCAATTTTTAAACGTATTTGGTGTGTTGTTTTATTAGAGAAAATACTAACACGACGCACAGAATTTAAAAACTGTGTTCTGTCAATGCTTAATTTATTCGGATTCTCTTTTGGAATAACCGCTTCGTAGTTAGGATATTTTCCATCAATTAATCTACAAACTAATTCTGTGTTTTCAAAAGTAAACTTCGCATTAGAGTCGTTATACTCAATAGTTACAGCATCATCACTAGCAGCCAAAATTCCTTTTAAAAGATTTAAAGGTTTTTTAGGCATGATAAATTCTGCCACTTGGCTAGCTTGAACATCAGAGCGCGTGTATTTTACTAATTTGTGTGCATCTGTTGCTACAAAGGTTAAACCTTCTGTGGAGAACTGAAAAAAGACACCACTCATTACCGGACGTAAATCATCGTTTCCAGCAGCAAATATAGTTTTGCTAATTGCTGTTGCTAAAATATCACCAGAAATGGTTGTTGAACTAGGGTTCTCTAAAGCTACAGCTTTCGGAAATTCTGCACCATCGGCATATGCTAAAGCATACTTACCATGATTAGAGCTAATTTCTATCGTATTATTTTCTTCTACAACGAAAGTTAACGGTTGCTCCGGAAAAGTCTTTAAAGTGTCTAAAAGTAAACGAGCAGGAACTGCAACGCTACCTTCGTTATCACTTTCTACATCTAATTTAGAAGACATGGTTGTTTCTAAATCACTTGCAGAAACTGTAAGTTCGTTATGATTTAATTCGAATAAAAAATTATCTAAAATCGGTAAAGTATTAGAGCTGTTAATAACACCTCCAAGAACTTGTAATTGTTTTAGTAAATAGGTACTGGATACTATAAATTTCATGTATATAATACGTTAATTCGTTTCAATATTGAATAGATACAAATATATTCTAAAGCTAGTGAAAATGGAAACAAACTTATTAACAACTTGTTTCTGTGAAATGGACAAAATATTGCTGTTTTAAAATCTTATTTCGCGTACTTTTTTCTTCGGAAAAAATTAAAAATAAATCCGAAAACACCTAATAAAACTAGTGGTAACAGAATATTTACTATTTGCCATTTTGCTTTTTCGGAAGCTACTTTTTTAGGATCTAAAAATGCAACAGCAATTTCTTTGGTACGAATGTTTATAAGTCCATCGTCGTCTAATAAGTAGTTTACGGCGTTTAGCAGAAATTCTTTGTTTCCGTAGGTTTGTCCGGACCATTTATCAAAACCAAGTTCCTGAGGTCCATTTCTGCCCACATCATTTTTAATGACATCGCCATCTGCAATGACAATCATTTTAGTAGGAATACTTTTATTTAATTCGTTTTCTAAAGCAAATGGTTTCACTCTATTATTATACACGGAAGTAAATTGGCCTTCTAATAATACCGCAAGATTCTGACTGCCTTTGTTATATTGTTTGGGGTCTGGTTCTTTCTGCGTCATCTCTAAGCTAATCTCACGTGGTGTGCCGTCTATTTTAGAAAGAACAGAACTTTTTAACAAAATAGTCTTATCAATATTGTTTTTTAAGGTGTCTATTTGGTTCGCAAAATCAAACTTTACCAAGTTTAGATTATTGGTAATAGCATGCTTGCTTTCTGCATTTACTAATGGCGAATAATACCAGGGTAGTTGCTTAAATTGCGATTGGCTGCCTTCGCCTGAAGCTAAAGTTATAGGAGCAGAGTAGAGGTCGTTAACCAAAACGTGATTGATACGAGCGCCGTATTTAAAAAAGAAATCAGTAAGATTTAAATCTCTTGCAACAGCAACACTTTTTCCTGTAGGATTATACAAGCTGTCTTTTTCAATGGAAACAGCATCTATTAGCCAAAGACTTTTTCCACCTTTCATTGTAAATTGATCTAATACCAATTTTTCTTTTTCTGAAAAAGCTTCCGTTGGTTTAGCCGAAATAATCAAATCGAATGCATTTAAAGCTTTCGATGTTTTTTGCGGATTAGAAGCAACACTATCTAAAGTAAAAGGTGCAATGAAATAGTAGTCCCCAATGGTTTTAATGAAATCGTAAATGTATTTATCTTCTAATTGATTGTTTCCTCTAAGTATGGCTACTTTGCGTTTTTTAGGGTTTACGAGTTTGCTAAATGCATCTGCAAAAGCATATTCTAAATGCTGTACAGAGTTGGTAACTAATTCTTGTTGTGTAGCGCCAATCTTCGTTTTTACTAACGGAATTTTAACCGTTTCCCCATTATGGCTCGCTAAAGCCCAAGGGAAAATTACTGCTTGGCTAGACTTACCACTTTCTTGAACGGTTAATTGCATCGGAGTTAAACCTCTATCGTTTAACTGTTGCATGCTGCGATCACGAGTTGCTTCGTCTGCAATCGGATTTATAAAATGAAATTTAATGTTCGCATTTTGTGCTTCAAACTCTTCTAGTAATTGTTTGGTTTCGTTTTTAAGTCGTCTAAATTCCGTAGGAAAATCTTCGCCTTCTAAGAATACATCTATCAAAATTGGCGATGCTACTTTATCTATAATTTGTAAAGCAGCATCACTAATAGTATATCGTTTATCCTGGGTTAAATCATAACGTTGATATAATCCGCTTTTCGCTGAAAATATATTGAAAAGCAAAAGACCTAAAGGCAATAATAGAAAAATGACATAGTCTTTTTTTACAAAAGGTTTTGTCTGAATTTTTCTTGCTGTGAAGAAAATAAACAACACTGTTACGCTTAAAAAGTAAACAATATCTCGGGTGTCTAAAACACCACGACTCATACTTTTATAGTGTGTGCTCATGCCTAATTGCTCAACAAGTGTGCTAGACATAAAGTCTGCAATGCCTTGAAAGCCAATGTAAAAAAGGAAGCATAAAAAAACCGAAGTAATAAATGCTACAATTTGATTGTCGGTAATGCTAGAAGCAAATAAGCCAATTGCGGTATACGCTGCAACTAGAAATAATAAACCAAAATAGGAGCCAAGTGTGCTACCAACGTCTAGATTTCCTTGCGGATTACCAAGTTGGTTTACCGCATATACATAGAGTAATGTTGGTAAAAGGGCAATTAAAATTAAAATCAATGCGCCAAAATATTTGCCAAGTACAATGTTTACTTTGCTAATAGGTTTTGTTAATAAAAGTTCTAGTGTTCCTTGTTTTTTTTCATCACTAAAACTACGCATGGTTACCGCAGGAATAAGGAAAATAAGAATCCAAGGTGCAAGTAAAAAGAACGAAGATAAATCGGCAAAGCCGTTATCTAAAATATTGAATTCGCCTTTAAATAACCAAAGGAATAGACCGTTTAGCAATAAAAATATAGCAATTACTAAATAACCTATTGGTGAAGCGAAGAAGGAGTTTATTTCTTTTTTAAGTATTGCAAACATGCTTTGTTTATTTGTTTTTTGCTGATGCGTTTATTTGGTTTGTTACTACTGTTTACTTTTTTCACTTACGGAACACGGAACACGGAACACGGAACACTACTTACTTCAGCGAAGCGACTTTATCCACACTCCAGGCTTCCGGTTTACCATTAAACATTGGTTTTGTTTTTGCCCAGATATCTTTAAATAAATCAGAATGTCTATAATTTTCTAAATCGGCTTCCGCTTCCCAATAACTATACGTGAAAAATATATTCGAATTTGTTTTATCTCTGTATAACTCTAAAAAACGACAGCCTTCAAAGTTTCGTATATTTTCTTTCTTTTCATTAAAGTTTTCTAAAAATTCTTCAATTTTAGAAGGGTCAAAACTCATTTTTACAATACGTACAAACATAGATGTATTTTGTTTTATTTCCGCGAAAGCGAAAAGCTTAATTTATTTACTGAACACTGAACACTGAACACTGAACACTGAACACTATACTTTATTAATATGAATAGTTACCGTATCTCTAAGTTGTAAACCCATTAATGTGGATGCACTACCAACGGTATTTGTATTACTTTTATACAACGCGATTTCCAAATAATTGGAGGAGTTAAATACCACAACCCGGCGTCCTTCATCATGTCTTTTTTCTTCGGGAATATCAAAATTTATAATATCGCTATACTTTTTATGAATGGTTTTAAACTTATAATTTCTAGCAGATATTTCAAATTCACGACCTTTTTGGATTTCTTCAAAAAACGATTTTCTAATATTCGTGATCACATTACCGTAATTGTCAATATAAATAACACTTCCTATAATTTGTGTTCTTTCTTCGTTTACAAAAGGATGTATGTTGGTGGTTGGTTTTATATCTGTTATCACTTTACCAATAACTTCTAGCGTACCACCGCGAGCCAAATGCGAAGCGACTTTTACAAACACATCTAAAACAGGGAAACTAGTAACTATTTTATCGTGTATATTAATTTCTACAATTTTCTCAGGTGCAATTTCTGCACAAATCATACTCATAATACCATTATTGGCACAAATAAAATAATGTCCGTCTAACTTCACAGCAATATGTTTGTTCTCTGGATTTATTTCGGCGTCAATTCCTATAAGGTGAATCGTACCTTTTGGGAAACTACTATATGCATTTTGAATAATATACGCCGCTTCCGGAATATTAAATGGGGAAACAGAATGAGAGATATCAACAATTTTAACATCAGGAATTTCGCTATAAATAGCTCCTTTTATCGCACCAGCAAAGTGATCTTTCTCACCAAAGTCAGTCGTTAATGTTATTATTGCCATAAATTAATGTTGATATTTTTTTAACATAACACACCTTAAAATTGTTTAAGTTTGTTTAGCTTTCTAATTGGAAAACAAATCTAATAAAATAGAACAGATTACTATAATTAAATCGATACGCTTTTGAACGAATTAATAATTGAACTTGAAGAAATTACACCAAAAGAATTTTTTGGTGCTGGAAACGAAAATATTAAATTATTAAAAAAATACTTTCCTAAATTAAAAATTGTTGCTAGAGGCAATGAAATTAAAGCTTACGGAGAAGAAGAGCTTTTAGACGAGTTTAATAGGCGAATCACAATGTTGATAAAACATTTTGCCAAGTATAACAAGCTAGACGAGAATGTTATAGAGCGCGTTTTAACTAGCAATACTAGTCAAGATTATGCTACAAGTGCAAAAAGTGGAGAAACGATTTTGCATGGTGTAAATGGGAAAATTATTAAAGCCCAAACGGCAAACCAACGTAAAATGGTGGAACTTATGCGTACAAACGATATGGTTTTTGCTATTGGCCCAGCAGGAACAGGAAAAACATATACCGGAGTTGCATTAGCCGTAAAAGCATTAAAAAATAAGGAAGTAAAACGAATTATTTTAACGCGTCCTGCAGTAGAAGCCGGAGAAAATTTAGGATTCCTTCCCGGAGATTTAAAAGAAAAACTAGATCCATATATGCAACCTCTTTATGATGCGTTGCGAGATATGATTGCGCCAGAAAAATTAGCACAGTATATAGAAAATGGAACCATTCAAATTGCGCCTTTGGCATTTATGCGGGGACGAACCTTGGATAATGCATTTGTTATTTTAGACGAAGGTCAAAATACCACGCACGCACAAATGAAAATGTTTTTAACTCGAATGGGAAAGAATGCAAAGTTCCTTTTAACGGGTGATCCCGGACAAATAGATTTACCCCGTCGTACGGTTTCCGGACTAAAAGAAGCCTTATTGGTTTTAAAAGATATTGAAGGTATTGGTATGGTTTTCTTAGACGACAAAGATGTGGTTCGTCATAAACTTGTAAAAGCTGTAATTGCTGCCTATCGAAATATTGAAAATCTGGAAGGCTAGTTTTTTTAGGAGCCAGGAACCTGCTTTTCGCTATATCTTTTTACTTGTTCTCGATACAAATTTGCAAAAAAGCAAATCCACTCGAACTGACGTAAAAAGGATGCCGCCGCAATCAGGACTAAGGCTTTCTAGATAAAAATAAAAAATACAATTATTAAAGGCTAATAGCCAACAGCTACTAGCTAAAAGCAAAAAAAAATGAGTAATACAATTACAGATACCAACTTTAATTTTCCAAATCAAAAAAGTCTTTACAAAGGAAAAGTAAGAGCCGTCTATAATATCAATGATGAAGAATTAGTCATGATAGCAACCGATAGACTTTCTGCTTTTGATGTTGTGATGCCAAAAGGAATTCCTTTTAAAGGACAAATACTAAACCAGATTGCTACAAGCATGATGAAAGCTACCGAAGATGTGGTGCCAAATTGGTTAACAGCAACACCAGATCCAAATGTGGCCGTTGGTCATTTATGTGAACCGTTTAAAGTAGAAATGGTAATTCGTGGGTATATGTCTGGTCATGCAGCAAGAGAATATAAAGCAGGAAAGCGTATGCTTTGCGGCGTTGCAATGCCAGAAGGTTTAAAAGAGAATGATAAATTTCCTTCTCCAATAATTACACCTGCTACCAAAGCAGAAATGGGAGATCATGATGAAGATATTTCACGTGAAGATATCTTAAAACGAGGAATAGTTTCTGAAGCAGATTATATTGTTTTAGAAGATTATACCAGAAAATTGTTTCAAAGAGGAACGGAAATAGCTGCTTCTCGCGGATTGATTTTGGTGGATACTAAATATGAATTCGGAAAAACAAAAGAAGGAAAAATCGTTTTAATTGACGAAATTCATACGCCAGATTCTTCCCGTTATTTTTATGCAGATGGGTATCAAGATCGTCAAGATACAGGCGAAGCGCAAAAACAGCTTTCTAAAGAGTTTGTGCGTCAGTGGTTAATTGCAAACGATTTTCAAGGTTTAGAAGGACAAACGGTTCCTGTAATGTCTGACGAGTATATAGAAACGGTTTCCGAAAGATATATCGAGCTTTACGAAAAGATCATGGGAGAGACGTTTGTAAAAGCGGATGTTTCTAATATACAAGAGCGCATAGAGAAAAATGTTTTAGCGTATTTGGCTAGCTAAATTACCAACATATACATATTAGACCTGACAGATTTCAAAACCTGTCAGGTCTTTTTTTTACTTAAACTTTGTAAAAGGAACTATCATGGGTACTTCCTTTTGATAGATTTCATATTTTTCTCCAATAAATTTTCGTAAATCTCTTTCTTCTAAATATTTAACTGCAATCAGCATGTAAAGCGTGGTAACTATAGCAAATAGCAGATGCCCAACGGTCATAAATGGGGTTGCCCAAAACGCTATCATAAAGCCAAGCATAATAGGATGTCTTACCATTTTATAGAAATAGTTGGTTTGAAAGGTTGGGTCTTCCGTATGTTTATTTTTATAATTATTAAATATTTGTGTTAAACCAAATAACTGAAAATGACTAATCATAAACGTAGAGAGAAATACAATAAGCCATCCCATAAAAAAGACTCCCATAATTATATAATAGAAGGTGGTGTTTTCAATATTCCAAACTATAGTAGTCATTGGTTGCCATTTCCAATAAATTAAAAGCAGCGCTAAACTAGATAATAGGATGTACGTGCTACGTTCAATAGCTGGATCAATAACAGGTGAAATCCACTTTTTAAAAGCAGGTCTCGCCATAACGCTATGTTGTACAGCAAATAAACTAAGCAATCCTAAATTTATAAATAACGCATTGGTAAAAGAAGTTTCTACTCCAGAGTTTATTGCTTTTGGAACTATAAAATCTCCTACAAAACCGATAGCGTAAAGAAAAGCAATTAGAAATACTACGTACGCGATTAGGCCATACAGAATAATGATTAATTTTTTCATAATATATAATTTGATTAATAGCTTGTAAATCAGTGGTTAAATATCATGAATAAACTAGAGTTTGAATATTCTTAAAAGTTTAAATAATGTTCTCTAAGGTTTATTTGTTTGTAAGCAGCTTGTTTTTAGTGTTTTAGTTTGCGTTTTCTGTATTTATTTGGGGAAGTGTTATATTTTTCTTTAAATACTTTTATAAAATGAGAGTTGTTTTTAAAACCACTTTCGTAACATATTTGGTTTATGTTTAATTCGTTTTCTAATAGAAGTTTTTTTGCGTATTCTAAACGTTTTGCTTTTAGCCATTTATATGGTGTAGTATGGAATTGATTACTAAAATCTCTTTTAAATCCAGATAAGCTTCTTCCACATAGTTTTGCAAATGCTTCCATTTTTAAATGATATTGAAAATTGTCAAGCATCGTTTTTTCCATATCAATTTTAGCGTATTTAGTTTTCCTTTTAATATGTTGCTTTAAATCACTAATAGGTTTAATTCCTGTAATAAATTCCTCCATTGCTTCTAGAGCCGAATTGGAATCACCAACCCAAAAACAATGATCATTACCTTTTAGTTCTATAAATTTCGAATTAATAATTTGATTTGCAAGATACTTTCCTTCTTCTATATTTACATCTATATCGTCGGTTCGATGTAGTATTAATGTTGGCGTTTTTATTTTTTTTAAAATACCAGTAATGTCTGTTTCGGTATTCATTTTTGCGAGAGCAAGAGCAGCACTCGGACTTGCCGCAGAACGTAAATAACTTGCAAACCAATTATAGTAATTTGTGTCACTAGCTAGAGATGGCATAATTTTTTCCAATCCCATTTTTTGTCCATTTCCCCATTCTTTTTCAATAGTATTATAGAAAATCTCACGTGCTTCGGGTTTAGGAGCCCAAGGATAATTAATCGAATATTTTCTTTTTGCAAATACACCAAAAGTGATTAGAGAAATCATTCGTTCTGGATACGTTGCAGCAAAAAGACTTGCAATTGTTCCTCCTTCAGAATGGCCAAAAAATATAGCTTTTTTACTTCCTACCGCTTGCATCACGCTTAAAACATCCTCCATTCTTTCCTCCAGGGAGCATAATGCATTTACGCGATCGGAAAGCCCTGTTCCTCGCTTATCGAATAAGATGAGCCTTGAAAACTGAGAAAGTGCCGTTAAGAATTCCGATAGTTTACTATCTAACCACATCATATCTATGTTGGAAACCCATCCCGGAATAAAAACGAGGTCAACATTACCTTCTCCTATTACTTGATATGCAATATTAATATCGTTGTTTTTTGCGTATTTCGTGATTGGTTTCAATGTGTGTAAATGCTGTTTTCTGTGTTAAAGTGTATGATAAATTAATTCCAGATATTTTTTAAAAATAATTTGCTTATTTTAATACGTTAAGTTACATTTTTTTTAACCAATCTTCCAATTATTTTTTTGTAAAAAGGGCTTATTTTTCTTTTAATTATTGTCTAATTCTATTAATCAAATATTGATTTTAATCCATAATTTTGTAATTATGTTGAGGGTTGTATTAAGATACTAGTAGTAATTTCAATACATTTATAAAAAAATATCAATTTGGAAAAACTAGACCAATTTATTGCAAACTTCGCCTCCTTTGTTTGGGGACTTCCATTATTAATTTTACTAATTGGAGGTGGTTTGTACCTGCTTATTTTATCCCGATTTTTACCATTTCGGTATTTAGGTCATGCTATTCAAGTACTTCGCGGTAAGTTTGATAATCCAGAAGATGCTGGGGAAATCACACATTTTCAAGCTTTAACAACCGCTTTGTCTTCTACCATTGGTATGGGGAATATTGCAGGAGTTGCAGTCGCAATTTCTATTGGCGGACCAGGAGCTGTATTTTGGTTATGGGTTAGCGCAATTATTGGTATGGCTACAAAATTCTTTACTTCTAGTTTGGCAATTATGTATCGAGGAAAAGACAGTGAAGGTAATACGCAAGGCGGACCCATGTATTTTATTATGGAAGGTCTTGGTAAAAACTGGAAACCCTTAGCGGTGTTTTTTAGTCTTTGCGGATTAATAGGCGCATTACCAGTTTTTAATGTAAATCAGCTTACACAAGCAATAAATGATATAGTTTTAAAACCGAATGGTGTGGCAGTAAATTTCACTTCCAATCTAATTATAGGTCTTGTTTTAGTAAGTATAACTTCAGTCGTTATTTTAGGTGGATTAAACCGAATTAGTAAAGTGGCTTCCAAGTTAGTACCAAGTATGGTTTTGCTTTATTTTGTGCTGATTCTTATTATTTTGTTCGCTAATGCGGAAGTAGTTCCAACCTATTTCAAATTTATTTTTACAGATGCTTTTGCAGCCGAAAATTATAAAGGCGATGCCTTTTTAGGCGGACTTCTAGGCGGATTGATCATTTTAGGAATTCGTCGTGGTGCATTTTCTAATGAAGCGGGAATTGGTACCGCACCTTTAGCCCATGGAGCAGCAAAAACAAACGAACCAATTCGAGAAGGTTTAGTCGCGATGTTAGGTCCTGCAATTGATACTTTAATTGTTTGTACGCTTACTGCTTTGGCAATTTTAGTGACCGGAGTTTGGCAAACTACTGAAGCGAATGGCGTGAGTTTAACAGCAAATGCTTTTGGGGCTGCGATGCCAACTTATGGTAGGTATTTACTATTACTTTGTATAGTGGTTTTTAGTGTGTCTTCCTTGTTTTCGTATGCCTATTATGGCGGAAAATGTTTGTCGTTTCTAATTGGTGAAAAGAATAAACATTACTATAATTACTTCTATATTTTAAGTATTATTCTAGGAGCTACAACATCACTAGCTTTAATGATTAATTTAATTGATGGTGTTTTTGCATTGATGGCAATTCCTACCATGACGGCAACATTAATTTTAGCACCAAGAGTAGTGAAAGAGGCGAAAGCGTATTTTAAGAGAATGAAATCTAGTTAGCTTTAAAAAAAAATAAAAGCATAGAACTAAAAGCGATTTAAGCCTTATTAATAGAAGCCTTAAACTGCTGCGGCGTCATCAATTCCATTTTCTTAAACTGTCTATTAAAATAACTCGTGTTATTAAATCCGGATTTAAAAGCAATCTCAGACATTCTAAAATCGGAAGATTCTTTCATTAGTTTTTTTGAAAATTTAATCTTTTCCGAGTTTATATAATCAATAGGAGAGATTCCTAATGTGTTTTTAAACTGCTTATGAAAGTGAGAAGCACTCATATATGCTTTCTTTGCCAATACATCTACAGACATGTCTTTATTGGTTAAATTTTCTTTAATAAACTTAATAACCGTTCCTATTCTAGTATCATTAAAAACTTGATGCGGATCATTTATTATTAATGCTTTGGCTTTGGTTTGTAATAGCCTAACAATTAACTCCTGAATCATTAAATCTAATAATACATCCTTCGATTTATTATTGTTGGTAAACGTATATGTTAATCGTTCTATTAGATGGTTGACATCTGTGTTGTTTATTAGATGTGAAGTGGTTTCGTCTAAATCCCAAGTGTTATTTTCATTTTCAATCGCTACATGCTGATTAAACTTTTCCACAACCTCATCAATTTTAAAAGCATCAATTCCTAAAGCTAGGCATTGCGTCGGATTCTCTTTTGTTGCCACCGGAAAATCAATAACCATTTCTTTATTGGTTGGCATCACTACAGATTCGCCAGGAAAAAAATCAAAAGCTTCAAAACCGTCTAAGTGCATAATCTTCTTTCCCGTAAGCATACTTGCTATAATGGGAAAGTTAAACGTTAGCGATATTTTTTCCGCGAAAGCGTGGGTTTCAAAAATATTAAGCTCTGCATAATCGGCACTATACGTCGTTCTGTTCTCCACTAATGTGGTCAGTTTTCTGTGGTTTCTATGTTGATTTAATACCGAATTCATACTCAATGTTACAAAATTTTAGTTAAGAAATCTGTTAATAATAGATATGTTCAAAACTATGATAAATACGTGCAAGGTAATTAGGATATGATAAAATAACTTTATCAAAAATAAAGATAATATATTTTTTAGATTAAAAAATTATCTAATTATTAATTTAACAAGAAATTATATGAGTTATTCTAAACCGAAGTTTAAAGAGAAATATGGCAATTTTATTAATGGAAAATTTGTCGAACCATTAGGCGGACAATATTTTGATAATACATCACCAATAGATAATAGTTTTATTGCAAAATATCCACGCTCTCAAAAAGAAGATGTAGAAATGGCTTTAGATGCAGCAAATGCAGCTAAGGAAGCTTGGGGAAATACCTCAGCAACAGAAAGATCTAACTTATTAAATAAAGTAGCAGATATTATTGAAGCAAATTTAGAAGAGTTTGCACTTATTGAAACTTGTGATAACGGAAAACCAATTCGTGAAACGCTAAATGCAGATGTTCCTTTAGCGGTAGATCACTGGCGTTATTTTGCAGCTTGTATCCGTTCGGAAGAAGGTGGTGCATCCGAGTTAGATCAAAATACATTGTCATTAACCATTAAAGAGCCGCTAGGTGTTATCGGACAAATTATTCCATGGAATTTTCCTCTATTAATGCTATCCTGGAAATTACCTCCAGCTTTAGTTACCGGAAACTGTGTGGTTTTAAAACCTGCGGAACAAACGCCTTCTTCTGCTACTTTTTTAATGGAAAAAATTGCAGCGGTATTTCCTCCAGGTGTTGTAAATATTGTTCATGGTTTTGGTCCGGAAGCAGGAAAACCGTTAGCGTCCAGCTCAAAAGTAGATAAAGTCGCTTTTACTGGTGAAACTACAACAGGACAATTAATCATGCAATATGCGTCTAAAAACTTAAATCCTGTAACTATGGAATTAGGAGGGAAGTCTCCTAACGTGTTCTTTAATTCGGTGATGGATTATGACGATGCCTTTTTAGATAAAGCTATTGAGGGCGCCGTTCTATTCGCTTTTAATCAAGGTGAGGTTTGTACAGCGCCTTCCAGAATTTTAGTGCAAGAAGATATTTATGATGCTTTTATGAAACGCGTTGTGGAAAGAACAAATGCAATTATTCAAGATAATCCGTATGATATAAATACTATGGTTGGTGCACAAGCATCTAACGATCAGTATGAAAAAATTCAATCGTATTTTAAAATTGGTAAAGACGAAGGAGCAAAAGTATTAGCGGGTGGATCTGCTAATAAATTATCTGGAAATTTAGCAAACGGATTCTATATTAAACCGACTATATTAGAAGGGCATAATAAAATGAGAGTTTTTCAAGAAGAGATTTTCGGACCAGTAGTTTGTGTGACTAAATTTAAAGATGAAGCGGAAGCTATCGAAATTGCCAATGATACACTTTACGGACTAGGAGCAGGAGTTTGGACACGAGATGCGCACCAATTATACCAAATTCCAAGAGCCATTAAAGCTGGTCGTGTTTGGGTAAATTGCTACCATGCATATCCAGCACATGCACCTTTTGGAGGGTATAAAAAATCAGGTTTTGGAAGAGAAAATCATGTGATGATGCTTAATTATTATCGTCAAACCAAAAACATGCTAATTTCTTATGATAAAAACAAATTAGGTTTCTTTTAGTAGTTTTGATTAATAGCACTAAAGGCTGAATTATCTTAAAATTCGGCCTTTTTAATATTTTATACATATGGAAAGAATAGCAATTACAGAAAAAGCATCAAAGGTTTTAGAACAACTAAAAGCAAAACATGGCGAATTAATTTTTCATCAAAGTGGAGGCTGTTGTGATGGCTCTGCACCTATGGTTTTTGAAAAAGGAGATATGTATCTGGATGAAAGTGATATCCTTTTAGGAGTCTTAAATGGTGTTAGCTTTTATATGAATCAAGATCAATTCGAATATTGGAAACATACCCATTTAACCGTAGATGTAACCGAAGGTCGCGGTGCTAGTTTTTCTTTAGAAATACCGTTAGGACTTCGCTTTTTAATCCATTCCCGTTTATTAACAAAAGAGGAAGAAACTTTTTTCAATGCATAGTTCAACGGAAGCATAGTAAATTAGATTTTATTAATTTTAGCTCTAAAATTCAGGTTTATTCTTGGTTTTAGAGCTTTTTTTATACTAAAGCTTTAAATTTTTAACAGTATGCTTTTATTTTTATTGCTAAATTGATATATTTATGCTAAATTAATATATATGACCGTAGATTTATGTCCTAATTGTGGATCAGACCATTACATTAAAAGCGGAATTGTTAACAACAGACAGCGTTATAAATGTAAAAAATGTAACTATTTTTTCTCTGTGAATAAGATAGGAAAGAAGATAGATGACTACTACGTTAATAAATCATTACAATTATATCTAGAAGGGTTAACGTATCGAGAAATTGAACGTATTCTAGGGATCTCTCACGTTAGTATCATGAATTGGGTGAAAAAATATAATATTAAGCGCCCTTATAATTCTAATTATCATCCGACTTATAAGATTTTAAATGCTTTAGAATTAGGGAAGTACTTTAGCAATGCAGAAAATATTAAAGGAGCAGGTGTGGTCGTTACCGAGTTAGGCGATAAATTCATGCTGATTAAGTGGGAGCGTTTTAAGGATTAGTATAGTAAATTAACAGAAAGATATATTAGTTTTTTGTTAACACATTGTTTTTAAGAGATTAGTGGTGCACACAAAACCAATTATTACTAACTAATCCTTTAAACAATGAGAAAACAAACCCTTTTATTGATCGGACTCTTTTTAATGTCCTTTCAATTTATGACTGCTCAAGGCTCTCCAGATTATGATGGCGGACTTAAGTTTAAATTTAACGAAGATGGTTCTAAATATCTTCGACTAATTTCTTGGGCGCAAGTTCAAGCGAATTATAATACCGATGACACCTTTGATGCAAACGGAAACGAAAACAGTAAATTAAATTTTAACTTACGTCGTGCTCGTATATTGATGTTTGCACAAATTAACAAAGACTTTTTAATCGTAACCCATTTCGGATTAAACAGTTTAACAAGCACTACTTTAAGTCCGACAGGTAAAGGAGATGGTTCACAACTCTTTTTTCATGATGTTTGGGCACAATATAATGTAGGTGCAAATCATACCGTTGGTGGTGGTCTACACTATTTTAATGGTATTTCTAGATTAAATAATCAAAGTACTTTAAACATGATGACCCTAGATAATAATCGTCAATCCTGGGCAACTATAGGTTTATCCGATCAGTTTGCACGTCATTTAGGAATCTTTGCAAAAGGAAAATTTAACAAACTGCAATATCGTGTTGCTGTTAATGATGCTGCTAATGCTACTTTAGATGCTCGTACGGCTGTTGCTGGAGGAGATGCTGTATATAACGGTCGTTCTTCTTTGGGTTCTAAAGATGCAGGGAAAACGTATGCTGGTTATTTTGATTATAACTTCTTCGATCAAGAATCAAATTTTTTACCTTATAAAGTAGGAACCTACTTAGGTACTAAAAAAGTATTTAATGTAGGGGCTGGTTTCTTTTTACATCCAAAAGGATCTGTTATAGATACAGGAACGGCTTTAACTCCAAACCTAGAAGGTGAAGATGTTTCTATTTTTGCTTTTGATGCATTCTACGATGCTCCAATTGGAGAAAAAGGAAGTGCTATTACTGCATATGCGGTATATCAAAATAGTGACTACGGAAAAGATTATCTGTATAGCGCTTATGGAACAGGAAGTATGTTGTATGCACATGTAGGTTATGTCTTTAATGGCGAAAAAACAAAAACGAGATTCCAACCTTATGTAAGTTATGGTACGCATAGTTATGATGCGGTAAGCGATAATAGAAATACACTTGGTATCGGAATTAATGCTTTTATGAGTGGTCACAATTCAAAACTAACCTTAGAATATAAAAATCAAGAATTTGGAGCTTTAGATGCAAATACTATTTCTCTTCAAGCAATGATATATCTATAAAAACGAACAACTATGAGTGAAAAACAAGACAACGCATCCGCGTACTGGAAAGAAAATATCAAGTATTTAGCAATATTACTTGTGATATGGTTTGTCGTATCCTTTGGATGTGGAATTCTATTTAGAGAAGAATTAAACCAAATTAGACTTGGTGGTTTTAAGTTAGGCTTCTGGTTTGCCCAACAAGGATCCATATATGTATTCGTAATTTTAATATTCGTATACGTAAGATTAATGAACAAATTAGATAAAAAATACGGTTACGACGAGTAATCCTTAACTCAACTTAAAACAATAAAAATTATGAGTGTACAATTTTGGACATGGTTATTAGTAGGGATTACTTTCGCCTTATATTTTGGAATAGCAATTTGGGCACGAGCAGGCTCAACAAAAGAATTTTATGTTGCTGGTGGAGGTGTTTCTCCTTTAGCAAATGGTATGGCAACTGCAGCCGATTGGATGAGTGCAGCCTCCTTTATTAGTATGGCAGGAATTATTTCCTTTTCAGGTTATGATGGCTCTGTTTACTTAATGGGGTGGACTGGTGGATACGTGCTTTTAGCATTACTTTTAGCGCCATACTTACGTAAGTTTGGTAAGTTTACGGTCCCAGATTTTATTGGAGATAGATATTACTCCAACACAGCAAGAACGGTAGCAGTAATTTGCGCACTAATAGTATCGTTTACATATGTTGCTGGACAAATGCGTGGTGTAGGTATTGTGTTTTCGCAATTCTTACAAGTAGATATTAATTTAGGTGTAATCATTGGTATGACCGTCGTTTTAACCTTTGCATTATTGGGAGGAATGAAAGGAATCACATACACACAAGTAGCGCAATATTGTGTATTAATCTTTGCTTTTATGGTTCCTGCTTTTTTCATCTCGATGCAAATGACAGGAAATATCATTCCACAAATAGGAATGGGAGGGAAAGTAGAAGGTGGTGCCTTTCTACTCGACAAGTTAGATTTATTACATACAGAACTAGGTTTTCACGAATATACAAGCGGTACCAAAAGTACTTGGGATGTCTTTGCAATTACTTTAGCTTTAATGACAGGAACCGCTGGTTTACCACACGTAATTGTTCGTTTCTTTACAGTGCCTAAAGTAAAAGATGCACGTAAATCTGCTGGATATGCATTATTCTTAATTGCTATTTTATATACTACAGCACCTGCAATTGCAGTGTTTTCTAGAACAAACTTGATTGAAACAGTAAGTAATAAAGAATATTCTGAAATTCCAGTATGGTTTAAAAACTGGGAAGACACTGGATTAATTGCTTGGGCAGATAAAAATGGAGATGGAAAGATTCAATATGTAGCAGGTAGTGCTTTATCTAGCAAAAAACCAATGTATACAGATGCAAGAGGAGCACATGGAGAACGTATGGTTTCTAATGCAAGTGATGCAGAAAACGAGCTTTACGTAGATAGAGATATCATGGTATTAGCAAATCCTGAAATAGCAAATCTTCCAAATTGGGTGATTGCTTTAGTAGCAGCTGGTGGACTTGCAGCAGCATTATCTACGGCAGCAGGATTACTATTGGTAATCTCTACTTCTATTTCTCATGATTTAATTAAAAAACAATTAAAACCAGATATTTCAGATAAAAACGAGTTAAAAGCAGCAAGAATTTCGATTTTTGTAGCCATTTTAATTGCGGGTTACTTTGGTATTAATCCTCCAGGATTTGTAGCAGCAGTCGTCGCTCTCGCCTTTGGTCTCGCCGCAGCCTCCTTTTTCCCAGCTATTATTCTTGGGATTTTCGATAAGCGAATGAATAGTCAAGGTGCTATTTCAGGAATGGTTGTAGGTATCGTATTAATGTTATTCTACATGATGAAATTTAAACTAGATATGTTTGGTGGTGGTACGAGTGAAGATTGGTGGTTTGGTACATCTCCAGAAGGATTTGGTACTATTGCAATGTTCGTAAATGTTGTAATATCATTAGTCGTATCACGTATGACTCCAGCGCCACCGCAAGATGTTCAAGACATGGTGGAGAGTATAAGAATACCTTCAGGAGCAGGTGAAGCTTCCGATCATTAAAGTATTGAGTTCTGTCTTGTATTCTTTTGGCTTTAGCTAAAAAAATATAGAACTTAATTTAATTTAGTTAGTTTGTAAATCAGCATTACATTTATGTAGTGCTGATTTCTTATATTAGTAGCATTACTATTTTTTCGCTTTCGCGGATATGAAACCAACCAACCAATGAAAAAACGTCACGAACAAAAGCTAGTCGTATTATCGATAGCATTGTTTTTATTTTTTAATATACCATTCATTCTTGTTTTTAATTTTGAAGGTGCTGTTTTTGGTATTCCAAGCTTATACTTTTCTATATTTTCTATTTGGTTATTGTCCATCGTAATTTCATATATCGTATTAAAACGTCATTATGAATAATTACGCTTTAATAACTATTATTATCATCTATTTAGCAGTGTTATTTTACATTGCTTTTCTAGCGGAAAAAAAGCGCCAAAGTAAATGGGTGAATAATCCATACGTGTATACTTTATCTTTAGCGGTCTATTGTTCTGCTTGGACGTACTACGGAAGCGTAGGAATTGCCGCAAATTCTGGTATTAATTTTTTACCCATTTATTTAGGTCCCGTTATAGCAGCACCTTTGTGGATTGTTGTACTCCGAAAAGTTATACGAATTTCTAAGCAACACAAAATTTCATCCATAGCAGATTTTATTTCTTTACGTTACGGAAACAATAGGTTTCTTGGTGCATTAGTTACTATTGTTTGTCTCTTCGGAACCTTGCCATATATTTCTTTACAGCTAAAAGCGGTTTCCGAAACCTTTGAAATTATGTCGGATGATACCAGTTATATCTCCACAACAGTTATAGATGATTCTACTTTTTATGTCGCATTATTATTAGCCATATTTGCTACTTTTTTTGGAACACAAAATGCGGATGCTTCCGAGAAACATAAAGGAATCATAGCCACTGTGGCATTTGAATCCGTTTTAAAATTAGTATTCTTTTTAGCAATTGGAGTTTATGTTACTTTTTATCTGTTTGATGGTACCACAGATATTTATGAGAAAATTTCTGTTACCGAAAATTTTAAAGAACTCACCACGCTTAGCGGAATAGAAGATGGGTTTAATTGGTTGTTCCTGATAGGATTATCTTTTATGGCTATATTTTTATTACCGAGACAGTTTCAGGTTTCGGTTTTAGAAAACAATAGAGAAAAACATTTAAAAAAAGCCATTTGGCTGTTTCCATTGTATTTATTGCTATTTAATCTCTTTGTTATATTTATTGCTTGGGCAGGGAAACTTACTTTTGGTAGTACTCAAAATGCCGAGTATTACTCTTTATTATTACCCTTAGAAAATGGAAATTCATTTTTTGCTACACTAGTATTTTTAGGTGGTTTTTCTGCAGTCATTTCTATGGTGATTGTATCTACATTAGCCTTGTCCACGATGGTGAGTAACAACTTAATTATTCCGTATGGTTTTTTAGATAAGTTTATTAAAAATCAGCCAGATAGAAATTTAAAATACATTAAAAACATTAGGCGTATTTCCATTTTC
The DNA here is from genome assembly GCF_053601555.1 of Lacinutrix sp. MEBiC02595. Lineage (NCBI taxonomy): Bacteria > Pseudomonadati > Bacteroidota > Flavobacteriia > Flavobacteriales > Flavobacteriaceae > Lacinutrix > Lacinutrix sp. MEBiC02595. The sequence goes on along the minus strand of NZ_JBSHNU010000246.1, from coordinate 302,069 downwards.
ACCATCATTATTGCGGCATATTTCTTTTATGTATCGTTTTCAAAAGAGTTATCGTTGTATTCTATTGGTTTAATTTCTTTTGTTATTATTTCACAATTAGCACCTTCTTTTTTTATAGGGTTATATTGGAATCGTGGTTCGTCAAAAGCAGCAATTATTGGTATTCTTATCGGTTTTGCCATTGCGGTGTATACTTTAGTTTTACCATTTACATTGCGTGAGTTGACAGGAACAGACGATTTTACGCAACTTGGTTTATTTGGTATTGCAGCGCTAAAACCGTACGCATTATTTGGTATTGATTTTTTAAGTCCGCCAGCACATGCTTTCTTTTGGAGTATGACCTTTAATGGTATGAGTTATTTAGTGTTTTCATTAATGGCAAAAGGGAATTATAGAGAGCGTAATTATGCCGAAATGTTTGTCGATAGTAACAATTTTACTACACTTCAAGACAGTGCATTAGTTTGGAAAGGAGAAGCATATGTTGCAGATATTAAAAATGTATTAGTCCGTTTTTTAGGCGAAAAAAGAGCCACTCGTGCGTTAACGATCTTCTTCACTAAATATAAATTACCACAAGACACGCAATTGGCAGATGCACGATTAATTAATTTTTCTGAAAAGCTCTTAACCGGAAGTATTGGTTCTGCATCCGCAAAAATATTAATTGCAAGTGTGGTAAAAGAAGAGCAGATTAGTTTGGTAGAAGTATTGAAAATTTTAGAAGAATCTAAAGAAAATATTGTCAGTAATAAAGTGCTTCTAGAAAAATCGAATGAGTTAACACAGCTATCTTCAAAACTTAAAGATGCAAATGAAGAATTACTTTCTAAAGACAAGCAAAAAGACGAATTTTTAGACACGGTTGCGCATGAACTTAAAACGCCAATTACTGGTATTCGTGCTGCTACTGAATTATTGATGGACGAAGAGGATGATATGCCAAAAGAAATTAAAGCACAATTCTTAAAAAATATACTTCAAGATTCGGATCGTTTAGGACGATTAATTCATAATATTTTAGATTTTGAAAAGTTAGAAACTGGGCGTTTACATTTAGATATGCAATACCAAGACATTCAAAAAACAATTACAAAAGCAATCAGTAGCATCTCTCAAATTGCAGCAAAAAAAGAAGTGCAAATTATAAATAAGAATACACATAGTTTTAAAACGAGCTATGATGAAGATCGTATTCTTCAAGTGTTAACCAATTTACTGTCTAATGCAATCAAATTTTGTACAGTCAAAACAGGGGAGATTATAGTAGATTATAAATTGGGAAATGCCTTTTTGGAAATCTCGGTAACCGACAATGGTAAAGGGATTCCAGTGGAGGATTACGATTTTATTTTTGATAAATTTTACCAATCGCAAGATCAAAATACAAGAAAACCACAAGGTAGCGGATTGGGTTTAGCAATTAGTAAGCAAATTGTGGAAAAACATAGTGGAAAAATTTGGGCAAAAAAAGGCATAAAAAATGGCGCAACACTTGTTTTTACCATACCTTTTAAGTAAATTGTTGTCGTAAAGTATGAAGAAGAAAATTTTAATTGTGGACGACGAGCCAAATATTGTGATGTCGTTAGAATATACCTTCAAAAAACAAGATTTTGAAGTGTTTATTGCAAGAGATGGAAGTGAAGCTTTAGAGATATTAAAACATCATATTCCTAGCGTGGTTTTGTTAGATATTATGATGCCAAATGTAGATGGTTATCAAACCTTGACACACATCAAAAATACAGTCGGTTTAAAAGATACCAAAGTGGTGTTTTTAACCGCGAAAAATAAAGCTTCAGATATAGAGAAAGGTTTAAAACTTGGAGCAGATAAGTATTTAACCAAACCTTTTTCAGTGAAAAAGATAGTTTCAGAAATACTGGAATTATTAACCTAAAAAGTCTTTGTAAGTCTTTTTTAAATATTGGTTTTGTGTGCAAACAAACTAAGTTTAATTAAAGTTTAAAGACATGAAATTTCACATCAACCCGCTAGCGTCAGATATTATAATTAGTATCTACATTTTAGTTACGCTTTTTTTAAGGTTTAAATTCGAAAACAAAACCAATGTAAGTCCTATGCTTTCTATAGTTATGGGAGTTTGTTTTGTGGTCATTATTTGGGCACTTGTCAAGTTAAAAATACTTAATCCTAATTGGTTTGGCTTGTTTAATTCTAAAAAAGCATAGCCATGAAATATCAAGAATTTTACCAAGAAAGTATACAATATCCAGAACGATTTTGGAAAGAACAAGCAAATCAACTCGATTGGTTTACGTCGCCAAAAACCATTTTGTCTAAAGATAAATATAACTATAGCCAATGGTTTGAAGATGGCGAATTAAACCTAAGCTATTTGTGTATAGACAAGCATATAAAAGATGGTTTTGGAGAACAAAATGCTATAATTTTTGACTCACCAGTTACCAACACAAAACAGCATATTACCTTCCATCAATTACACCATGAAGTTTCTAAACTCGCTGGTGGCTTACAGAATTTAGGCTTGCAAAAAGGCGATACTTGTATCATTTATATGCCAATGATTCCGCAAGCTGCATTCGCTATGTTGGCATGCGCAAGAATAGGCGTTATTCATTCGGTGGTATTTGGTGGATTTGCACCGCATGAGTTGGCAATTCGTATAGATGATTGTAAACCAAAAGCAATTATTACGGCGTCTAACGGTATAGAAATAGATCGTATTATTCCGTATAAACCTTTTGTAGATGAAGCAATTGCGAAAGCGAAAAACAAGCCGGAACATGTTGTTGTTTTTGATAGACAATTGGGTGTGGAAATTCCGAAGAAAAACTACGATATAGATTATACTACTTTAGTAGAAGAATCTCCTTCCATCGAAGCTGTTTCCGTACCATCCACGCATCCTTCCTATATATTATATACTTCAGGAACTACAGGAACACCAAAAGGAATTATTCGAGATACTGGTGGTTATGCAACTGCTTTAAAATTCTCTATGAAATATATTTATGGTGTAGACGAAGGCGATACTTTTTGGGCGGCAAGCGATGTGGGTTGGGTTGTAGGGCACAGTTACATTGTTTACGGACCTTTATTAAACAGAAATACAACGATTTTATTTGAAGGTAAACCAATACGAACTCCAGATGCATCTACATTTTGGAGAGTAATTAGTGAGCATCAAGTAAAAGTGATGTTTACAGCACCAACAGCAATTAGAGCTATAAAAAAAGAAGATCCAAATGGCGAATTATTAAAAGCATTCGACTTGTCTTGTTTAAAATATCAGTTTTTAGCAGGTGAACGTTGTGATGTTGCCACTTTAACTTGGACCGAAGAGCATTTAAAAGTTCCTGTAATAGACCATTGGTGGCAAACGGAAAGTGGTTGGCCAATGATAGCAAATATGGTTGGTGTAGCTTTACAAGAAGTAAAACCAGGATCTGCCAGCTTACCTGTTTGTGGTTATGATATTCAAATTTTGAATGAAGAAGGAGAAAAGGTCGACGCTAGCGTAGAAGGTTATGTCGCTGTAAAATTGCCATTACCACCAGGAACTTTAAGTAACCTTTGGGGGAATCCAGAGCGTTTTAAAGCAGGGTATTTAGACCGTTTTCCAGGATATTATTTTTCCGGAGATGGCGGTTATAAAGACGAAGATGGTTATATTTTTATAACAGGTCGCGTAGATGATGTAATTAACGTTGCTGGTCACCGATTATCTACTGCAGAAATGGAAGAAATTGTATCATCCCATAAAGCAGTTGCAGAATGTGCTGTTTTTGGTGTGCATTGTGACTTAAAAGGACAAAAGCCATTAGGTTTAATCGTTTTAAAATCTGGCGAATCTTCCACAGAAAACCAAATTCAAAAAGAAATTATACAAGAGGTTCGTAAAGAAATTGGAGCAGTAGCTTCCTTTAGAGATGTATTAGTTGTTAACCGATTACCAAAAACACGAAGTGGGAAAATTCTTCGTAAATTGTTGCGAAATATCGCAGATGAACAGCAATATAACATACCATCAACCATAGATGATATCGCTATTATAAACGAAATTAAAATAGTATATCAAACCCATTATATTGGGATTCATAAATAAGTTCTCGATACCATGCTCTTAAAATCGTATCACTCGAACTGACGAAGTGGATAACGTCATATCCATAGATAACGTCACTTAATAACTAACGTCATATCGAGTGATTTTTGAAGCATGAAAAAATGGTATCGAGATGTACTAAAATATAAACTATTTGTCAGGTCGAGCAGCGTCGAGACCAAATAATATATAAACCAATACATTATGAGTAATTACCACATTAAACACTTAGAAGAATATTACCAAGTCTATAGAAAATCCGTTAGAAATCCAGAAGGTTTTTGGGAAGAGATTGCGGAAGAGCATTTTCTATGGCGAAAAAAATGGGATAATGTTTTAAGTTGGGATTTCAAAAAACCAGAAGTAAAATGGTTTGAAGGAGCGCAACTAAACATTACCGAAAACTGTATCGATAGGCATTTAGCAACGCGAGGAGACAAAACTGCAATTCTTTTTGAGCCTAATGATCCAAGCGAAGGAGCAGAACATATTACATATAATCAGCTACATAAACGTGTAAACCAGTTTGCAAATGTGCTAAAAGAAAATGGTGTAAAAAAAGGAGATCGTGTATGTATTTACGTACCAATGATTCCCGAATTAGCAATTTCGCTACTAGCATGTGCTAGAATAGGAGCAATTCATAATGTGGTATTTGCAGGTTTTTCAGCAAATGCATTGTCAACCAGAATTAAGGATAGCGATTGTAAAATGGTAATTACTAGTGACGGCTCGTATCGCGGTGCAAAAACTATCGATTTAAAGGGTATTGTAGACGAAGCTTTAGAAAGCTGTGATGGCGTAGAAACGGTTTTAGTCGCAAAACGAATAAATTCAGAAATCAACATGAAAGAAGGTCGTGATAAATGGTTACAGCCTTTATTAGATGCAGCTTCAGACCAATGTAATGCAGAGGTAATGCAAGCTGAAGATCCTTTATTCATCTTATATACTTCAGGTTCTACAGGAAAACCAAAAGGAATGGTACATACCACAGCCGGATATATGGTGTACACAGCGTATACCTTTAAAAATGCATTTCAATATCGAGAAAATGATGTGTATTGGTGTACTGCAGATATTGGTTGGATTACAGGTCATAGTTATATTGTTTACGGTCCGTTAGCAAATGGAGCAACAACCGTATTATTTGAAGGTGTACCAAGCTATCCAGATTTTGGACGTTTTTGGGATATTGTAGAAAAACATAAAGTGAGTCAGTTTTATACCGCACCAACAGCCATTCGTGCCTTAGCCAAACAAGGCTTAGAGTTAGTAGAAAAATACGATTTGTCTTCACTTAAAGTTCTGGGAAGTGTAGGAGAACCAATTAATGAAGAAGCTTGGCATTGGTACAATGATAATATAGGAAAAGGGAAAAGCCCGATTATAGATTCGTGGTGGCAGACGGAAACTGGCGGAATTATGATAACGCCAATTCCATATGTAACACCAACAAAACCAACGTATGCAACTTTACCTTTTATAGGAGTGCAACCTTGTTTAATGGATGAGAATGGCGAAGAATTAAAAGGGAATCAAGTCGAAGGACGTTTATGTATAAAATTCCCATGGCCAAGTATTGCACGTACCATTTGGGGAAATCACCAACGGTACAAGGAAACCTATTTCTCCACCTATGAAAATAAATATTTTACCGGAGATGGTGCGTTAAGAGATGAGGTTGGCTACTATAGAATAACAGGTCGTGTAGATGACGTAATTATTGTTTCCGGACATAATTTAGGTACCGCACCAATTGAAGATGCTATTAATGAGCATCCTGCAGTTTCTGAAAGTGCTATTGTAGGTTTTCCGCATGACGTAAAAGGAAGCGCATTATATGGTTATATTACTTTAAAAGATGTTGGAGAAAGTAGAAACCATGATAACCTTCGTATGGAGATTAATCAATTAATTTCGGATCGTATCGGACCAATAGCAAAATTAAATAAAATACAGTTTACCGAAGGTTTACCAAAAACGCGAAGCGGAAAAATTATGCGTCGTATTTTACGTAAAATTGCCGAAAAAGATACTAGCAATTTAGGAGATATTAGTACGTTGCTTAACCCAGAATGTGTTCAGGATATTATGGATAATTCTTTATAGTTTTTTTATTTTCTTCAGACAAATATGGATAGCATTGCTAGTTACCGCTAATCCATTTAAAAAAGTGTTTCTACTATTAGGAACACTTTTTTTTATATTAAAATGAAAAGCGTATTTGAATTAAATTATAGAATTTGTAAATATAATCTATTGCCTTTCTGTTGGTTATGTGCCGAAGACATGAAATAAAAGAAAGGTTTTATCTTTTTTTTGTATATTTATCACAGTTAATCTTAACTATTTCTTCCTAGAAATAAATTAATAGCATCCCAACTATCTGTATTCAGATGGGTTTGCGCGCAAGTATTACTTTTTTGCGTGTGATTTATATGTTTTATAAAAACAGTAATAAGGTGCGAATTATGATTAGAAAAGCAAAGTTTTACGGCAATGAAATTAAAGTAGATAATGTAGATAGCATACTACCTATTGCATTACAAGCTAAATTTGAATTAAAAACAAGTATTGAAGTATCTTCCAACCGATCGGAAAATAAACCCATTACGGTCTCCTTTGAAGAACATGATTTACTGTCTCTACAGTTTACAGATAATACGGAATGGATAGGACATCCCGAAGATATTCAAGAAATATATAATGAAAAAACCTTAGAAAAAAGATCTGGTGGCGATGATGATTATTTGTTTGAAACGCAAATAGCAACAGACGAAAATTCTAGAGGACTTATTAAACGCGCTTTGGTAAAGGTGTTTAGTGTTTTTAAGGCTAAAAAGATTGCCGAAGTTTCTATGAAAGTACTTGGGGAAACTTATGATAAAAAAGTACAACCACATCCAGGTTTATATCAGGTAGATGCTAATTTTAAATTAGTACCGTATAAAAAAAGCAAACAGGATAAATACTTGTTATTACTTCACGGCACACTTTCTACTACTATCGATGCTTTTGGTAGTTTGAATAGTAGTAATGCTTGGCAAGATATTATTGAAATTTATGGCGCAAATATTCTAGCATTAGAGCATTATACCTTATCTCAAAGTCCGTTACAAAATGCTTTAGATTTTTTAAATCGCTGTCCAGATGATTGCACTATTGATATATTAAGTCATTCTAGAGGTGGTTTGGTAGCAGATATTCTTGCAAAATGTGATTTTAGAAATTATGTTTCTAAGGTTGGGTTTAGCGAAAATGAATTAAGTATTCTTAAAAAGGAAGATGCATATTCCTATAAATTGATGCTAGATATTAATGCTTTGGTGGTGAATAAGCGGATTAAAATTGATAAGGTGGTAAGAGTAGCTGCTCCAGCAAGTGGAACAACGATTCTATCTAGAAGAGCAGACCACTTTTTTAATCTATTATTAAATGCGGTTTCTATAGCTTTTGGTGTTAGAAATCCGATGTATGAAGCGGTAAAATCCTTTTTAATGGAATTGATTTCGCAAAAAGAGAACCCCGAAATACTGCCAGGTTTAAATAGCATGATGCCGGAGTCTTTATTTCAAAAAATGATGAATGCTGCAGATACTACGGTAGCCAGTGAATTATATGCTATTTCAGGAGATTCGGATGTTTCGGGAGTAAACTTTAGCTCCTTAAAAGTTATTCTTGCCAATCTTTTTTATCGTACCGAAAATGATCTTGTAGTAGATACGTATCGTATGGTTCATGGTGTACAAAGGACCAATGGCATACATTTTTTTCTTTCCAAAGGAAGCAATACAAACCATTTCAAATACTTTTCTAATGTAAAATCATGCGATGCTATACTTCAGGCTTTTAAGGATTCGGAACAAAACCCAGCTACCCTTTATAATACGCTATTGCAGAGTTCGGATGCAGACAGAGGCATTATATTAGATACGTTTTCATTAGACGGTTTTTCACTAAAACCAAGCAATATTTCTCGAGACGTTGTCATTATTATTCCTGGAATTATGGGATCTACACTAGCTAGTGATGACGATGATCAATGGGTAAATATGCGTAATATTAATAAAGGCGCTATTGTAAATAACTTAAATATTAGTGCCGATAATGTAAAGGCTTCCGGTATTATTAAGGACTTTTATTCTAAAATAAGCGAATATTATTCTGGTAAATATGATGTAATAACATTGGAATTTGATTGGCGGAAATCTGTAAAAGGAGCAGCCAAAGAATTAAGTACACAATTAGAAACACTAATAGAAGCAAATGCTAATATTAATATTATTGCGCATTCTATGGGCGGATTGGTTGCCAGACAATGCATGATGGATTTTAAAAATGTATGGTCCGATTTTTCCGATAATAAAAAGAACAAGTTTATCATGTTGGGAACACCATGGCTGGGTTCTTATCTTATTATGGAAGTGCTTACTGGTCATAGTAGACGTGTAAAACAATTAGCAGCTTTAGACTTTAGAAATGATAAAAAAGACCTTCTAAAAATATTTTGGAAATATCCTGGTGTATTCGAGTTATTACCTATCGAAAAATATAGCAAAAGGCCTTTTTGGGATGCTAAGTTTTGGAAAGATTTAGATAAAATGGCGAATCTAAAACACATGCCCGAACCAAGTAAAAATGAGAGATCGTTAAAAGATTTTAAAGCATTTAGAACTAGCGTTCTAGACTTTTTAAAAGATTTAGAAACTCCTGAAAATAAAGATGTTTTTAAGAATATATATTACGTAGCAGGAAAAGCAGAAGAAACCGTTTTCGATTATACCTTTAAAAGTAGATTTTTATCCAGCTATGAAAAACTAGTGTACAAAGCCACCTCGCATGGTGATGGAAGTGTTACTTGGCAATCAGGTATTCCGAAACAACTTCTTGGTAGTACCAATTTATACTATTCTAATACTACGCATGGCGATCTGGCAAATGAGAAATATATTTTTGAAGGTATTGAAGATATCATCGCAACAGGAAGTACTAATAAACTTAGTACGCAACAGCCAAAGTCTAGAAGCGGAGAAGTAATTAGTGAAGTATATCGATATGCTGAACCTTTACATAACCAACAAGATGTAGTAAAAGCACTATTTGATACACAACCAGTTGCAGAGACGGAGACCGAAATGATAAACGTTAGTGTTATTAATGGAGATTTACGAATATCTTCTTTTCCTGTTATGGTTGGGCACTTTTATATGGACTTGATTTTAAGTGCCGAAAAAGCATTAGATAATTATTTAAATAATCGATTGTCACAGCGTTTAGATATTGGTTATTATCCGGGGCAAGTAGGAGAAAGTGAGGTGTTTTTTAATTTGAAAACGCAGCCTAAAGGAGCTGTTATTTGCGGACTAGGAAGTTCGGATAACCTAACCACTTTTCTATTAGCAAAAACGGTGAAGTTTGCGACTTTAAAGTATGCCATGTTTATGCGAGATAACTATACGCTGCCAGAAGTTAAAAAATATGGCACCGGACTATCGGCTATTTTAATAGGTATCGGCTATGGTAAATTGCCATTAGAAGATTCCCTTAAAGGTATTTTACTAGGTGTTTCGGCAGCAAATGCATATATAAAAGATAGAGGTGAAGGATTAAAACAAATTAAAGATTTAGAGATTATTAATTACTACGAATCTGTAGCAAGTCAGGCATACTTCAGTTTAAGCAGAATGCAAGATAATGACAATCGAATCTCCATTAATTTAACCAAAGGTGTTTTACGAAGAGCTGGTGCGAAAAAGAAACAATTGTATTCGGATAATAAATATAACTGGTGGTATAACCTGCATATTAATGGCGTTGTAAAAGAAAGTAAAGATAGAAACGAAAAAGATAATGTGGTCGGATTTAAATATTATTCGTCCAACGGATTAGCAAGAGTAGAACAAGAAATGATTGATATTGGTTTAAATAAAATTAACTTTTTATTACAGCAAAAATCCTATCAATCTATTTGGGACAAAAGGTTATCCAAGGCATTATTCGAAATGTTAGTGCCTAATGAGTTTAAAGATACTTTTAGAAACCAAGCCAATATGATTATCAAACTAGATAAGAATGCGGCACAAATACCTTGGGAATTATTACACGATCATGAAACAGGAGAAACGCCGGCAGCAGTAAGCTCGAGTTTTATAAGACAGCTAGTTACCGAATATGCAACCTATAATTCACAGGTATCCCTAAATAATAATAGTGTTTTTGTTGTAGGTGATCCCAATTATAATAGCGATAATCTGCCACAATTGCCAGCAGCAAAAGAAGAAGCAGAGTGGATTACTAAAAAATTAAATCAATTTGGTTTTGAAACCACATCGATGATCAATGCTTCTGCAGCACCAATAATGATGGAGTTGTTTAATAAGAAATATAAAATATTACATTTTGCGGGACATGGTTTATACGATCCAGAAAATAACGAAGTAGGAATAGCCATTGGTGAAAGTATTTGCATCGATCCGGCAACCATAAAACAATTAGGGTATGTTCCAGAATTTGTATTTATAAACTGTTGCTATTCCGGAGCCATACATGTGGAAGACGAAAAATATACCAGAGAACGATATCGCTTAGCAGCAAATGTAGGAACGCAACTTATAGAAATGGGCGTTAAAGCAATTGTTATTTCTGGTTGGGCAGTTAATGATGCCGCAGCAAAAACTTTTTCCGAAGTCTTTTATAAAAATATGTTAGAAGGAGATACGTTTGGAAGTGCGGTTCAAAAAGCAAGATTAGCATGTTATCAAAACCATTCTAATACCAGTACTTGGGGAGCATATCAATGTTATGGGAATCAGTTTTACAGGTTTATTACCAGAGGATCCAAGAAGAAAGAAGACTTTGAATATGTAATTCCTTCGCAGATTTATACCGATTTTGATAACCTATTAATAGCGATTAGAGACCAAAAATACAATAGCAATCAAGCGCTTCAAAAATTAGAAGGTTATTTAGAAAAGGTAGAGCAAGCAAATTTATTAGACGCTAATATTTTAGAAAAAGAAGCCTTGGTGTATAATGAATTGGGCGAAACAGAAATTGCACTACAAAAATTTAAAGACCTATTTGTGTATTCTAATGGTAATTTCTCCATTGAAGCTTTAGAGCAATATTGTATCATTAAAACCAATCATTTAAATAGAAAAACACTGGTCTATGACTTAAAGGAAATTGAGTTTTTAACCTTGGTAGGTAAAAATCCATGCCGATTAAATATTGTAGGGAATGCCTATAAATTAGCATCCACACATTTAGAAACTACCAAAGAAAAAATTGAATACCTTAAAAGAGCATTCGCCATGTATGTCGATTCGTATAAAACATCCACTAATAAATACGATGGTAATAGTTTAGATGCGATGTCGAATTTAATTTTTGTCGGACATATAATCGAGCTTTTAGGAGACGATAAACTAGAGGATTCCATCACAAATTCTGGCGCATTTGAAAACAGCGTAGATATAAAATCCTACCTAATAGATTTCCATCAAGAGCTTGAAGATTATGATAAAACCGACTTAGACGTCTCGGTGCTTATTGGTATGGCAGAAGCTAATTTTGGGTTAATGCTAATAAACAATAAGTTTAAACCAAATATAGAAATCGATATAATAGCCAGATTTAAACATGTATTCCAGCTTTTATATAGTCCGCGATATATTAAAAACGAAATTATTCAAATAGACTTTTTACTAAATTATATAAAAGACGAAATCATTATCGAACAATTAAATAAAATCAAGCTAGAAATAGAAAAGCTTTTAAATTAGTTGGGCATTCCACTTTTTCGCAACAGCTGCAAAGTGTCGGGCTCTCACTACTCGCTCTCTGCGAGGAGCTCAAACATGCCGTTCTATCCCTAATGCAGAAACAATCGGCATTGCTAGTAACAAAGCAATCTGTTTAATGATTAATAAAAAGCCATTCCTGTAATGGCTTTTTTTATATTTGTTAAGCAATCAAAATAGGAGCATGAATTTACAACCACTTTTAAACTATATAAGTAAAATAGTAACGTTAACCGACCAAGAGATCACTTTTTTAACCAGTCAAGTTACGTCTAGAAAATATTTAAAAGGACAATATATTTTACAACAAGGCGATGTCAATAAATCGATTTGTTTTGTGGTTTCTGGTTGTACCAAAATGTTTTATGTAGATACCGAAGGACAAGAACATATCCTTATGTTTTCGGTGGAAGATTGGTGGACTTCCGATCTTGGAAGTTTCATTTCTCAAACACCTTCCGATTTTAATGTGCAATGTATAGAAGATACCGAATGTATTATCTTTTCACATACTAACATGGAAGAAACGTATGCGCAAATTCCTAAGTTAGAACGACTTTTCCGAAAAACTATTGAAAAAGCATTTGTAGCTTCACAAAAAAGAATCGTTCGAAATTTTAGTATGTCTGCAAAAGAGAGATACCTCATTTTTAGAGATAGTTACCCCGAAATAGAACAACGAATTCCGCAGTATATGGTCGCTTCCTATTTAGGGATTACCAAAGAATTTTTAAGTAAAATAAAAAGTCAAATCGCTGCCCAATAAAAAATGTTAATCTACATTAACAACATTTAATAAACTAGGTCATCTTTTCTTTCCTAATATTATTAGATCTTTGCTTCAGACAAATAAAAACATATAAAAATGAAAACACTTTTAACCGCAATTATAACATTTGCAACATTTTCAACCGCTATAATAGCGCAAAACAAAGAGATTAAAACTACAGATAGTAAAGTAGTTTGGAAAGGATACAAAGTAACAGGTTCTCATGAAGGAACAATAAACTTACAATCTGGATCTTTAGATTTTAAAGACGAAGTATTAACTGGAGGTACATTTGTTATAGATATGACAACCATTAGTAGTACAGATCTTGAAGGAGAATACAAAGACAAATTAGACGGACATTTAAAATCGGATGACTTTTTTGGAGTAAGTAAATTTGGAACTGCAAACTTAGTATTTACCGAAGTAACAGCAACAGGAAAAAACTCGTATACCGCTACTGGAGACTTAACGATTAAAGGAAAAACAAATCCGGTAACTATAAATATATCTGTGTACGGAAGCAAAGCAACAGCAACACTAAAAGTAGACAGAACAAAATTTGATGTAAAATATGGTTCTACTAGCTTTTTTGATGATTTAAAAGATAAAGCAATTTATGACGAATTTGATTTAGTAGCAGATTTACAATTCTAAAAAATCTATTTCTTCTTTATCATACCAATACAGCAAACAGATCTGTTAAAGTTTTCTTTAATTAGTAAATGCGTTAATCCTTAAATCGATTGCAATAATAAGTACTTTAGTTCTGCATTATCTTTGAAGTATTATTAACTTAAAACACACAATACTATGAATGCAGATCAATTTAAAGGAAAATGGAAACAGATAAAAGGTGATTTTAAAAGCAAATACGGAAAGCTTACAGATGACGAGTATACAGAAGCTGAAGGCGATTTCGATAAATTAGCAGGGAAAATCCAAGAAAAATACGGTAAAACAAAAGAAGAGATTAAAAGTGAAATAGAAAACTGGTAAACTTGAATTATTACCATTAAAAAAGCATCCTTATTACTACAATAAGGATGCTTTTTTTATATAAAATAACGTTCTTTGTAGTAATAGATAATTATGAAAAACATTAGAGCCTATATAGAAGAAACCATAACTGTAGATGATACCGATTGGCAATTGTTTTCCTCTAAATTAGTAAAGCGAGAATTCAAGAAAAAAGATAAGCTTGTGGAGGTTGGTCAAGTAGAAAATTACATCTCTTTTATAGAATCTGGAATCGCACGTTTTTTAATTCCTAAAGAAGATAAAGAAAAAGAAATCACCTTTGGTTTTTGTTTCGAAAACGAATTTATAAGTGCTTATGATTCTTTTTTAACTCACGAACCTTCGTTGTACCAAATTGAAGCACTCACTAATATGTCAATTTGGAGTATTTCCTATACCGACTTACAAGAAGTATATCAAAAAAGTTTTGTTGGTAATGTCATTGGGCGTATGTCTTCCGAGCGTTTATTTCTTATCAAATCCAAACGTGAACAATCCCTTTTAAACGAAACTGCCGAAGCCCGTTACCTCAAACTTTTCACAGAACGACCAAACTTAATTAAAGAAGTTCCGTTAAAATATATCGCTTCATATATTGGTGTAACCGCACAAGCATTAAGTAGAATTAGAAAACGAATTTCTTAACCTAGGTTCATTGTAATTCGCATAACATATTCCGACCTTTACAAAAAGCGAAGATTATGACTATTCTTATATTTATCATTATTTTATGGTATACCGGTTTGTTTTTTCAAACCTTCTTTTTACATCGCTATGCAGCGCATCAAACCTTTACTATGTCTAAGTTTGCAGAGCGAGTGTGTTTCTTTTTAACATGGCTATTTCAAGGTTCCAATTATTTAAGTGCGTATGGTTACGGTGTTATGCATAGAATGCACCATGCCTATGCAGATACCGAAAAAGATCCGCATTCTCCAAAATATGACGCCAATGTATTTACTATGATGTGGCGTACCAAAAACATCTATCAAGATATCAATCAAAAACGTATTGCCGTAGCAGATAAGTTTACTAAAAACGTTCCGCAATGGGAAGCTTTCGATAAATTTGCAAGCTCTAGAGCGTCTCGATTAGTTTGGGTAGTTTTATACACCGCATTTTTTGCTGTATTTGCAACTGCTTGGTGGCAATGGCTATTTTTACCAGTTGCCTATTTAATGGCACCAATTCATGGCGTGATTATTAATTGGTTTGCACACATTTACGGATATAGAAATTTTGAAGTTTCAGACACCTCAAAAAACCTTTTACCTGTCGATTTTTTAATGATGGGCGAAGGCTACCACAATAATCATCATTCGCATAGCGGACGCGCAAATTTCGGAATCAAATGGCACGAGATTGATCCTACGTATTGCATCATGGTGGTACTAGATAAAATGCATCTTATTAAATTGAAAAAAGCTACTAGTTAACGTCATTGCGAGGAGGCACGACGAAGCAATCTGTTTATAGTTAATCCGTAGGGCATTACCTTTTGCCAAAAAAAGGCAAAACGTCAGGCTTTCCGCTATATCTTTTTTGCTTTTTATGGCAAAAAAGATATAGCGGAAAGCCCTAATGCAGAAACAAAAAAAGCAACCGGTAAAGGTTGCTTTTTTTGTTTCTAAAAACAGGTAGTATTACATTCAAATCCGATTAATAATTCTCAAAAATGTGATTTTTTATCATATACGGAGTGATCTTTTTTAATGTTTCACCCGTAATTGGATGCTTTTCAAAACTAGTAAAATATTCTAAATCGCCCTTACTATTTTTTCCGTACCATAAGTTTTCCTTTCCATCTATTTTAAAAAAAGCATAGGTAGAATCTGGGGCTATTCGTTTAAATTTTTCTAGAACATACATGTCTTTTGTAATAGATTCAATATCTCCTTTTTCTTCACAAGACACTTTTTCATAATGTGTATTATCTACCCAAATCATGCAATTTTCTTTTGTATTATCATAAGTAATGTAGCCAATACAAGAAACTATAATTGTAGAACCGATAAGGCTTAACTTTTTATTAAAACTTATGGATTCCCTTTTAGTAGTGTTTTTCTTTTGAAGAGAAAAATCAGAGAAATTTTCGAAACCTAAATAAGTACTAAGTACATCTAGGTTAAATGAGTTTGGTTTGGTTTTTTCGCTTTCCTTTTTTAATAGGTAGCCATCATAATATCGTAGTAATGTTCTTTCTGCAATTTTTTCATGAATAGCAGTATACAAGTATTTTGAAATTCCATATCCAGTCGTTTCACTAGAATCTTCTGCTACTTTTTTAAATACTAGTGCCATCAATTTTTCAATTAATGCTTCCTTTTTAATTGTATTGGTTTCTATTATTTTCATTTTAAATCACTGATTAATAGTTATTTAGTTTGGTGTCACATGCATGTCAAACAGATGTCATTATGTTGTCACTATTCTTTTTTTTAATCTATCCTTTATTTGCTTCAGAACGGATAAACACCATAGCGTAATATGGTTTACGAAATATATCCATTCTATACTGGAGCAGCAAAGTAAAATGGTATTGCCACTTGGGAAGTAACAATAACTATTTGCTTCTGCGCTCCATACTTCCCAAAGAAGCGAGAGACGTCTCTCTAAAATTTTAGGGTGTTGCCCTGTAAAAATTTTCGATAAAACATATCGAATAGCAACACGTATGTCCAATTTTAAAATATAACAAAATGAAAAAAATATATGTAATTCTCCTTACGGTTTTCCTCAATGTAGCTTTATTTTCTTGTACGCCAACTAGTATTCAGGAAGATGCACCAACAGCAACAGTAGATTGTTGCGATGAAGATGGGGATATAGATCCGCCACCTCCACCGCCACCACCAGGAAATCGAGGATAAAACTATTGTTAGTTAAAAAATGTTTCTAAATTTGAGGAATGAGATACTTAGTAAAATCATTCCTCTTTTTTTTTGTGTTTTTTCAGATAATTTCTACTACCAAGATATATGCTCAAAAAAGTATAGATAGCAGTTCGTATTATGTTAACCTTATTAATAAACCAAAACTAAATGAGGATCTTGTTATTGGTTTAGGGTATTTTCAAAATAAAAAAATTAAAAATTTACATGCCGATAATAAATTAGCTGTAGTTTATAACTTGATTTTTATAGCTAGAGCAGAAAAGAAAATAGGGGTTCTGTATGATAGTGAAAACTCGGCTATTGAAGCTTTAAAATTATTAGATCAATTAGACGAAAACGGATATAATAAATATAGAATTTCATTATATAATCATTTAGGAGTTATTAGTAAAGAACTCTATAAATATAGTATAGCATTAGACTATTTTAGAAAGGTATTAGCTATTGAAAATCGCCCAAAAGAAATAGCTACGGTTTTAAATAATATGGGTAATGTCTATAAAGAAAAAAAGGAATATGTAGTAGCTATAAATTACTATAAAGAAGCGTATACTAAAAGTGTGATTATTAAGGATCGTTTAAATCAAGCAAGAGTTTTAGATAACTTGGGAGTGGTGCAATCTAAATTAGATCTACCAGAAGCATTGGGTAATATAAATAAGGGACTTCAAATAAGAATAGATAAAAAATTTAAACAAGGAATTATCTCAAGCTATTCTAGCCTATCAGAATATTACAAAAACCGTAAGGATAGAGTAAATGCTTTGTTATATGCAGACAAAGCACTAGATATTGCAAATTTCACTAAAAACATAGACTATATAATAAGTGCATTAGGTAATAAGATGAGTATTAATGAAGATATGGGTGTTCTTACTTATAAGCGATTAACAGATAGTGTAAATGCTAGTAAAGAGAAAATTAAGAATCGATACGCCGTTGAAAAATATAATTATGATAAGAAATCTGGTGAACTTAAAATAAATAAAATTAAAAGACAAAACGATCAAATTTTATTTTTTATTGGATTGCTTTTTCTGCTGTTATGTACTACTTTTTTATATTTTATTTTGAGAGCGAAACATAAAAAAGAGAAGCTCTCACAGGTTTACAATACTGAAACCCGGATTTCAAAAAAAGTACATGATGAGGTTGCTAATGATGTATATCAAGTAATGACAAAGTTGCAAAACCATACCTATCTAAATGAAGATGTATTAGATGATTTAGAAGATATTTATACCAAAACTAGGGATATTTCTAAAGAAAGTAGTGCTATTAATATGGAGCAAGACTTTAAAGATGCAATTACAGATTTACTCCTCAGTTATAAAAGTAATACCGTAAATGTGATCACAAAAGGTATTTCTACTGTAGATTGGCAATCTTTATCCGCAATTAAAAAGGTAGCAATTTATCGCGTATTACAAGAACTTATGACTAATATGAAGAAGCATAGTGGCGCGAGTATCGTCGTGCTTGTATTTCATAAAGAAAATAAAAAAATAAGCATTAATTATAAAGATAATGGTGTAGGCTGTATACTAAAAAAATATAATGGTTTACAGAATACGGAAAACCGTATAGAAACTATAAATGGAACTATTACTTTTGATTCTAGTACTAATAATGGTTTTAAAGCAAATATTATAATTTAAAATATGTTTCATAAAGTTTTAGTTTCGGATGACCTAGGAAGCATCAATCAAGGTGTTTTAACAGTCTTAGATAGCATGTCTATAAAAAACGTGCAGCAAGTACAATATTGTGATGATGCCTATTTAAGGATCAAAAAAGCAATTTTAGAGGATGCTCCTTACGATTTATTAATAACCGATTTATCTTTTGTATCAGATCATAGAGAACAACAATTTACTTCTGGTGAAGAATTAGTAATCGCTTTAAAGAAAGAACATCCAGAGTTAAAAATAATAGTCTATTCTGTAGAAGACCGTTTACAAAGAGTAAGAAGTTTAATGGGTACGCATAAAACCAATGCCTATGTATGTAAAGGCAGGCGAGGTTTAATAGAACTAGGTAAAGCCATTAAAGCGGTGTATAATGATGAAATCTATGTGTCACCACAAGTAGCGCAAGCATTAAGTGAAAAAACAAATTTAGAAATAGACGGTTTTGATATCGAGTTAGTAAAACTTCTTTCTAATGGTTTATCTCAAGATGAAATTAGTGCACATCTTAAAACGAATAATATTACACCTAGCAGTTTAAGTTCTATAGAGAAACGTCTGAATAAATTGCGTATTCAGTTTAAAGCGAATAATGCCATTCACTTAATTGCAATTGTTAAGGATTTAGGATTGATATAAAAAAAACCTTTTACGGGAAACAGTAAAAAACAGATTAATTTTTTGCTTAAAATTGTGTGCTTGTTATTAGAATCAGCAAATTAAGGAAGAGAAGAGGCAATCTGTAATGGTTGCCTTTTTTTTTACGGTTTGTTATAAAAACATCCTTTTTAATAGGCTTAAGTTTGGTAAAAGGAATAATATTGGAAGTCCAAAACCTAATTAATTCTTTAACTGAAAAAAAATAGATCAGTTAAAAGATAAAAGGAAACTAGAGAAATATAAACACTATGGATAATACTTATGTATTTGAAAAACAGTTATTAAATACTGCTAATTTAGATTAAATTAAATTGTCAAGCTATGCCCAAATTTTGGTTCTTTTTATTCGTAATTATATTATCCTCTTATAAATATTCAAATAGCACTTTAAAGCCTACAATCATCGCAGGAAAAGTAGTCGGTATTATGGATGGCGATACTTTTAAACTATTAACTAAAGACTCGATAACTGTAAAAGTACGACTAGCAAATATAGATTGTCCTGAAAAAAAACAAGCCTTTTCAGCAAAAGCAAAACAATTTGTATCCGATGCCGTTTTTAGCAAGCAGGTAATCGTGGAAGTTTTAAAGAAAGATCGATATAGACGTTTAATAGCAAATGTGTTTTATGGGGATTCTATTAATCTAAACCACCAACTAGTTAAACAAGGATTAGCTTGGCATTATGTTAAATATTCAAAAGACACCATCTTGCAAAGTTTAGAAGATCAAGCAAGAAAGGATAAAGTTGGCTTGTGGGCAGATAAAAATGCTATTTCTCCATGGCAATGGAGAGCTAATAAAAAGAAAGCATATAAGTTGCGAAAACTAAATAAAAAAAAGGATTGAGAAGCAATCTAAGTTTAAATGAAACCTTTAAAAATAATATTATTAATTTTAACTTTTGCATTTACATGTACTGCAATAGGGCAAACCGTTTACACAACAAATACAGGAGAAAAGTATCATAAATCTAGTTGTCGATATTTAAAATATTCAAAAAAAGAATACACTTTAGAAAAAGCAATAGAATTAGGCTTTAAAGCTTGTTCCGTTTGTAAGCCAACAAACAGTAATACCACAGCTACAAATGCTAATGCCTTTTCTTCAAGTCAAAGGAATACAACAGCCAAAAAAACAACAGCAACACAATGCACAGGTAAAACAAAAGCAAGTAAGCGCTGTAAACGGAAAACAAAAAATGCTAATGGTAGATGTTATCAGCATTAAAGAATAAATAAGTATATAACATACAGACTTACATGTCCTACGTCTTCGTAATGACTTTAACAAAAGCACACGTATTTAAATTAAAGTATACTGTTAAAAAACAGCATCTTACAAATATGTGTGTTTTATTTTATAAATTAGAGTTTAATCAAATTCTAAAATTTATGAAAAAAATTACGCAAGTACTTACACTATCATTTGCACTATTCACTATTGGAATTCAAGCACAAACTTTTCCACTTCCGTATTGTGAGATTACAAATGCAGGAGATGTTTTGGTGGAAGAAATCACAACAGTTAATTTTGGGGAAGCTACTATTGTCAATACAGATATTACATCCGTATTATTAGATGAAACTGGAACTATAGTAACTGTAAATCCAGATGGGATATATACTCTTGAAGTTTCAGGGAATACCTACGATATGAATGGAAATGCTTTCGATAATGATATTGTTGCATTTATAGATTGGAATCAAAATGATGTTTTAGATGATGCTGGTGAAATCTACAACATAGGTACTATTACTGGATCTACAGGAAACGATGGTGTTTCTGTGATGCTAAATATAACAGTTCCAACAAATGCTAATTTAGGAAACACACGTATTAGAATTACCAAAGTCTATCAAGACCCAGACTCTCCAGCAGTTGTGAATCCATGCGCTATAGAATTTTATCCCTTCGGTTTTGGTCCTTATGCAAGTTACGGACAAGCCTTAGATTTTATGTTAGAAGTAGAAGTTGCTCCTGTTTTTCCGCTTCCGTATTGTGAGATTACAAATGGAGATGGTGTTTTGGTGGAAGAAATCACAACAGTTAGTTTAAATGGAAGTACTATTAATAATACCGATATATCTTCTGTTTTAATAGATGAGACAGGAACTATTGTAGCCGTAAATCAAGATGAAATTTATACACTGGAAGTTTCTGGGAATACCTATGATATGAATGGAAATGCTTTTGATAATGATATTGTTGCATTTATAGATTGGAATCAAAATGATGTTTTAGATGATACTGGTGAAGTTTATAATATTGGAACCATTACTGGTTCTACAGGAAGTGATGGTGTTTCTGTAACTATGGATATCCCTATTCCTTTAGATGCTGAAGAAGGAAGAACGCGTATTAGAATTACCAAAACGTATCAAGATGGAGACTCTCCAGCAGTAGTAAATCCATGTGCTATAGAATTTTATCCCTTCGGTTTTGGTCCTTATGCAGGTTACGGACAAGCCTTAGATTTTACAATAGAAGTAGCACCAGCTTTAAGTATAGATACCTTTGATATGGAAGCTTTATCCGTTTTTCCAATACCTGCAAAAGATATTTTAAATATAAAGTACAAATCCGTATTAAATGCAGTGAAGATTTATAATCTTTTAGGACAAGAAGTGTATGCTGAAAATACGGCTTCATCTAATTTAAAATTAGACATATCGACGCTTTCTGCAGGTGTTTATATAGTGAAATTACTAGCAGAAAAAGGACAGCATAATATTAGAATTATAAAGCAATAGAAGTAGATTAAGATTATTTCACTACATTTAAACTATAATTTAAAAGAAAAATATTAAAACAATACAATCATGGCTAAATCACAAGATTCAAAGAAAAACGTAAAAAAAGAAGCAGCGTTAACACCTAAAGAAAAAAAGGCTGCAAAATTGGCTAAAAAGGCAGCTAAAAAATAATAACTTGTTATAACATATAAAACCACTCCAATTGGAGTGGTTTTTTGATATAATGCTATTATCTTTATATTCATTATTAAAAAGCACAAAATTTATGGACATTAAACTTGCAGTACTTATTGATGGAGATAATATTCCTTCCGCTTATGTAAAAGAAATGATGGAAGAGATTGCTAAATATGGTAATCCAACCATTAAACGTATTTATGGCGACTGGACCAAACCTCATTTGTCTAAATGGAAAAATGTATTGTTAGAAAATGCGATTACTCCAATTCAGCAATATGGTTATACTACAGGTAAAAATGCTACAGATTCTGCCATGATTATTGATGCCATGGATGTTTTGTATTCGGGTAAAGTAGACGGGTTCTGTTTAGTATCTAGTGATAGTGATTTTACTCGTTTAGCTACGCGATTGCGTGAAGCAGGAATGCAAGTATTTGGTATTGGCGAAAAGAAAACACCAAACCCTTTTATTGTTGCTTGTGATAAGTTTATATATATCGAGATTCTTAAAAATCAGGCCGAAGAAAGTGAATCAGAATCGTCTACAGAAAAGTCTGTGAGTAAAGAGAATAAATACGATAAAATAACACAAAAAGAAATTAAGTTTATTGCAGCAACTATAGATGATGTTGCAGATGATGATGGTTGGGCTTTTTTAGGAGATGTTGGAAGTTTACTGCAAAAGAAACAACCCAATTTCGATTCTAGAAATTACGGATTTCAAAAATTAACGCCTTTAATTAAATCTATTTCCACTTTTGAAATTGAAAGAAGAGAAGATGCTAGAGGACGTTCGAAGCTTATTTATGTAAAGATTAAAGAAGTGAAATCTAAGGGTAAAAAGAGATAGGGAAAAAGAAAGTGAAAAGTTAATGGCCTTTCGAGGTAAGAAGCAATCTCATTAATGTATATATCAATAATAAATCGTACTGGCTCTCCTCTTTTTTAAAGAGGAGAAAGAATTTAAATTCTTTTTCAGAATTTGAAGAAAGAGGAGTTAATAAAAGTGCTTCGCCTTTTTCTACAAACCATCCGATTTTTGTTACAACAAAAACCACCTTCCTTTAACTAAAGGAAGGAGCACCTAAACGCAAATTCTTTTATAAAATTCCGTATCGAGAACTTCTGATTAATTACTTCTCGATACCATTTGCCCATGCTTCACAAATCACTCGAAGTGACAAAAAAAGATGTATACTATTTATCGAGTTGAGTTGCATTATTCCTTGTCCGTTCGAGTGAAATTACATTTTGTCCGTTCGCGTGAAATTCTTTTTTCAGAATTTTGTATCGAGAACTTCTGATTAATTACTTCTCCATACAATTTGTACCTACTTCACAAATCCCTCGAAGTGACAAAAAAAGATGTATACTATTTATCGGTTTGAGTTGCATTATTCCTTTTCCGTTCGAGTGAAATTACATTTTGTCAGTTCGAGTGAAATTCTTTTTCAGAATTTTGTATCGAGAACTTCTGATTAATTATTTCTCGATACCATTTGCTCATGCTTCACAAATCACTCGAAGTGACAAAAAGAGATGTATACTATTTATCGAGTTGAGTTGCATTATTTCTTGTCCGTTCGAGTGAAATTACATTTTGTCCGTTCGAGTGAAATTCTTTTTCAGAATTTTGTATCGAGAACTTCTGATTAATTACTTCTCCATACAATTTGTACCTACTTCACAAATCCCTCGAAGTGACAAAAAAAGATGTATACTATTTATCGAGTTGAGTTGCATTATTCCTTGTCCGTTCGAGTGAAATTACATTTTGTCCGTTCGAGTGAAATTCTTTTTCAGAATTTTGTATCGAGAACTAGTGTATTACTTCTAAAAATCCCTCAACCTCAAATCTCTTTTTTTCTTCTTTTTTAACAAAGCAGCAAACTTTAAAAATAAAACAGCAGTTAAAAACGCATCACCAGAAGCCGTGTGTCTGTCGTGCATAGTAATATGAAACATGTCGCAGAGTTGATCCAAACTATAATGTTTTACGTCTTTAACGTATTTCGTTTTTTTATAAAGCTGTCCCGTGTCTACCAATTTGTTTTTAAGTTTTGGCAAATCCATTCGTTTTAGAGCTTGGTTAATCATAGCGACATCAAATGCAATATGGTGCGCTACCAAAACAGCACCTTCAATATGTTTTAAGAATAGCTTTATACCTTCCGTTTCTTCTATTTTATGAATAGATCCTGCTTTTAAAATGCCATGAATTTTTACTGTATCTGCATTAAAATGTTCTTGTTGTACGTAACATTCTAAGCTGTCGGAAACGTTTATACTAAAGTTTTGTATGGTAACTGTACCAATAGATAAAATAAGGTCTTCGTTTGGATTTAGTCCTGTAGTTTCGGTATCAAATACAACAAAACGCGTCGCTTCTAAAAGGTTGTTTATGCCTTTAAAACTTTCCGCGTAAGCGTTATAAAAATCAGGATATGTTTTGCGTTTAAACCAATTCATTTATAATAATTGAGACAGTTTAAAACGAATTTTTAATAAATCTTGTATGTCCTTTATTGGCTTAAAACAACCTTTAAGTTTTAGCCTGTCAGCTTTACTTAGGCTATTCAGATCTATAAATCTTCCAGAATCATTATTTTTTAAACCTTGTTGTGTTCTAAAACGCAGTAAAATCCGAAAGGCACTAATACAAGATTCGTATAAATCTTTGGTTTGCGGTTCTATTTCTGCAAGTTTTTTAAAACGTTCAATAGTACTGTTGACGTCTTTGGTGTTGTGCGATAAAACAAGCAATCGCGCAGCATCTACCAATGGCATAATAGCACGTGCTTTAATATCAAACTGGTCTTTGTGTTCCCCCGAATCTTCTACTAAAAAATTTCTAAAAAAGCTTAAAGGTGCTGGGTTTTTTAACGCATTTTGTCCCATAAAATTCAAGAAGATTTCATAGCTATCTATGGCTTCAAAAATACTGGTAGACATCTCATCAACAAGTTTATGATTTCCATAAACCAAATCGTAATCAAAAAAGATGTTACACAGCATCATTTTATCTGGATCTGGATGCGTAATCCAATTTTTAAATTGTGCTTTCCATTCGGTAACCGACAAACACCATTTAGGATTACTAGCCATCATATTGGCGGGACAAAGTTCAAAACCAACGGTATTTAGTTTGTTGTTAATCGCTTTTGCTAATTGTATAAAATAGGAGGTGACTGTTTCTTTTTTTTCTTCGGAAACATCTTCAAAAACCAAAGCATTGTCTTGATCTGTGAGCAGTAATTGTTCTTTTCTGCCTTGGCTACCAATCGCCAACCATGCAAAACCAACAGGTGGCTCTTGTTGTATTTCGGTAATACTTAAAATAATAATACGTTTGGTAATAGCTTCGTTTATTGCTGAAATAATATTGGCAATAAATGAAATTGGAATATGTTGTTCTATATAGTTTTTAAGCAGTTCTTGTGCCTTTTCTCGGATGTATTTTAAAGCTTCGGCTGAGGTTGCTCGCTTAATCTCTTTAATTAACACGGAAGGGTTATTTCCGTGAATTACAATAATATCATGCTCAGATAAAATCCCAATTAATTCTGAATTGGTGGTGCCATCTGTAGTAATACACAAATGGGAAATTTCATTTTTCAGCATGGCTATTTGTGCTTCTGCAACCGTAATAGTTGGCGGAAACGTAATAACAGGAGCAGACATGATGGTTTCTACTTCTTCACTTATGGCGTGCAAACCTGTTGCAATTTTATTGCGTAAATCTTTGTCTGTAATAATACCAATCGGTTTTTTATTATGGGTAATAACAATAGAGCCAACTTTATTTTTACTCATCACCAAACAGGCATCTTTTATAATGGTGTGCGCCTGACAAACAATGGGGTTTTTAGAGAAGTTTGCAGATTGCACTTCTGTAAAACTATTGGTGTTTGGTTGTAAAAAATCTTCGTTAGCAAATAGCGTTCCTTTGTCTTCTTCCGAATACGGATTACGCGTATTAGTAGCAAAACTGGCAATTAAAAACTGATTGGCTTTGGGGTTGGTAATAATAATTTCCTCTAACACTTTAGAAGACATACTGTAAACAATACTTTCTTCAATAGCTTTGGCGTCTAGCAAGTATTGATCTTTCCGAATTAAAGCGCGTAGACCAAAAATATCACCTTCATCACATTCATCTACCAAACTATTTCCGCGATAAATACCAATAGCACCATCTTTTACCACATAAAACGAATCGTGTAAATCTTCATTTTGCTTAAAAATAAAGTTGTCTTTTTCTATATAATGCACTTTAACTTGCGTGGCAATGCTAAATAGTTGCTCGTGAGTTAATGCATCAAAAGGAGGGAAGCCTTTTAAGAAATCTAAAATACGTTCGGCAATAGTATTCTTCATGCTACTAAGTTATAGAAAAAGAAGCGGTATTGTTCTGATAATTATCATATTGTTGCTAAAATACTATAGTTATTAAATGAAGATTTATTTCTTTAACTTAGTGTTCTAAATCCTTCCGTTTTATGAAAATCAAAATAGTAGTGCTAGTCGTATTAAGTGTATTATGTTTAAACTGTAAAAAAGAACATGGACAAGAACATGCAGGACATTCTGAATACGAAGCCACAAATACTTCCGCTGAAAATTATCTAAAACCGCAAGAAAAAGACCAGTTTTTAGGTGGCATTAAAATGATTCCTATACAAACGCCAAAGGGCGAGTTTAAAGTATGGACGAAACGTGTTGGTAATAATCCCACCATGAAAGTCTTGTTATTACATGGCGGACCAGGAATGACACATGAGATTTATGAATGCTTTGATGGGTACTTTCCGCAGGAAAATATAGAATATTATTATTACGATCAACTAGGGTCGTATTACAGCGACCAGCCAAAAGATTTAAGTCTTTGGGATTTAGATCGTTTTGTAGAAGAAGTAGAGCAAGTGCGAATAGCCTTAGGTTTGAATAAGGATAATTTCTATTTATACGGACAATCTTGGGGAGGAATTCTAGGGATGCAATATGCGTTGAAATATCAGAAAAATTTAAAAGGATTAATAATTTCTAATATGGTAGCTTCTATTCCAGAGTACCAAAAGTATAGTGATGCCGTTTTAGCACCTAAAATGAAACCCGAGGTTTTAAAGGAGATTATGACTTTTGAGGATAATGAAGATTATGGGAATCCGAGATATTTAGATTTAATTGTAAATAATTATTATATCGAGCATGTGATTAGAATGCCAGTTGCTGATTGGCCAGAACCTATTAATAGAAGTTTTAAACATTTAAATCCGGATGTCTATGTAACCATGCAAGGACCAAGTGAGTTTGGAATTAAAGGAGATGCAACGCTTAAAAACTGGGATGTAAAAGATAGATTGAAAGAAATAAAAACACCAACATTAACTATTGGAGCCACACATGATACTATGGATCCTGAGCATATGAAATGGATTTCTACCGAAGTTGAAAATGGAAGGTTTTTACTTTGCCCTAACGGAAGTCATTTGTCGCAATTTGATGATCAGAAAGTATTTTTTAAAGGCTTGATTGCGTTTATTAAAGATGTGGATAATGGTGCTTTTAAAGACTAAGTCAATGCAAACTTGCTAAATCATCCTTTTTTCTTTAGCTAAAGTATCTAGCCTAAATAACGTAATTTAAATAGTATTTGGTGCGGGTAGTATTAAAAAAAAAATAATTTGATTCGAAATAAAGCGGGTAAGAATACTGTTTTTTATATGGTTTGTTTAATTTTACGCAAGATTGATAATTTATAAATGTCTTTGTTTTTTATGATGCGTTGCGCGGTTTTAAAATTAATATTTTTTGGTGTTTTATTCTTTTTAGTGCCTTCTTCTTTCGGACAACAAAAGGAAGGTAGTATAGCTATGCAATACTTAGATTCTGCAGAAGTTTATATCGATGAGTTTCCTAAAAAAGCTGTTGCTTATTTAGATGTTATTCCAGAACCAATAGAAGAAAATCTAAAAGGGAAAGTAGCCAAATATTATAAACTAAAAGCAATAAGTAACAATGCGTTAAATCAACAAGCAGAAATTTTCAATAATTTTCTACTAGCTTTAAAATATGCTGAAATAGAAAAAGATTATGACACCGCAGGAATGTCTAGTTTAGAATTGTTTTATAATATTTATTCTATTAAGGAAGATACTACAGCAATGGTGTATTTAGATAAAGCAAAAACGTATTACGAATTAGGTAATAATAAAAATGGGCTTACAGAAGTGGAGCAGATGTATGCTTATATTGAGTTTCAAAATAAAAACTATAAAAAAAGTAATGCTCTGTTATTAGCACATTTAGAGGACTATAAATCTATAAAAGAAGACGGTTATTATTATATGTATGCCTTGTTTATGCTAATTTCAAATTATTTAGATTTGAATGATTTGGAACATGCAAAACAATTCTTTCAACCTTTTGAAAGGTTAAGAAATGATGTAACAATTTCACCTTCATTATATAAAAAGCATGAAGTAACTTTATATAACTGTTTTGCCGAAAGGTATTTTAAAAATAAAAAAAAGGATTCTTTAAAAATATATTTAGATCAAGCAGAAGCATTGCGTTTGTCAATGAATGATGCAGATGTTGAAAATTATTTTAAACTAAAAAGTAATTACTATGATGAAATAAATAATATAGAATTTAAAAATAATTATGTAGATTCTTTAAAGGATTTTCATCAAAGAAATTTGAAAGAAACTTTAGATGCAAGTCTTAAAATAAATAAAACATTAATTAATACGGAAAATAATTTACGAGAAGAAAGTAGCAAGAAGAAGTTAAACAGAAATGCTATGATAATCTTGGGATTTGTACTTCTTGTCTTTATTGTTTTTGTAAGTGTTAAAAACAATAAAATAAAACAAAAAATAGGAGAGTTTACTAAAAAGAAAGAAGAATATACATATATGCAAACCAACCATGAAAAATTGCAGGTGAAGGTTCGCGGATTAGAAGATTATTTAAATGACG
Organism: Lacinutrix sp. MEBiC02595; assembly: GCF_053601555.1. Lineage (NCBI taxonomy): Bacteria > Pseudomonadati > Bacteroidota > Flavobacteriia > Flavobacteriales > Flavobacteriaceae > Lacinutrix > Lacinutrix sp. MEBiC02595. Next base: position 273,217 of record NZ_JBSHNU010000246.1, on the reverse strand, counting down.
TGAAAAAGGAAATCAAAAGTATTTCGAAAATAAATGACACACCAAAACAAAGAGAGCGAATAAAAGAATTATATAAAGATTTACACTTAAACTCTTCTACCGTTTTAGATAAAAGCAAAAACCATCTAGAGCTTGTTAATGATTTGAATATCGATTTCTTTAATACCATGAATAGTAAACATCCAGAATTAGATGATTCAGAAATTATAATCTGTTATTATTTACACATCGGATTTAAAAATAAAGAAATAGCAGTATTCTTAAATAGATCACTAAGGTCGATAGAGAATAAAAGATTTAGAATAGGAAAAAAAATACATCTTAAAGCAACGAATCTAAATTTATTAGAATATCTAAATGCGCTTTTTGAAGAAAATAAAAAAGTTGTCTAATACAATAATTTTATATCTCCACACCTTACGGTAATTGAAAACCAGTTTTTTATAGAAGTGAGTAATTAGTGAGTAGTCCTTTTTGTTTTATTACTTCCGAAGTTTTTAATATTTGTAGGAACAATTATAATGTTCTACTAATTTTTAAAATGGATAAAATGAAAAAAATTACCTACCTATTAATGTTGTTTTCAATTGCTGCATTTAGCCAAAATACAGAGGATGCAAATTGGAGATCTATTTATGGCAATAACGATGCTAGTTTTTATGAAATCCAAGCAGATTTTAATGCCTATTGGAAAGGCAAAACGCCAGAGCGCGGACAAGGATATAAGCCTTTTAAAAGATGGGAAGATTATATGGCACCAAGAGTTTATCCTTCTGGAGACATCAACTTACCTTCTAATAACTACAACAATTATATCTCTTGGTTAAAAGAAAAAGGAAATAGCAAGGAAGAAATTACATACAGAAGTTCTTTATCAAATTGGACAGAGATTGGACCAATTGGTGCTGCAGGTGGACCAAGCCCTTACACAACAACAGGTGCAGGAAGAACAAATTTTGTAAGATTTGATCCAAGTGATAACAATATTATGTACGTTGGTACTCCTGATGGAGGTTTATGGAAATCTACAAATGGTGGTGCTTCATATACAACCAATACCGATTTTTTAGCAGCTATTGGGTGTTCTGATTTAGTCATAGATCCTACAGATACCGATATTATGTATCTAGCAACGGGTGATTTAGAAGGAAATAGAAAAACTATTGGTGTTTTAAAATCTACAGATGGCGGAGCAACTTGGAATACTACTTCATTTGCAGTAGCTCCTTCGAATGGATATCTTATCTCTAAATTAGTAATGGATCCAAATAATCCTTTAAAGATGATTGCTTCTACTAATGTTGGTACTTTTAATACTAATGATGGTTGGGCAACATATTTCTATGGTACATTCCCTGCTGGAGATCCTAATCTTCAAGATATGGAGTTAAAACCAGGAAGTTCATCTACAGTATATGCATCAGGTACTAACTTTTATAAGTCTACAGATTTTGGAGTTAATTGGACGGAAGTTACTTCTGGATTACCAACTTCAGGAATTGTTCGTATTGCATTAGGAGTAACTCCAGGTAATGATTCCTATGTGTATGCATTATATGCTAATTCCGCGGGTAATAATTATAATGGTATGTATCTATCAACAGATAGCGGTACTACTTTTACAACACAATCTACTTCACCAAACTTATTAGGTTATGAAGCGGATGGTTCCGATGCTGGCGGACAAGCATTCTACGATTTATCGATTGTTGTTTCTCCAACAAATCCAAATATTGTAACTACAGGTGGCGTGAACCATTGGCAATCTACAGATGGTGGTGTAAATTGGGTAAATACTACGGTTTGGGATTCTGGCGAAATACATGCAGATGTACATGAATTATACTATTTACCAGGAAGTGCTACAACCATGTTTTCTTGTAATGATGGTGGTCTTTTTAAATCTACAGATAATGGAAATGATTGGTATGATATTAGTGGTAATATGGGAATAGGACAAATGGTGAAATTAGGATTATCTCCTTTAACGGCAACAACTATGGTGGCAGGAGAACAAGACAATGGTTCTATTTTAAAAACAAATTCTAGTTGGTATGCTATCAATGGTGGAGATGGCGGAGAATGTTTTATCGATTATACAGATAATAATACCATTTATACACAATATGTAGAAGGTAAATATGCACGTACTTATGATGGTGGAACAAATATGAATCCTATTGTAACAGGTCTTCCAACAGGAATAGATTTTTATAGTCCTTTTAAAATGGATCCTGTAGATAATTATACCATATATTCTGGAGGTACTCCTACATTATATATTTCCACTAATCAAGGAGATAATTGGTATCCGTTAGCGACCTCTTTAGGTACAGGAAGTATTACCGATTTTGTAGTTGCACCTAGTAATACTGCTGTAATATATACAGTACAAGCAGATGCTATTTCTAAGTCTACTGATTATGGTGTTAGTTTTACTAATGTTACCGGAACGCTACCTACAACTGCAGCTTTTTCTAGTGTTACCGTATCTAATACAAATCCAGATAAAGTTTGGGTAACCTATTCTGGTTACGAAGCTGGAACTAAAGTGTATCAATCTCTTGATGGAGGATCTAATTGGACAAGTATTTCAGCAGGATTACCTAATATACCTATGAATACTATAGTATATACTAATAATACGACTTCAGACGCTATTTATGTTGGAGGAGATATTGGTGTATATTATTTCAATAATACCTTATCTGCTTTTGAATTATTTAATATTGGTCTACCTAATACAAGTATAAAGGATTTAGAGATTCATTATGCTACAGCAAAAATTGTTGCTGGAACCTACGGAAGAGGTGCGTGGATAAGCAATTTAAATGATGCTACATTAGATGTAAATCAAAATGAAGTTGCATTTGAAATTAAGGTTTTTGAAAACGAAAACGAACAATTAAAAGTGAAATCTACAACACATACTATTAATAGTATTACTGTTTTTGATGCCTTAGGTAGACGAGTATTTGACCAAGTGAATATTGGAGCAAAAGAGTTTACCATTGCATCTATTAAAAGAAAGCAACAAGCTTTATTTGTAAATGTTACTTTATCAAATAATTCTATAATTTGTAAAAAAATAATGTTTTAATTAATAATTGTTTAATAGCGGGAAAGGGGGTTTCTATTTTAGAAACTCTTTTTTTTTAATATTAAAAAAGAATAACATATTTATAATTAGAACACAATCAATAATTTACTCTATTGAGTAATTAGTGAGTAGTCCTTTTTTTATTTAGTAGTAGACGGCTCCATATATTTGATGAGATTATTATTCTAAACAGGAAATAATATAAAAATAAAATTAGAAGAATAGGCCATATGAAGTAGGAAGCAAATAGAATAGCATTTCAAAATATCCGAAACTAATTACAAATAGTAAACGAAACATTACATTACCAATACAGTGCATGGTACACGAATATAATTTATAATGTAGTTGGTGTTTAGTATAAAACGCAAACTTAAATCTTAGAAAAAATAGTGTAGATGTTAATCATGTGGCTACACAGAAGATAGTTATTAAGTGAGGGAATAATTAATTAATGTTAATTATTGTAATTTGAAAAGAGCCCTAAAAAGGCTCTTTTTTTTGATTTTTATACAGATAAACTTGGTTTTAATTTCGCTACTTTTTTCTTGATATAAATAAAAATTAGAAGCGATAAAAAGCCAAATATAGTAAAGCCAATAAATAGAGGTAAAGCAGTGTCTTTTACAAAACTACCAATATAATTAGCAATTGGTACCGCCATTATGGTAGAGATAAAGCCCGTTAAAGCGGCTCCAATTCCAGCAATATGACCAATAGGCTCCATCGCAATGGCTCTTAAATTCCCGAAAATAAAACCAATAGTAAAAAACTGAATAGCCATAAATAATAGTATGATCGCTAAGGACGGGTTTGTTGCTGCACTCCAAAAAAGAAGCACGTATAACAACGCATTTATACTAAATACTATAATTGCTATATACGATAAACGCCACATACCTAAACGCATTACAAAACTACCATTTAAAAAGGTAGACAATCCAACACCAGCGGCTAATCCAGCAAAAATATATGGAAACTCTTCTATTAACCCATATTGATTCTCAAAAATAATTTGTGAAGCACTTAAATACACTATAAATGCTCCAGAAATAAAACCAGAAATAATGGTGAATGCTATAGTTTCTGGATGTTTTATTAATTCCTTTACACCATCAATAAATACGTGTTTACTAAACTTTATTTTATATTCTGGTTTCAGCGTTTCCGGTTGTCTTTTCCAAAACCAAATACTGACTAAAAATGCCATTACTAATTGTACATAAAAAATACCTTGCCATTCATAATGGTTTAAAATAAATTTTCCCATTACTGGAGCAATAACTGGCACTAAAATGAAAAAAGTGGTCACAAAAGACATGATTTTTGCCATATAATCTCCTTTGTACATATCTCTAATGACAGCAATAGCAATGGTTCTTGGAGCTGCTAAACCAATACCTTGTAAAATTCTACCAAAGATCATCCATTCTAAAGATGGAGATAAAACACATATTACACTCGCGACCGTAAAAACAGCAAAACCAATATATACTATAGGTTTTCTTCCAAAGCTGTCCGATAAAGGTCCGAACAATAATTGCCCAAATCCTAAACCTAAAAAAATCATGGTAATTAATAACTGATTGTTATTGGTGTCTAGACTATTAATAGAAACCCCAATAGCAGTCATCGCTGGTAAAATAGCATCAATGGCAAGTGCTACAATAGACATTAAGGAGGCCATTAAGGCTATAAATTCAAGCTTTACAGGTTGGTTTTCTTGCATCTTGCAAAAGTAAGTCAATTATTAACTATTTTTGGGCTTGAAATCTTAATTAAATCTTAATTATGCTAATACATACTTTGGTAAAACTCTTTACAAGAGACTTGAATGCTTTAATAACAGAAATTGAAACGTATACCAAGGAAACTAATTTGTGGATAACCAACGAAGCGGTGAATAACTCTGCAGGAAATTTATGTTTGCATTTGGTAGGTAATTTAAATGCTTTTATTGGTGATTCTATAGGAAACACAGGTTACATACGACAAAGAGATTTAGAATTCTCACTTAAAAATGTACCTAAAATAGAATTAATTAAGCAAGTTAAAGATACGATTATAGTAGTTGAAAATACACTTAAAATGGTAACGGAAGCCGACTTGCAAAAAGAATATAAGCGTCGTGTTTTTGAAGATACCATGACTACCGAATACTTTTTAGTCCATCTAACCATGCATCTTTCCTATCATTTAGGACAAATAAATTACCACCGACGTTTATTAGATAACTAACAAAAACCGGTCGGTCATTCTTCTTAACAAAACATTAATTTTTTAGTGTAAGTCTATTGCTTTTTCAAACGTATCTTTGCTTAACATTTATATAAATATGCAACATTTAAAAACTTCAGATTCTAAAGATAAAACCAAACCAAAAGTAACTTTAAAACAAGCGTTTAAAACCATTATTTGGCCTAGACGTAAATTGGTATTTATTGGTTTAATTCTAATCATCATTAAAAGTCTTTCCGGTTTAATATTGCCTTGGCAAAGTAAAGTATTACTCGATGACGTAGTGCCCAGTGGAGATACCAGTAAATTATGGACCCTTATTGCCATTGTAATTATTGCAATATCAGTGCAAGCGGTTACTTCTTATTTACTAACAAAAATATTAAGTGTTCAAGCGCAATATTTAATTTCAGAATTACGAGCTCAAGTTCAAAAAAAGGTGCTTTCGCTTCCTATTAGTTTTTTCGATAACACAAAATCGGGAGCATTAGTTTCTCGAATTATGACAGATGTAGAAGGCGTTAGAAATCTTATAGGTACCGGTTTAGTACAATTAGTTGGAGGAACATTTACAGCAGTAGTATCTTTATTTATCTTGATTAAACTGAATGCTTGGATGACACTTTTTGTATTTATTCCATTATCTATTTTCGGAATAATCGCATTAAAAGCATTCAAATATATCCGTCCTATTTTTAGAACTAGAGGTCAGATAAATGCGGAGGTTACTGGTCGTTTAACCGAAACTTTAGCTGGAGTTCGCGTAATAAAAGCCTTTAATGCCGAAGAACAAGAAAATGTAGCTTTCGAAAAAGGCGTGGATAGATTATACCAAAATGTAAAAAAGAGTTTAACAGCTACTGCTTTAATGACCAGTTCTTCTACTTTTTTAATAGGAGTTGCAACTACTGGAATCATGGGAATTGGTGGTTATTATATGATTATTGGCGAAATGACCACAGGAGATTTTCTGTTTTTCACCTTAGTATTAGGATTTATGATTGCGCCAATTATTCAAATGAGTAATATTGGTAGTCAGTTAACCGAAGCTCTTGCAGGTTTAGATAGAACGGAAGAATTGATGAATATGGCTGCCGAAGACGATGACGAAAATCGTACCGAAGAGCTTCAAGATTTTAAAGGGGAAATAGAGTTTAAAGATGTTTCTTTTGCATACGAAGAAGGAAAACCTGTCCTTCATAATATCGATTTTAAAGCGCCTTCAGGTTCTGTAATTGCTTTGGTAGGAAGTTCTGGTTCTGGAAAATCTACCATCGCAGGATTATCGGCTACTTTTTTAAATCCGGAATCTGGTACCATTACAATTGATGGAAAAGATCTTTCTAAAGTGAAATTAAATAGCTTCCGAAAACATTTAGGTGTGGTATTGCAAGATGAATTTTTGTTTGAAGGTACCATTCGTGAAAATATTATGTTTCCAAGACCAAATGCTTCCGAAGAACAATTGCAAGCAGCGGTAAAAGCAGCCTATGTAAATGAATTTACAGATCGTTTTGATGATGGCCTAGAAACTTTAATAGGCGAAAGAGGTGTGAAGCTTTCTGGCGGACAAAGACAACGTATCGCGATTGCAAGAGCTATTTTGGCAGATCCGAAAGTTATTATTTTAGACGAAGCGACTTCTAATTTAGATACCGAAAGTGAAGCATTAATTCAGAAATCTTTATCGCAATTAACCAAAAATAGAACGACCATCGTGATTGCACACCGATTAAGTACGATTCGTAAAGCAGATCAAATTCTAGTCATCGAAAACGGAAAAATTGCAGAGCGAGGTAATCATGAGGATTTAATAGCATCTAAAGGTCGATATTTTGATTTGTATACTTATCAGGCTAAAATTTAATTATTTTACGCTTAGAATAAGAAGGTTACTATAAATGGAGATAATTTAAATGTGTATTTTTGTTTGGTAAATCATTAAAATGGCACCATTAATTACAGCAGAAGATAAATTAAAAGAGCGTATTAAAGAGCTTAGCTGTTTGTATGCAATAAGTTCGTATATCGCTAATTGTAATATTGAAAATATTAATCCTACCATACAAGCGATAGCAATTAGTTTAAAAGATGCCATTCGTTTTCCTGAAGATGCTTCCGTTGAAATCTTGGTTCATGATGATTTATTTAAAACAGGAAAAGAGCCTTTAGAAAAGGTGTTTATTCTTTCTGCTATAAAAACATTTAACACGCCAATAGGTTCTATAAAAATTGGCTATTCGGAAGCTAAATATACGTCGAATAGTTTTTTAAACGAAGAAAAACAGCTTTTGCAAAAAGTAGCTTTAGAGATTGGTAATTTACTAGAACGCAAACAAATTATAGAAAACGAAGCGATCACTAGACGACAAATAGAACGTACGGATCGGTTATCTATTTTAGGAGAAATCACAGCTGGAATTGCGCATGAACTCAATACGCCTTTGGCAAATATTTTAGGCTATTCCGAATTATTAAAAGAGCAATTTGTCAATAATACCGATGCTTCTAACGATTTAGAAAAAATCACTAACAGTGCCATTTATTCTAGAGAAGTCGTTAAAAAGCTCATGTTTTTTTCTTGCGATATGCCACAGCAAATGCAACTAACAAACATTGTCCCTATTATTAAAGATGCAATAAGTCTTTTAAAACCCAATTTCATTAAAAAGAATATTGATTGTCAGTTACATATTTTAGAAGATAGTATTACACTTCGAGTGGATGCGATTCAATTAACACAAGTTATTTTTAATTTAGTAATTAATGCTATTTATTTTTCGCCAGAAAACGGCATTATAAAAGTGCATGTAACCCAAAATGAAAAGGATATTGAAATAGTAATTAGCGACCAAGGAAAAGGAATTGATGCAGGTAGTAGCGATAGTATTTTCAATCCGTTTTACACCACCAAACCCGTTGGTGAAGGTTCTGGCTTAGGATTGAGCGTTGTGCATGGCATTGTTAAAAGTCATAAAGGAAGTATAAAACACAAACCGAATGTTCCTAAAGGAACTATTTTTACTATACACCTTCCTAAAAATTAAAGCATGGAATTCAATCGTGAAAATATATTAATTGTCGATGATGATGTTCATATTTTAGAACTCATACAACGCCATTTACAAACATTAAATTACCATACGTATAAAGCAATTTCAGTAAAAGAAGCGATCGCTATTTTACAAGATAAGTCGATAGATTTATTAATTACCGATTTAAAAATGCCTGGTGTGGATGGTTTAGAATTAGTAAAATATGTTTCCGAACATTTTCCGAATATCCCTAAATTAGTGGTTACTGGTTATCCTTCTATCGATGGTGCTTTAGATGCTCTAAAATCTGGCGCTATGGAATATGTAACCAAACCATTCACTAAAGAAGAATTAAAAACTGCAGTTACAAAAGCATTAAAAGATACACCGAAAAAAGCACCATTTGCATCTCATAAATCGGAAGAGAAAAATGCCTATGGCGAACTTATTGGGCAATCGGAAGCATTAAAAAAAGTAACCGATGTTATCGATCGGGTAAAAAATAATAAAGCAACTGTTTTTATATCTGGTGAAAGTGGTACCGGAAAAGAATTAGTAGCACGTTCCATTCATTACCTAGGGAAATTTGCTACAGCACCTTTTGTTGCTGTAAATTGTGGTGCAATCCCAGAAAATCTTTTAGAAGCAGAATTGTTTGGCTATACAAAAGGCGCATTTACAGGAGCAGAAAACGATAGAAATGGATTTTTTCAAGCCGCTAATAAAGGCACTATTTTTTTAGACGAAATTGGTAATGCATCTTTAGCAACACAGTTGCGTTTGTTACGTGTTTTACAAGAAAAAGAAGTGGTTCGCGTGGGATCGCAAAAAGTAGAACCTGTAGATATTCGCGTTATTGCTGCAACCAATGTGAATTTAAAAGACTTAATAAAAACAGGGCGCTTTCGCGAAGATCTCTATTACCGTTTAACCGTTGTGGAATTAGAAGTTCCGCCATTACGAGATCGTAAAGATGATATTCCGCTTTTAGTGAAAAAGTTTTTGTTTAAATATGGTGTGGAATTTAAGGATAAATTAATTTCTATTTCTCCGGAAGCACTTACCGCTTTAGAACGCTATAATTGGCCAGGAAATATCAGGGAATTAGAAAATGTAATCCAACGCGCTGTAATTATGTGCGACAAGCAGGTTGCTATTCAAGACTTACCAGAACATTTAAAATACACCATCCAATTTCCGGAAGAAAACCAAGAACTCTTACCCTTAAAAACAGTGGAAAGAAATTATATTCTTAAAGTTTTAGAAGCTACAAATAACAACAAAACAAAGGCAGCTAAAATTCTACAAATAGATCGCAAAACCTTAGGCGAAAAAATAAAATAATTCCTTTTAATAGTGCGTATTATTTACGCAGTTGGGGAGTTTCTACACACTTCAATAATTCGCAAAACGCTTTAGTATTGCATGTAACATGCTGTTTTGTAGTTGTTTAGAATATTTTTCATAAAATTACTTTTAGTATGGCACAGCAGTTGCCTTTAGGTTTGTAATAATAAAACTAATAAAATAAAAGTATTATGGAAAATAGCTTATGCAGTAATTGCAAGTTTAACAACGACTGTAGTTTAACCTCCAATAAAAATTTTATATGGTCTTGTAGTGAACATGAAGTAGCTGCTATAAACAATTTTGACCATGAAGAATTAACTACAAAAAATGCCTTCGAGTACCAAACTACCGAACGTGCAATGGAACTTATCTAAACAAAACAAAAAATGACTTTAACAAAAGAATTAAAAAAGAAAAAACAACCAAAACAAGGCATGCTGGCAAATGTGATGCAACAATTTGACGCAGCAGCAGATATGGTTGAACTAAATCCAAACATTAGAAAAATATTGGAAGTAACCAATAACGAACTAATTATTCACTTTCCAGTGCGTATGGATAATGGAGAAGTGGAGATTTTTAAAGGGTACAGAGTGCAACACAACAATGCATTAGGACCTTATAAAGGTGGATTGCGTTACCATCCTACAATCGATATCGATTCTGTAAAAGCATTAGCGATGTGGATGACCTGGAAAACATCACTGGCAGGTTTGCCTTATGGTGGTGCAAAAGGAGGAATTCAAATGGATCCTAAAAAATATTCGAATTCAGAATTAGAACGTATTACAAGACGTTTTACTTATGCTTTAGGAGAAAACATTGGGCCAGAACACGATATTCCAGCTCCAGATGTAAATACAAATGCGCAAACTATGGCGTGGATTGCAGATACCTATATGTCTACAAAAGCACCATCAGAACGTTCTAAAAATCAACACGTAGTAACAGGAAAACCTGTAGGTTCTGGAGGATTAGAAGGTAGAGATAGAGCAACAGGATTTGGTGTGTTTTTAACCATTAAATATTGGGCAGAAAACAAGAATGTAGATTTAAAAGGAAAAACATTTATTGTACAAGGTTTTGGAAACGTTGGCTATTGGACCGCACACTTTTTAGAATTAGAAGGTGCGAAAATGGTAGGTGTTCAGGATGCTTTTGGTTCTATTACTAATACCGAAGGATTATCTGTGGAGCATTTATTTGAATACATTAAAAACAATCAAGGAAGTGTACAAGGATTCCCTGGTTCTACAGCTGTTTTAAAAGAAGATTTCTTTGCATTACACTGTGATATCTGTATTCCTGCTGCTTTAGGGAATCAAATTACGAAAGACAATGCCAATGATATTAAAGCTTTTTTAATAGCGGAAGGTGCAAACGGACCTACAACTGTAGAGGCGGAGAAGATTTTATTAGAAAAAGGGATCACTGTAATTCCGGATATTTTATGCAATTCTGGAGGTGTAATTGGTAGTTATTTTGAATGGTTACAAAACCGTAACGGAGAGCTTTGGGAACTGGAAGAAATTCTTGTCAAATTAGATAAAAAGATAAAAGAAGTTTTTAATAGGGTTTTAAAAACGGCAGAAGCTAAAGATATTGATATGCGTTCGGCAGCATATTTTATTGCAATAGAACGTATTGAAAAAGCCTATGTACAAAGAGGGATTTTTCCTTGATAATTTAAAAATTTAGAACATGAAGTATGGCAGTATAGTATTAGAGAAAAAGGAATATGTTACATTAAAACAATTACTTAATTTATCTGAAAGTTATAAAGAATCCACAAGAAAGACATCCATTTTAAGATTGAAAGAGGAGTTAAAAAGTGCTATAATATTAGATGAAAAAGAATTGCCAGATGATATTATTCGGTTTAATTCTAATGTCGTTGTAGCAACCAAAGATGGTTGGCAAAATGATTTTCAACTGGTAGCAGTAGCAGAAAGTAATTTTTCAAATAAAAAGGTTTCTATTTTAACACCAATGGGCTTAGCTATTATTGGTTATGCAAAAGGGGATATTATAGATTGGGAGTTTCCTGGTGGTGTAAAATCTTTAGAAATTAAAGATGTAAAACAAACAGAAAAAGTAAAGTAATAAAAAATAAAAGTTATGGAATTAAATACATTTTTTAACCATGATACCGATGAGCAAATTATTCAGAAAAGAAGTGCTGAAGAGTTAAGCTTATGGATGTCTCATATTAATTATATTCTTAATGAAAGTGATAGGTTAGCAAAAATAGCTTCCAATGTTATTAAAAACAGAGATTTTAGAGATCAGTTTTTAGAGTTAATAATTCAAAACCAATCTGTTTTAAATGAATTGCTTAGTTATAAAAATACCATGGTACATTATAAAGAATGTGATGATTTTGAATGCGATTTATTTTATATTAATAAGCATGAGGATTTTAGAGAGAAATATATAAAAGCTGTCCGTAATTATAGATCACATAAAGATCAGTTTTATTCTAAAATGCTTTCCTAAGTGTATTATAACTACTTGATTTTTATATGAAAAAAGCCAAAACAGTCTATGTTTTGGCTTTTTAATTTTATGAATATTCTTACTTTAAAAATACTTTTTGTGACTAAAATTGTAGTCCTATAAAAGTTTTTCGTTTTTAATATTAGCCATGTATTTTCGTATTGTTTATTATATATATTAGTACTATATTATAATCTATATCAACCCTTTTAATTAAAATGAAAAATAGACTTCTATTTTGCTTTAGTATTTTTTTATGTTCGTCTTCTTTAATGGCGCAAAAGCTCGATTCCGAAAAGATTAAAGAGCAAATCACACAATATAAAAACGATCTGCGTGGTCCTTATAAAGACATTCGTTGGTTTTGTACAGATGGCAGTATAAGACAACCAAAAGATCCTTGTCCAGATAATATCGGGCCAGGAAATCAGCATGCTAGATATAAAGATGAAGTTGAAAAATTAGCGAAAAGTAACCATGTTTTTTTAGGACAAATTTTAACCTACACTAAAAACGAAGCATTTTGGGATGTCGATCATAATAACTCTAGATTAAAACAATATCAAATTGATAAGTATTTAAGAGCTGTAGATGATGGTTGGGTGAATAGAAAAAGCCAATTTTATCGCGGTGCAATCCAATCGGAAGATGAAGAAGCTTGGGGAATCGATTTTTACAAGTGGTTACTAGCACAAGATGCATTGTTAGTAGATAATTATTATTTAATAAGACAGTCGTTAAAAGATATTCCGCATAGTGGCGACGATAATGTAGCGCAACTCATGCGTAGTCAGTCTAAAGTGCTTTCTGATTTATATCCTTCTTTTATGGATTTACGTGTTAAAATACATGCGCAACCAGAATTTGTAGATATTGAAAAAGTGAAAACTTTTAAAATAAAGCACGTTTCAAAAATGTCTTCTAGCCAAACTAAAGTTTTAGACGAATTAGTAGCCACTATGACTATGTTTTTTAAACCTATTGATTTAGTTTCGTTACAACAGAAGGCTACTTTATTAAAAACAACAGCTTTTGGAGAAGCCTTTAAAGATTATGCTTTAGCGAATAATGTAAACACAAATGCGGCAGATTTAATTCAGGATACAGCAGAATTACTAGTAAATTTAAGAACCAATCTTTTAGTAGAAAAAAGACCTTTGGCACGTTTACAAATGCTAGATGTTTCTATTAAATTAGAAGAAGTTATTTTTAAAAAAGCACCACTTTGGAAACCAGAAACCGTAGAACAATTAGTAGAAAAAGTATGTTATCTAGGAATGGCAACAGCGGCAGCTGGCTATATTGAACAACACGAATGGGAATCTTTAAGTCTAACCAAAGCAGCTAATTTAAATAATGAATCTACATTAGGAGAGTTAACAACCATCTTACAAAGCGGAAGAAGTCTGGTAGAATGGAGTTCTGGAATGGTGAAAGCCAATTACCAAAATGAAGTAGATGCATACACAAGCTTTGAGCCTTTAGCTTATGGTTTTATAGATGATAAAATTAGAGGTTCTATTGCGTTACATTTAGGAAAAGCAGTAGGAGAGTTAGGTGATTTTATTGCTCAAGAATCTTCTTTAACGAATAAGGCTTTAAACATTCCAAACCAAAGTACTATTCGTGGTTTAAATCCGGGTTATGCTTTTGGTGAATTAGTGGTTGTTGCTGGATCTCCAGATGCTATTGAAGTGTCTTCTAATAAAATATATGTGTTTCAACGTCCGCCAGCAGATTTAAAACCTATTGCGGGAATTGCAACCGTTTCCGAAGGGAATATGGTCTCTCATGTGCAGTTGTTAGCGCGTAATTTAGGAATTCCGAATGCGGCATTATCCGATGAGAACTTGGATGATTTAAAACAATTTAGCGGACAAAAAGTATTTTATGCAGTTTCGAATAAAGGAAATGTGATTATAAAAGCAGAGAAAGATATGTCTGCGGAAGAGGTAGCATTGTTCGCGAAAAAAGAACGTAAAGAAGGAAAAATTGAGGTTCCGGTAGAAAGTATTGTTTTAAATGAAACGAAAGTTTTAAATATGCGAAATGTGGATGCTAGTGATTCTGGAAAGATTTGCGGTCCAAAAGCAGCTAATTTAGGACAACTTAAAAAAATGTTCCCAGAGCAAGTAGTAGAAGGTTTAGTGATTCCTTTCGGAATTTTTAGAGATCACATGGATCAAGAAATGCCAGAACAAAATCAATCATATTGGGAGTTTTTAAGTGCTATGTTTCAAGAAGCAATAGCAATGGAAAATAAAGGTATTGTAGAAGAAGAAATTGAACATTATCAATTACGCCAGTTAGAAATTTTACGTGCAGCGATTAAACAAATGCCTTTAAAAGCAGATTTTATTTCACAAATGGAAAATGATTTTAAATCCGTTCTAGGAAAAGGCTTAGGAGAAATTCCTGTGTTTTTAAGAAGCGATACCAACATGGAAGATTTAAAAGAATTTACAGGAGCAGGTTTAAATCTTACCTTATTTAATGTCGTGGATAAAAACAAAATATTAGAAGGCATTAAAGATGTCTGGGCTTCGCCATATACGGAGCGTAGTTTTAAATGGCGACAAAAATATTTATTAAATCCTGAGAATGTATTTCCTTCTATTTTAGTTATTCCTAGTGTAGATGTAGATTATTCAGGAGTTTTAATTACAAAAGGATTGACTTCAGGAAACGATAATGATTTAACCGTTGCTTTTAGTAGAGGTGCGGGTGGCGCAGTAGATGGGCAATCGGCAGAAACCTATTTGCTAAAAGATGCAGGAGGTTCTCAATTATTAGCACCTTCTAGAGAGCCTTTTTATAATAGTTTACCAATAACTGGAGGAACGCTTAAAAAGACAGCAACCTTTGCGCAACCTATTTTAAATGCACAAAATATTGCAGATATTAAGCAATTGGCAAAAACAATAAGAGAAACCATGCCAAAAGAAACCAATTCAGATTATGAAGGAGCTTATGATGTAGAGCTAGGTTTTAAAGAAAATAAATTATGGTTATTTCAAATTAGACCTTTTGTAGAAAATAAGAAAGCACTAAGTTCTTCGTATTTAGAATCCATCACACCAACCATTGATACTAACAAAGCGATTTCGCTTTCCAATAAAATATAAATGAAAAAAGTAATTTTATTAATCGCAGCGGTATTTGTTTTTTCTGCATTTACTACCATAATGGTATATCCTATTGATGGATATGAATACACAGGAATAAAACGTTTAAAGCGGTTAGCCCTTATTAAAAGCGGTGAAATTGTTGAAAAACAAACTCTGCCAGAAGGTGCTTTTAAATCGTATTTAGATATTAAACTAAATTTAAAAGAGAAAGCAGCAGACAGTTTACATTGTTTTTTTAAGGAAAATCCTGCTTTTCAAAAAGAGATCAGCGATTTGTTTCGAGGTTTAGATAAAAGTTATTCGTTAACGGTTTTAGACATCACGAACTTAAACGAAATTAAATACGCACATAGAAATGAAACTTCTGGTTATCAACCGGGAAGTGTAGGGAAATTAGCGGTTTTAGTAGGTTTATTTGATCAGCTAGCAAAAATTTATCCGGACGATTTTGATAAACGTATTGCACTCTTAAAAACCAAAGTGGTGAAAGCTGGAGTTTGGGGTTTAACTGATGAACATACCATTCCTATTTATAATATAGAAACTAAGAAATTAGTAAAACGCCAAGTGATTGCTAGTGATGAATTTTCGTTATTTGAATGGGCAGATCACATGCTTTCAGTTAGTAATAATGGTGCTGCAAGTATTGTTTGGCGAGAAGTATTATTAATGCAAGCTTTTGGTGAAAAATATCCAGAATTAACCGAAACGGAAGCTTTAACGTATTTTAAAACTACAGAAAAAAAGGTGCTTACAGACCTAGGAAATGACGTGGTTAATTTACCATTACGTGATTTAGGAATCACTGCAGACGAATGGCGCTTAGGAAGCTTTTTTACACGAGGAGCAAATACCTATGTTGGAGATAAAGGCGGAAGTATTGGTACGCCACTCGGGGTTATGAAGTTTTTAGTGCAATTAGAACAAGGGAACGTGGTAGATGCACAATCTAGTCTAGAAATGAAACGATTAATGTACATGACCGATAGACGAATTCGGTATGCACAAGCACCAGCTTTAAAAGAAGCTGCTGTGTATTTTAAATCTGGCAGTTTGTATAAATGTGATAGAAGTAACGGACAAGAATGCGGAAAGTATATGGGAAACATTCAGAATTTTATGAACTCGGTTGCCATTGTAGAACATCCAGATAACACAACGTATATGGTAGTTTTAATGACGAACGTTTTACGGAAAAACTCTGCTACAGATCACATGAATTTAGCAGCTAATATAGATAAGCTAATTAGGAAATAGTTTGTAAAAGCGATTCCGTTTTTGCTCTAATTTTTTTATTGGTTTCATTGATTAAAACCATTTCTAAAAGGGATTTATAATTTGCAGTATTCGATTTTTCAATGAGATATAATACTGCAAATTTTAATTTCACATCTTTCCTTTTTAATAATTCATGATAACATTCTAATTCACTTAAAACCTTAAGATTAAGCTTCTTAATTTTTTCTTCGGAATTGGCGTCTAGTAAAATCGATTCCGCTAAAGGAATTAATTCCTTTTTAAGTTGACTATTTAAGATATTATCTAAAAATTCAATGGCATGAATACGCTGTTCTTCCTTCCCATTTATAATAGTTTTTAAAATAGGATCTACATCGTTAGGTGGATATTTTATTCCTAAAAACCTAAAAATACGTTGCAGTTGTCTATCTAATCGTTGTTCTAAAACATGAATTAATCCATTTCTAGCTTCGTTTTCCTCTTTAGACTCTATGGCTACCGATTTCTTTTTATACTGAAGTACAATTTGTGTGTGTATTACCGCTAATGTATTTTGATATAATTGACATTCGTCTAAAATTTTATCAACAATAAAACGGTCCTTGATTTTTAAGTTTGGGTATTTCCATTTTAAACGTTTTAAGGCTTCAATAGCTTCTACTTTTACCGTATGTTCTGTGTCATTAGTTAAGAGGATTAAAGTCTGAATTGCCTTTTGTGATTTGAATTTTTCAATAGCCAAAATAACATAAGCGGCATCTTCAAAGTCTATCGTTTCTTTGATTATTTTATGGTATAATAGATCCATAATTGGTTCGCCATAAATGTGTAAAGCATCTACAGCTATTGGTCTAGTTTCTTTTACCGATAAATGCGAAATGATTAAATCTATAAATTCAGGATCTAAGGTTTTTGAAGCACTAGTTATTGCCGTTTTTACCACTTCTATATCTTTGGAAAGTAATTGGGTTTTAATAACGTTGTAATAAGTGCTTATTTTTGCATTTCCGATACTTTCTAATATCGCTTTTATAGTATTACTTTTAAATTCTTCGTTTGGTAATTCTAAATATTTAATTAATGCAGTTTCTATTTTTTGCTCTAAATTGAATTTATTTTGAAGCGATGGATTGTTCCTTAATTCTAAGGATAAACCTAATAATGCAGCATTACTTATGGTGTTGTCATCGCTATTGCTGTATTTTTCAAATAAAACGATGGTATTTTGCTTGTAGTTTTTTAATAAATATCGAAAAGCAGAAGTGGTCACATTTTGATCTTTATCTTGAATCATGCTTTCCATTTGTGCCGATAAATTTTCGGTTTTTAGAAAGTACAAATTCTCAATTGCTAAAGCTTTTACTCTAGGTGAAGGATGGTTTAATAGGTTTTTAATGCCGTTAAAGAAACGTTCGTCTTTAACTTCCAATGTTTTGGTAAGCATATTAATAATTTGATTTTCGGTACCGGTATTGAATACTCTTTTTACCGACTCTATAATGGATGTTACCTTAATTTCTTCCTTTAAATGCTTGTCTTTTTTAGTGGTAGATATTTCTAATAAATCTTTAAATGCGATGATATATTCTTTCCTTAAAAAATAAATAAGCGTCAGCCAAACCACTATTAAAATAATTATAATAACACTTATATAGGTGGAAGAAATATCTAATCCGTTGATAAAGAAAATTAAAATAAACCCGGCAATTCCTGTCGCAATACTATCTACAACAACATCTGTAAAGGTTTTGGTTTTCTTTTTAATATCTATTGGGATTGGAATCGATAATAACTCCGTAGATGCTTTGTTTACCGATTGTTTTAAACTACCATCTACAATTTTAATAAATACAATAATCCATAATTGCGGAATTAAAAGTAATAAGATCGAACCAACTAAAATTCCTGTAGGTAACCATAATAGGGATTTTCCAACACCAAAAGTTCCTACAATACGTTTGGTTAAAAATAATTGAATAACTAGTGAAATGACGCTTAAAGTAGAAAACCAAAATCCAAAAAAGGAGGTAAGATCCTCTTGGTTATCTATAAGTCTAAAGGCATAATCACTATATTGATAATCTACTAATTTTGCAACTAAAACGCTAATACCAATCACCAATGCTATTAAACTTAATAGCTTCGATTGTTTTATTAATTTGAAAGGCGAATCTCCTTTTGGGCTACTTCTAAAAGATACTTGAAAAGGATTCAATTTAATAACTTCTGTTTTCCAAATAAATCTAGTGATTACAATACATGTTATTAGGAGCAGGGCAGCAACAAAAAGTAAATCTTCGGTATTTATAAAATTGGTAAGTAGCGAAGTTAAGTAACCTCCAAAAATACCACCAGCTATTGCGCCAGCACCAATAAAACCAAACACGCGTTTTGCTTCTCTAACATTATAAACGAGGTTGGCTAAAATCCAGAATTGGGAAGCGGTTAGTAAACCAAAAATAGCTACCCAAACGTATGGAATGTATAAAAAATAACCAGTAATTAGGTTGAGATTTAAACCAATACCAAATACAATTAATGAAATTACAGAACCAATTAGTGTTCTGTCTATTATAATGTTTAAGGGATATTTACCTAACGCTTTGTCATAAAAATAAGATCCTATAATAGCAAGAATAGCAGTAAATACATAGGCTAAAGGCAATGCGTCTGATGTTAATTCGGATAAAAAAAGCGAATTAATAGTCGGCTTAATAATTAATAATGTAGTAATTAATATGAAAATATTAAACTGAAGAAGAAGTGTTTTGTTTAACTCTTCTTCTTTTAAATCAAAAACCTTTAAAATATATCGCTTCAGAATATTAATTATGGACATCAAGGTGTTTTATTATATGAAATTTATACCAATCAAAAATAGTTAATATATATTCTAGTTATTCGTCCTTAAAGGAAAATAATGGAATATATATTAACTATAAATATATAAGTAATAAATAACTTTTAGTTGGAAGCGAGCTTTGTTCTTTCGTGTTTCTTTAACGCTTTTTCGATTGGGTTTACTAAGCTTCTTATTATTTGTTCTCCATCTGCATCATCTATCAACGCTACTAGAATATAGCGTCTGTTTGGATCATTTCCCCAAACTAAAATAGAATCTGAATGATAGGTTTGCCAAGAACCCGATTTTCTAAATAATTGTGCTTGTGGAGCAATTTTTTCAATAGAGTTCACAAACTTATGATGTAAATCTGGATTGCCCATAATGGCAAGCATTTGCTTAGAACGTTTGTTATTTACAAGTTTTCCATGCGCTAATAAATAATAATAACGACAAACTTGATCTACAGTTGCAGCGTGGCTTAAGTTTTTTAAAGGTTCTCTATTGGTGTCTCCACCGCCGCCATAACGTTTTCCAACCCATAAACCACCACCACAATCTTCGTCGTAAAACATGTATTTAGGATCTGTCATTACCGATTCTATTTTCTCATAACCTAATCGATCTATCATTCTTGTAGATGCTGCATTATTCGATTTGCTAATCATTAAACGCATATCACTCTTCACTTCAGCAGTTTCTTTTAGTTCGCCTTTATCAATAGCGTCCATTGCAGATAATAAAACAGCAATTTTAGGTAAACTTGCTGCGTACATCATGTATTCTCCATTTACACTTGCATATCGCACGTGATCGGGATTACTTAAATCTACAATACCAACAGACATTTTATTTTGCGCAATTAATTTCTTCCAACTGGGATTTGCATTTAACTGCATTTCTAAATTGTCCTGTAAAGAAGCATTTTTAAGAGAGGTTAACGGAACTATTTTAGAATTATCTACTTGAATAGGTAATCCGTTTTGTCCATTAATGAATAGGTGAAGACCTAGAAATAACACAATAAACAATTTTGTTTTCATTTTATATTTTATACGTTTTAAGAATATAGTCAAAGATATTTAATTCGCTCACTACTAAAGTGTTAAATTTTATAGTAGGTGTGAAATAATATTATACAGCAAATACGATATCTCTTCGTAATTAGGATCTCTAGAATATGTTAAAATTTTAAAAGGAAGAATAAAGAAGTCGTCTACCGCCAAACTTTTGGTCTGTCCATTTTGAAATTATAGCATCGTTAGCGTTAGATATTTTTAAATTTCTAAGTCATTAAATGCCATCCATTGTTTTACGGTATGTATCCAATATTTTAGAAAATCTTCACTTAAAAATGGATTAGAAAAATCGTTGAAACGTTTTATATGAATACCATTATAATGCAACCAAATAGCCAAGCTACCATAGGGAATCAATCGTTTTTCTTCTTTAGAAATAGAAACAATAGATTCGTACCCTTCATAAAAACGGATGCGTTTTTCTTTAAATGAATCTTTATCAGGTTCATTTCTAAAAAGGATCATTAAACTATAGGAAATATCTAAAAACTGCCAACCATTACCACAATTATCAAAATCGAATAAAGTGATTTCAGAGCCATTTTTAATCTTCATATTTTCATACCAAAAATCTAAATGCACCGTTCCAGTTCTAATATTTTGTGTATCGGCATTTTCAAATTCCGAAGTAATTATAGTATTTGCACGTTTGTAATATTGCATTTCTTCAGAATCTTTTTTGAAGAAATTGGTTGCAGCTTCATAGGCTTCATGTACAAGTGTATTGGCGTTGTAATCTATTCGGTTAATGGATTTGTTACTCGTTAACTGATGGAATTTTGCCATCGTTTCCCCAAGATTAAAGCAAATTTCTTTGGAAGGATTTCGAACTGTTTCACCTTCGGCATACGAAAATAGAACCGAATAACGTTCCCCTTCCGAAGCAGCTATACTTTGAATATAGTTATCGTTTTTATCTTTTATAGGATAGGAAACAGAAAGACTATTCGACTTTAAATAGTCTAATAATTGTAATTCTGCTTTTATTTCATTTTTAGTTCTCCAATTTAAGAAATAGACACGTAAAACATATTTTTTAGTTCCTTCTGAAACTAAATAGGTATGATTAACCCCAATTTTTAAAACGCTACATGTTGTGGTAGCTTTGAGATTATAGTGTGTTTTTACAAACGCCGAAAGATATGCTGGCGAGATTATGCTACTAATAGTAGGAGCGTAGTCCATTTGGAAAAAAGTTTAAGATTTAGTGTTTTCTGTCTGCGCAGGAATTATAACGGAATATTTCCATGTTTACGTTTTGGTCTTACAACCTCTTTATTCTCCAGCATAGTAAAGGCTTTAATTAACTTTCGTCTGGTGTCTTTTGGTAGAATAACTTCATCTATAAAGCCGCGCTCTGCTGCACTATACGGATTCGCAAAAAGTTCTGCATATTCTGCTTCTTTTTCTTTCCATTTAGCGTCTTTGTCTTCCGCAGTATTTATTTCCTTTTTAAAGATAATTTCTGCTGCTCCTTTTGCGCCCATAACTGCAATTTCAGCACTTGGCCAAGCAAAATTCATATCACTTCCAATATGTTTCGAATTCATTACATCATAAGCGCCACCATATGCTTTTCTAGTAATTACCGTAATTCTTGGAACGGTAGCTTCACTAAAAGCATATAAAAGTTTTGCACCATGTACAATAATACCATTCCATTCTTGATCTGTTCCAGGTAAAAATCCTGGTACATCTTCTAAAGTTAATAATGGAATATTAAATGCATCGCAAAAACGAACAAAACGTGCCGCTTTTTTAGAACTGTTTACGTCTAATACACCAGCTAAAAACATAGGCTGATTAGCTACAATACCGATACTTCTTCCGCCTAAGCGAGCAAAACCGACAAGAATATTTTCTGCATAATTTTTATGGATTTCATAAAAAGAATCTTCATCTATAATTCCTGAAATTACAGCATGCATATCATACGGTTTATTCGCATTGCTAGGAATAATAGTAGATAAACTATCTCGTACTTCGTCTTGTAATTCAAAAGGAAGTAGGGCAGGAGTTTCTGTATTATTTTGTGGTAAATAGCTTAATAGTTTTTTTATATCCTCTAAACATTCCACATCATTAGAAGATGTTTTATGTGCTACTCCAGATTTAGTAGAATGTGTACTTGCACCACCAAGTTCCTCACTAGTAACTTCTTCATTCGTTACCGTTTTTACAACGTTTGGACCCGTTACAAACATATAACTGGTGTCTTCCACCATAATGGTAAAATCGGTCATTGCAGGAGAATATACGGCTCCTCCAGCGCAAGGTCCCATGATTGCAGATATCTGCGGAATCACTCCAGACGATTGCACATTTTTATAAAAAATATCGGCATAACCTCCAAGAGAGCGAACACCTTCTTGAATACGTGCACCACCAGAATCGTTTAAACCTATAATTGGCGCACCAACTTTAAGCGCTAAATCCATAACCTTACAAATTTTTTCTGCATGTGTTTCCGATAAAGAGCCACCAAAAACAGTGAAATCTTGCGCAAACACATAGATAAGTCTTCCGTTTACGGTACCATAACCAGTAACCACACCATCGCCATAAAACTGTTGTTTTTCCATACCAAAGTCTTTGGTTCTGTGTGTTACTAAAGCACCAATTTCTTCAAAAGAACCTTCATCTAATAAATACATAACGCGTTCTCTTGCGGTTAGTTTTTTCTTTTCGTGTTGCTTATCTATTCGTGCTTGTCCACCACCTAAAAAGGCTTTAGCAAGTTTTTCGTTTAGGTTTTTTATTTTAGATTCCATTATTTAGTATTTTATCGCAAAGACGCAAAAGCGCAGCGCTGTATGTGATTACTTCTATCTGTTAATTAACTCTTTTAAAATATTTTTATTTGTATGTGGTTTGTTGCGTGTTAAAGCACTAAATTCAGAAAATAAAACCGAATAGAAAATCTGATAGGATTTTTGTAAGTAGTCTAGAACTAGCAATAAATTATATAAGGTGTTGCCTATAGCTTTTTTAACCTTTGTATTTCAATTCAATTATTTTCCCGTCGATTACAAATGTATCTATGATTTCGTTTTTATCAAACGAAGGTTGGAACTCTATAGCTATCTTTCTTTTTTTATTTGCTTTAAGTTTTTGCTGCATTTTGTTTGTTTTACCTGTCAACTTCATAGCAGCTAAAACGAAATCAATACTATGTAATTCAGAATTGTTGTCTTGTATAAATATTTTTTCAAAATCAATTATTTGAGTTTCTGAAGATTTATTATTGAATTCTAATACTATTGAGATGAACCGTTTTCCTTTTTTAGCAATAATTGTATTGGAATAATTTGCAGATCCTCTGTCAATCATTCTTTGTTTTTTTAATTGATATATTCTAAATTCAACCTTATCAGAGTAGTCGTAATGCACTTTCCTGTCTATTTTTTGTGCAGAAATAAGTAAAGGAAAAAGCATCAAAATAAGTATTATTTTATTCATTTGAATAGGGTTTTTGTTACTGTTTTGGTCAATATTGCAAAAGGAATACGACTTCTGTGTTGTTGTGTTTATTGTTGCTTACTGTTTACTGCTACACGCAATAATTTTTGATCTTCTATATATTGTTTTACAGCGATTAATGCTGCAATTTTTGCTTCTTCTTCCTGTTTGCTTTTTAACGCTTCCGTGGAATAATATTTTTTCACAAAATGCGTGTCAAAGTTCCCGGAACGGAACGCTTCATGTTCACAAACAAAAGTTCCGAAAGGCAAGGTCGTTTGAATACCTTCTACTTGATAATCGTTTATCGCTTTGATCATTAGCGCGATAGCTTCTTCTCTAGTTTTTCCGTAGGTAATCAATTTTGCAAGCATGGGATCGTAATAAATAGGAATATCCATACCTTGCTCAAAACCATTATCAACTCTAATATTTTCGCCAACAGGTAATTTATAAACTTCTAGATTTCCAACACTTGGTAAGAAATCGTTTAAAGGATCTTCGGCATACACACGCAATTCTAGCGCATGTCCATGAATTTTTAAATCTTCTTGTTGCATAGGAAGCGTTTCGCCTCTTGCTACACGAATTTGTAGTTCTACCAAATCGGTGTTGGTAATCCATTCGGTAACTGGATGCTCTACTTGTAAACGTGTATTCATTTCTAAGAAATAGAAGTTAAGGTCGTCATCGAGTAAAAATTCCACTGTTCCTGCACCAACATAATCACAGGATTTAGCCACTTTAATAGCTGCTTCTCCCATTTTTTCTCGCATTTCTGGAGTTAATACTGCAGAAGGTGCTTCTTCCACTACTTTTTGGTGACGACGTTGTACACTGCATTCACGCTCGAATAAATGTACCACATTACCATGCGTATCTGCCATGATTTGAATTTCTATATGTCTTGGTGAAGTCACATATTTTTCAATAAAAACAGAACCATCGCCAAAAGCATTTACAGCTTCGCTAATAGCACGATCCATTTGCGAGGTGAAATCGGCTTCTTTTTCTACAACACGCATTCCTTTTCCACCACCTCCAGCAGATGCTTTTATTAAAATAGGAAAGCCAATTTGTTTTGCTAATTTTTTTGCTTCTGGTATATCGGTTATCGCTTGGTCTGTTCCGGGAACCATAGGAATGTTATATGCTTTTACAGCTTCCTTTGCTGCAAGCTTGGATCCCATGATTTTTATGGCTTTACTTTTCGGACCAATAAATAGGATGTTGTTTTCTTCGCAAGCTTCTGCAAAATCGGCATTTTCAGATAAGAAACCATAACCAGGATGAATGGCATCTACATCTAAGCTTTTTGCAACTTCTATTATTTTGTCACCTAATAAATACGATTTGTTTGAAGGTGCTTCTCCTATTAAAACGGCTTCGTCGGCAAACCTTACATGTGGCGCATTTCTATCGGCAGTAGAATATACTGCAACAGTTTTAATTCCCATTTTTTTTGCAGTTCGCATCACCCGGATTGCAATTTCTCCTCTATTTGCTACTAGTAATTTTTTCATCGATAAATGTATTTATCGTTCCCGGAAAACGGGAATCTATTTAATTTTTATTTCCGTGAAAACGGAAAACTTATATTTTATTATTTAATAGCAAGACTTTCAAAAACCTTGTAAAAAATCAACTTATTTATTTAAGCTTCAAATTCAATTAGTAATTCGCCTTTATCTACAGCATCTCCTTTTGTAACAGAAATAGACTTTATAACTCCATCTCTTGGTGACGTTAATGCGTTTTCCATTTTCATGGCTTCCAATATTAAAAGGACATCATTTTCTTTTACTTCTTGGCCAGTTTTTACAATGATATCTAGTATTAATCCGGGCATTGGCGCTTTTATATCGTTAACCATTTTGGTGGCACCGATCTCAAATCCCATTTGCTTTATTAAAACATCTAAATCGTTTAAAATGTTTATGTTATAGGTGTTGTTATTCACTTTTACTTGGTATGCTCTTTCTTCAAAATTGGCTTCCGTAATTTCCGCTTTAAAGGAATGGTTATTCTGAAGGATATGAAATTGGGATGGCCCTGTTTCTATAGTATCTAATGCTAAAGCATCACTTTTTGTAATATCAATTTCTGTAGCGCTATTGATTTTTACTTTATAAGATGTATTCATTGTATGAAATTTAAATGCTAGTAAATATATGTATAATAAAGAAAACCTTTTAAAGTAATATTTGTTTTTCTGCTAATTTGTTATAGTTCAGTTTTTTAGCTGTAAGAATTATTTGGCATCTAAAAATGGATTTAATGCGTATATCTCATGTAAACCAAAAGAATCACTAAGGGTTTATTTTTCAAGGAAATATAAAATTTAAATCGATGAAAAAAATTACGTTACTTATTTTCTGTTTTATATTACAAAAAGGATTTTCACAAAACCTCGGACAAGGTTATATCGCTAACGACTTGGTCCAACACCCAATGCAAAGCTTAACAAAACCAGCTTATTTGCAGTCGGTTGCAGATCCATCATTTCCAAATACACAAATAAGACGTATTACAAATGCTTCCTCTGGAAATTATATAAAACCAATGTATAGTACCATTCCGGCTTGGAATGCTGACGAAAGTTTGATGCTTGTTTATGGAGGCGGAACGCATCAGCTTTTAAACGGACAAAATTATACATTTATACGAAACCTTACCGATGTAAATCCAGACGATATAGAAAACATTTTTTGGTCGTTTACAGAACCAGATATTTTGTTTTACATGGATGGAAGTACAGACGATTTAATTCGGTATAACGCACAAACACAAGTAAAAACGATTCTTGTTAATATAAGAACCATTAGTAGTTGTGTTTCTGGAAATGGTTTAACTGGCGGTAATGATATACAAATGATGTCTTGGGATAGTGATGTTTTTGCATTTAGATGTGGAAATGACGCTGCTTATTATTACCGAATTTCTACGGGAATTTTAACCGAGTTTAGTATTTCGAATATAGCATTTACTGCTCCAATGCCTTTTCCTAGTGGTAATTTGTTTTTTCATCTTGGCGATATATATGATGCAAACGGTGATTTTGTTAGAAGTTTAAATCTAGATGTAATAAATGAACATTCTTGTTTAGGAAAACTAAGTAATGGTCATGATGCTCTTTTTGCTATTGGTTTTGAGGAAGGTCCAAATGGAGGCTGTCAAGGTACTTTGGTTGCACATGATGCCACTACTGGAAGTTGTTTTTCTGTAACGCCTACAAGTGATTATGCGTATCCAAAACCTGGAACACATATTTCTGCTTTAGCACATGCAAATAACGAAGATGGTTGGGTTGCAGTTTCTTCTTTAGGATTTCAGCGAGATGGTGTGCAAATTTTAGATCAAGAAATTTTTGTGGCTAAAGTGAATGCAAGTGATGCCGATGTGTATCGCGTTGCGCATCATAGAAGTGATAGAGATTCATTTGGTTATGAAGGTGAACCACATGTTACTATGAGTCCGACAGGAACACGTTTATTATTTGGAAGTGATTGGAGTGGCGCAGAAGATGGAATTTCTGTAGATAGTTATGTTGCGGAATTAGATGTTTATTCCTTAGGGATTTTGGAAGGAAAAACAAATACTTCTATTCAAATTTATCCCAATCCGGTGGTTGATTTTTTACATGTTTCTGCGGAAGATGTATCTACTCTAAAATATAAAATCATAACTATTTCAGGACAAGTTGTATTAGAATCTGAAGCAATTACGAATACTAAAATTTCAGTAGAATCTCTTTCTAAAGGTATTTACTTTGTAACGTTTTATTCCAATGAAAAAGTAGAAACCTATAAGTTTATAAAGTAAACGAATCTTTAAATCTGGAGTTATTAGAGTGTTTTTTAATTGCTTTTCTAGAAAGTACTAATCCTATGAAAAGAGATATAAAAGCACCAATCCAGATACCCGGAATAAATTCTAGAAACAAAAAGAAATCGTAAGTACCATGAAAAAGAACAGCAAGTATTAAACCTAATAAATTGAGTCTTCTTCTGTTTTTAGAAAACTTTGCTTTTCCCATAAAAAAGCCCATTATGACGGCAAAAGTTGCATGCGCAGGAACGGCTGTAAATGCTCTTAAAAGCGCTGTTTGCATACCGCCTTGTAATACATACATAATGTTTTCGGTAGCAGCAAAACCCATAGAAACCATTACGGCATAAACAATACCATCAAACTGTTCGTTGAATGCTTTGTTTGGTTGTGCAAAGTAGCGCACGATAATATATTTACTAAATTCTTCAATTAAAGCAACGATAAAAAATGCCTTTATAAAAAGTTGTAAAACACTTTTATTTCCAACGATTTCTATAGGAATGGTATAATCTGAAATAATATACAGTATGGTTGTAACTATGATGCTTACAACAGCACCAAGTAAAAAACTGAAGAATAGTAAACGCTTTGGTTCTTTGTCGTATTTATCTTTGTAATAGATATATAAGATGATTAAAAAAACGGGAGCTATTGCTAGTAGGAGTAGATGCATGATTCAAAAATAATTAAAAAATAGATAACACTTGCTTTCTACTTTCTTTATCTAAAAAAACATAGGCAATGTTGGTTATAAAGTGGCTCGTTAAAACAGCTATAGCGGCTCCATTTACATAGAAAACAGGGATTAGTAAATAACATAAAACAACATTTGCTACGCAACCAATTATAAAACGATATACGTTTTTTTGTAAATGACCGGTATTAACCAAGTGTTTTTCGAAAATCATTCCTATAAAAACAAAAAGTGGCGCCCAACAGAAAATGAATAATGGCGTTTTAACTTCGGAATAGGAATTGGTGAAAAAAGTGTCTAAAAGCGTATTTCCGAAGCAGGTATAAAAGCTTCCGATAGCGATTCCTAAAGCGAACATGATTTTTAGAAGTTGCTTTATCTTTTGACGATACAGCATTTTGTTTTCCTGAAAAGATTCCGCTAAAGAAGGATATAATGCATTAATAATAGAAAAACCAATATTCCAAGTTAAACCAATGACTAAAAATTGAACTGTTGCAAAAATTCCGATGGCA
Source organism: Lacinutrix sp. MEBiC02595 (assembly GCF_053601555.1). Taxonomy (NCBI): domain Bacteria; kingdom Pseudomonadati; phylum Bacteroidota; class Flavobacteriia; order Flavobacteriales; family Flavobacteriaceae; genus Lacinutrix; species Lacinutrix sp. MEBiC02595. The sequence goes on along the minus strand of NZ_JBSHNU010000246.1, from coordinate 244,211 downwards.
TGATCGTTATGAAAATATTTTAGAAATAATTCGTCAATAGTAATATAGAACATAATTAGACTATTCGAAATTATTAAAGGAAAAGACATCCTTAATAAGGATTTTGCTAATGGTAAGGAGAACGTCCATTGTTTAAATAAAAAAGGCTTTTTATGTTTTAATAGGATGCCATAAATAAGACCTTGAATGAAGAAATCTAGAATAATAAGTTTCGCAAAATAATATACATCCAACTGTTTTTTTACTCCGTAATATTGCAAAGAAACGATAATAATTAAGCTTGTTATTTTGCTGATAAAAATATATTTAGTCCATTTATTAGCTATTAAATAATACTCAAAAACATCGGTTATTTTAAAGAAGTAACTACAAGTAATAATAAGATATAAAGCAGTTAACGGACTATTTTCAGCAAAACTAAAATAGATTAAAACGCCAATAAATATAGCACACCAACTTATAATTCTTAGGTAAAAAGCAGTAGCCAAAATAAGCGGACTACGTTTTGGATGAAACACAATTTCTCGAATACAGATAGCAGATAAACCCAAGAAAAACAAAGGCGTAAGCATACCTAAAATGGATTCTACAAATTTGAGTTTTCCTATGTCCATAGTACCTAAAGTATTAAAGATTTTAGGAACTATAAAAACACCAGTAATCAGTTGTATTATTTTTTCTAGCGTAAACCATTTGGTAGCAATAAAATCTTTTTTACTAAAAACCGATGTCATGAAATGTATTTAAAAATCAAATATATAAAAACAGATTCCTTTTACCTGTTTGAAAGATTATTATTACATTCGTTTTTACAAACAGTACTATGACTCCAGAGTTTCTTCGTCGATATTATATTTTACGCGTTATTTCAAACCCGAAAGTATATGGCATTGAAAAAAATGGTTTTGTGCCTCTTTCCGATTTACAAAACGCTCTCGATCAATTGCGTTTAGATAATATTGACGATCCGCTTTACGATAAATTAAATCAGTTTTCTCAAAAAACGATTAAACGGGACTTGGAAAAAATAAAGTCGTATTACCAAGCTATTATTTTACACAAGCGTAATTATGGGTATTATGTAGAAGGTTATGAGGTAAGCGAAGCATTACAGGAGGTTTATGAAAAAACCGAACTCTATCTTTTAAATCATCATGCGCATGCTTGGAAAGAGCATGTTACTACTTCTCGAAGTTCTTTAAGTTCACAAGTAGATTTGGTTTCTCTTATACATGCTATTGAACAACAGTTTTTGGTGGAGATTGTATATTATGGTTGGTATGACGATAATGGTTTTCAAACTATTTCTGGTTTTTTTCAACCTTTACATATTAAAGAAATTAATAAAGCTTGGTATTTAATAGCGCATAACAAGCAATTTGGAGTGTACGCTTTTTGTTTGGACTATAGAATTAAAATGTTGCAAATTGGCAAACAGCAGGTAAAAGAACCTATAGTTTTTAATCCATCTGCGTATTATAAAAATACGATTGGTATTCTAAAAACAGGCATGCAGGCAGAATGGATTCATTTAAAAGTAGCGAATCACCATTTTAAGTATTTGGAGACAAATCCTTTGCATCCTTCCCAACAAATTGTAGTCGCTCCGAGAAAACTAGATACGCAAGATTTAGATTATTCTAATCCAGATATTTGGGGAGAAATAAAACTATTTGTAGAACCTAATTATGAGTTTTTAATGGAAATATTAAAATACAACATTTGGGTGAAAGTTTTACGTCCGTTGCATGTTAAAGACTATGTAAAGCGGCATTTAGGTTTGATTGTGGAATATTATAATTGATTTAGTTTCTATATAATTTTCATTAATTACGATTTATAATTTGAATATTCCAATTCTTGGTTTATTACAATTCCCAGTATTTGGGAAAACCATCTTCTAATATTGTATTATAATTATTTTAATCGATTAAATTTATTTTAAACGGACAGGTTTTGTCTGTTTTGAAAATACATTTGAAAAATCTTACAAACCAATAACCCAAATTAACGAAACAATGGCAACCTACAAATGCCGAATCTGTGGCATCTATAAAAACGACACCTTAAATTCACAATTAAACACTAGTATAACTTGCATTCCTTTAGAGGGAACAAAGAAACCTGGGTTTCATGGTTGGGATAAGGTTTCGGAAGAGGATTTGAGGTTGGATTGAATTTGATAAAAACATTATCATGGCAAAATTTGAAATAAAAACAAAGCAAGCTATAAACGTGCAAGGCGAATATGTAGATGCAGGTTTATCGATACAGATAAGCTCTATGTTTTCTAATCCTTTTGACGAGGTAGAAAAAGTGCGTAAAGCATTTATAAGAGTCCACGGAATAGATTTAAAACCCGAAGGCTATTTGAGTTTGGGGTATTTGGAGTATAATAAATTATAAGTATTCCTGAATTGATTAACTATAATAATAATAATAATAATAATTTAAAATAATGGCAACCTACAAATGCAGAACCTGCGGTATTACTAAAAATGATACGTTAATATCTAAAATGAGTACACCTACAAAATGCAAACCAGCGAATACCAGTGCAACACTTTCTCATCATTCCTGGTCTAAAATTTCTAATGAAGATTAATAAATTATGGCAACATTTGAAGACATCACAAAATGGAATTTAAAAAGTTTACTTCCAGAAGTAATTAGGCAAATTCACGAATTAGTTATCAAGTTATCTACTAATAGAGTAATTTATAATAGAAGACAATTAGTTGATTACCTAAATGAGAATATTGAGGGCTTAGATCTTAAAGAAGGAATTTTATTAAGGTATATTTTAAAAGAGGCTTATATAAAAGCATCTCATTCAAAAACAGTACAGGATGGAATTATCAACAATTTAATAGAAAATAATAGCAATGATAGTATTTATAGTCCTAATAGATTATTTGTCAATTCAGCTTCTCTAACTTATGATGGAGATTATTTGAAAAATTTTGAAAACAAAATAAAATTAATTGAAAATAATTCCTTGGAAATACGAGGAATGGACGTGGTTAATATTTTAAATCAATCATATCAAAGTGCTTTAGAAGTTACCAAAAAGGAAGAATTCTCGTTAACAGGAAATACTAAAGTTGAAAATGCTTATAAATATGCTGTTGATGTAAAAAAAGGCTATATTAATATCATTAACAAATATGATGAAATTAAAGATGTAAACTTAAATTTGATTAGTGATTTTGAGTTTTTACGAAATGAATTAAAATTATTAAGAACAGATTTAATTGACTTATTGATAGATTTATTTGGAGATAGTATAAAAAATAATGAACCTGATCTATTTGATTTTTCCGAAGTTGAATGGATAGATTTTGAAAGTACTTGGGAAAATTTAAACTTATATTTTTCACAAATAGAACAGAACCTCCAAAGTTTTAAAAATATTCATGATTCAGAAATGAATAAGTTAGGTGAATCTGGTTTACAGTATGGAAAGCAAGCCTTTAATAACCTAAAGAAAAAGAATAAGAGTGGTGGCCTATCAACAGGTGATATTAAAGGTGAGCTTGCAGGAGCTGCTATTAGCATGGCTATTCAGGGTGTTTTTAGTGTTGGAAAAACTAGAAGTGAATCCAAAAAGACTATAGCGATGATTAACAAAGACGTTGAAGTTCTTAAAAATGAGATGCAAAACGATCAGAATAAAATGATAAATGATTTGTTAAGAATAGCGAGTATTTTTTCTCATTTAAATGATAAATTAATCCCAAGTTTCAAAATATTCATAAACAAAGTGATTTCAATTATTGAAGATGATATAAAACCCATCTACAAACAAATAGAATCAATTGAAGGGATTAAAGAAAAAAGGGATAATAATTCTAAATTAATTAAAGAAACAAGACTGATTAGGTTAGAGCTTGCTGATAAAGAAAATGGATTAGACTTTTGTGACATAGAAAAGGTTAGAATAAATGATCTACTAAATAAATCCCAATTTGAATATAATTTTGTACTTGATATAAAACCAGAAAAACCATCTTTGTTTTATAAGATCGTCTCTTTAGGAAAAGGAACAAGATTCTATAATGAAGTTTTATTGGAATGGAATGAATTCTGTTTACCTGTTGTAGAATATTATGATAATTTACAAGAATTACTATTAAGACAAGATGCTATTAAAAATGAGATACGTACAGATTTAAAAGATTTAAATGAGCGCAAAATTGAACTAACTAGTTTAATTAAAAAGAATTCTGAAGAGATACATGGGATTTTTAATAAAAGCTCATTTTCAAAAGATATTTTAAAATCGCTACTTAAAAACATTAAAGAAGTTTCTGATGCGTCAAAAACTACAATTTCTGTAGAATTACTAACTGAAGACTTAAAAATTCTAAATTAAAAATGGATTCACCTAACCTTACTGTGTTTAATCAAATTGAAAAAAAGGAAACGCAATTATTATTTTTCAATGGTATAAAACAATTTACTAATCAATTGAATAATGAAACAAATTTTGAAGTTCTAATAAAGTCTCATCTTAATGAAAGAATAAATGAAAATGATAGTTTTTCCTTTATGTCTGGCAACCAGAAATCGGAAATGGTAAATTTAGGTTTAGACATTATTAAAAATGAGTTTGAGTCTAGGCTAATTAATTTAGAAGCGGATCAATTAAGAGCTGTAAACCAAATTAAAGAGGATGCATTTTTAAACTTGTTCAATGAGAATCTTTTTAAGTTTAAGGAGAAAGTGCTTCAAAACCAATCTGATTATGAGAGTTTATTGAATATAAACAACAATGATTCAATTGACTCTTTAAAGGAAATGTCAAAAATTATTAACAACAAATATAATCCTGATCTAACAACAAATGTTGATGAAGATATCAATGATTTTTTAAATGGTGGAGATCTTGAATTTTAAATAAAAAAAATATGAGTTTAGAAAAATACATTGAAACGAATAAGTTATCAAAATCAAAATGTCTAAAATATTATTTTTTGGGTAAGGAGGATAAACTGTTCTTAACTGATGATCACGATGATATTAGAAAATTGGGAAAAAGTAATAAAAAAGAGTTCAGAATGCTTTTGTATCGAGCAAACTATTTTCTAGCATTATTCTTTTTAATTGGTTCTATTGTGATGATTTCATCAGGTGGACTTATTATGCTTTTACCCTTTTTCTTCGTATTCATAAAACCTTTGGGTCATTTCTTTGCTTTGGGTAATAAAAGAAAAAAGAAAAATATAGCTATATATAAAAATTATTATGGAAACTAAAATTTTATTTAAAAAGATTTTTTTACCAAAATTTTATATATACAATTATTTGAGAAATCAACCTGGAGTAAATAAACGAAACTGCTTATAAACATTCTTAGGCAATTTTTACTTATTTAAGAATACATATTAATACCATGCCAAACCCAATCCGCCCATATCACCGCACAGAAATAGATCTACTTTTCACCAAAGTAAAATCACAAATGCATCAAGAAGCATTAGCGAGAGGAGGAGATGGAATAGCGATGTATACAGATTGTTATACTGGAGAAATATTAAGAGGAGGTGATAGATATGATTACGAACACATCCGTTCATCGGAAAGTATATTTATGATGTATAGAGACCGTTTAACCAATACGGAAATAGCAGAAGTAGTTAATTGTCCAGCAAATGTTTCTGTTACTTTGCGAACCATTAATCAGTCGAAAGGAAAAATAAGAATGGAAGATTGGATGGCTAATACAAACAATGTTTCTAATTACAATATAAACGTTTCTTTAGTTAAAAAAGGAATAGCGAATGCCGATAAAGGGATTAGTAGAAAAGCGAAAGAAATACAAGCAAGATAATACCTTTTAAATATTTGTTATTTGGAACAAGGTTTCACTGTTAAAATCTTGAAATTCTGAAATTATTGAAGCTAAATAAAAAGTGCTTCGCCTTTTTTGTTAAACCGTCCGGTTTTAATTAAAATAAAATCTACCTTCCTTTAGCTAAAGAAACCTGGGTTTCATGGTTGGGATAAGGTTTCGGAAGAGGATTTGAGGATAGTTTGAATGTATATTATAATGATATAAAAGTATTCACGATTTGTAGTATCAAGTATGACAGTAAAGTTTATCGTTTTAATTAAGGTTTTTAGTCAATTAGGGGCTTAATACTATGGTCGTGATATTTTATAAAACCTCAATTTTAAAAGATTGGGGTTTTATGTGTTAAAGGCTAAGTCCTTTTTAGACGTTTCATTATTACATTAGAGTTGAAATAGCATCCAATATTTTATGGTAGTACGCATAATTACTTGCCACAAAATGACCATTCGTTTCGCTATTCTCTAAAAGAGTTTTAAATTCAGAAAGAGGTACTAGTTTAATTTCTTCGACTTCTTCTTCCTGAAAGATTAAAGTTGGTAAATCTGCTGTTAATTCATAGGATATATATAAAGAATTAATTATCTTTAATAATAAACCCCAAAAATATGCTTCGCTTCCTTTCTATTTTATTCGTTTTTTTCTGTTTTTGTAATAGTTCTTTGTCGCAAAATAGCATCAATGAAAACTCAATTAACTCAATTTTTGATAATGAGTATTTTAATAATTATAGCTTAGAGAATTTTTATTTACACACAAACAAAAGTATTTATTTCTCACAAGAGGAAATATTTTTTAAAGCGTATGTGGTACACGAAGAAGACAATAAGCCATTTGTAGAAACAACTAATCTTCATATTAGCTTGTATGACTTTAATAATAAACTTGTTTTAAGCGAATTGTTTTATGTAAATAAAGGAACATCTTATGGATCAATAGCAATTCCTGAAGATATTAAAACAGGCAATTATACTATTCAATTAAACACACAATGGAATAAAAATTTTAAAGGAGGCTCTCTTTTTCCTATTCAAATTTATAATATTAATAATACTTCTTTAGAAACAGCTAAAAATGAAAAATTAAATATTACTAAAAAAATACAAGTAGTAAAATCATTTCAAGATAATAATTCAGGTTATCATTTAATTAAAAGCAAATCTAAAAACAGTGAAATAGTAAGGTTTCAACTAAAGTTAAATAACGAAACCATTGCAGCAGAAAAAGATGAATTTATCTATGCTATTTCACATAAAAAAGGTACAACAAAATCTGTTGCACCAATAAAATTATTAAATAATATAAAAACATATAACTTACATTTTTATAAGGACTCGTTATTTCAAGGATTTAACTCCATAACAGTTTTTAACAAACAAAATAAAATTTTAGCAGAAAACAATTATTTTAACAAACCAAAAAAAGAAATAGACATCTCTACTAGTATTATAAAAGAGACTAATGATTCTATTAGCTTAGATATTAAACTACTTAATATAGCTAAAGAAACTAATATTAGTATTTCGGTTTTATATGAACAAACAAAAGCATTAGATACTAATACAACAATAACTAAAAGGTTTCTTGAAAGCCCAGAAAGGACCGATGGATTTAATGCATTTCCTTATAAAAATAGAGCAAATAGAGAACCAGTTTTAGAAAATGAAAATGGTCTAAAACTATCTGGATCTGTTAATACTAAAATAGATAACACAAGTAGTTATAAAGTTATGTTAACTTCTCAGGCTAATAATTTACTGGTAACTTCTCCAATTTCTTCAGACAAGAAATTTGAATTTAAAAATCTGTTACTAAAACATCCTTCAGATTATAAGCTTGCATTAGTAAACAAAAACCGAGAAGTAATTAAAGGGGAATTCTTCATATATAAAAACTTTGTTACTTTTAAAGCAGATAGTCTTTTAAATAATAATCCAGTTAATAAATTAGAAAAAACGCCTATTATTCTTGAAGAAAAAGAAGAAGCTACAAATAAAACTATTAATTATTTTCCTGTAAATAAAGAGGTAGAACAATTGGAGGAGGTATTTTTAAAAAGTGTTATCAATAAAAAAGAAGAAAGAATTATAGAAATAAAAGATGAAAACCCTTTTTTAGGTATAAGTACTAGTTTTTCCAAAGACTATTTAGTTGATTTAGATAAAGATTATGTTTTAACACTTAGACAATATTTACAAAGAATACCAAGTATTTATGTAGCGGAAAGTTCTTTTGAAAAATTAATAGTTAATACGAGAAGAATTTCTACTATAACAGGTGATAGTAGTGTGCTTTTTATTTTAGACGGAACGCCATTAGATGCAGAGCGTGGACTAGATATAGGTCATTTAAATGTCACAGATTTTGAGTTAATAAGTGTTAATATTTCAGGTTCGGGTTATGGTATCCAAGGTGCCAATGGTGTAATTAATTTAATTTCTAGAAATCATGTAGCGTCAAATAATAATACAAATACTTTAGTCAAAGAATACCAAACAAGCTTAGGTTTTAATTTTGATAAAAGTAGTTTAGAAAACAGCAAATTAGTATTTCCAAACTTGCAATCTAGTTATTATTATAAAACCATAGATTGGGTTCCTAATTTTACTTTAAGACCAAATAACTCTAATATTTTAAAAATAAAAAAGCCGAAAAACGAGAATGTAAAGCTAATTATCAACGGTTTTAATAATGACGGAGACTTAATCTATAAGGTAATAGAATTATAATTTTAAAGTGTTTATAAAGAATTAATTATCTTTAATAATAAACCCTAAAAATATGCTTCGCTTCCTTTCTATTTTATTCGTTTTTTTCTGTTTTTGTAATACTTCTTTGTCGCAAAATAGTAAAGCAGAGCAAACAAAAACCTTTATTACAGAAAGCAACAACTTGCACAAAGAGTATTTAGAAAAATTTTCGATACACACCAATAAATCCGTGTATTTTTCAGGAGAAAGCATTTGGTTTAAAGCTTATATTGTTTATGATATAACAGAAACACCTAACTATGAAACCACAAATTTGCACGTAAATATTTATGATGCAGAAAAAAAACTAGTTGCCAATCAATTGTGTTATGTTACAAACGGAAATGCAAACGGCAAAATAAAAATTCCTGAAGATTTAAAATCAGGCACTTATTATATTGAGTTAGATACTAATTGGAATAGCAATTTTAAGAATACGTACATAAAACCAATTCAAATAAATAACTTGCAAGATGACTTTATTAATAAGACAAATAGTGAATCTTTTATAAACAACATTATTGATTTTCAATTTTACCCAGAAAGCAACGTAATACTTAAAAATGCGGAAAATACGATATACTTTATTGTTACCGAAAATAACTTACCATTAGAATTAAATGGAAATGTAATAGATAGCAATGGAGAAGTAGTTTCTCAATTTAATAGCGATAAAAATGGACTAGGAAGCTTTAAGTTGAGAACAAATAAGGATGCCAAGTACTATGTTGCATATAATAAAGAAAAATTCGAAATACCAAAAGCGCAGGAAACAGGCTTCATAATTCATAAAAATGAAAATAACGAATCTAATGACTCTATTAGCTTAAGTTTAATAACAAATGAAACTACAATACAACAACAAAAAGGAACCACATTTTTTGCCGTAATACATAGAAAAGGATATGTGTTATCTGCGATTCCTGTAACTTTAAACGAAGACCATTATAGCTATAATTTAAATCTTTCGAAAAAAGATCTTTTTAATGGTGTAAACACTATCACGTTATTTAATAAAAACAATCAGCCAATTGCTGAGCGTAATTTTTATAGCAATAACAAAAAGTTAATTAAATTAGAAGCAACCAAAATTTCTCAAACAAAGGACTCTACTTACATTAAGATAAATCTTAAAAATACGTATACCAATACAAATGTTAGTATTTCTGTTTTACCAGAAAACTCCTTAATGTATAAAAACCAATATAATATTCTTACAGATTTTTTAGTAACTCCTTATATAAATGATAAAACAGGTAGTATTACAGAGTATTTTTCTGAAGAATCGAACACAAATAAGCTAGACACTTATATCCAAACAAAAAGTAAAAACAACTTTGTTAATCTTTCAAATAACACAAAAGGAAATCTTAAACATGAAGTTGGAATTAAAATAAAAGGTTTTGTTATATTAGATAACGAAGTCGCACAAAACTCTAAAATAATGCTTACTTCTCAAGAAAACAATATTGTTTTAGTTTCAAAGTTAAAACCAGACAACACATTTGCTTTCGATAATCTTTTATTAAAACAGAACTCTAGTTATAAGCTCTCACTAGTAGATAATAATGGTAAACTTTTAAAAGCAACTATAAAAATAAATGAAGAATTTATAGATTATAAGCCAGAAGCTGTATCTAGTAAGTACTTAAATAACTTTTATATTAATAACTATAGAGATGAAGAAACAACGCACCAATCTTCAAAAGAAATTACAAAACTAGAATACCTAGATGAAGTAGTTCTTGAAGCTAAAATCCAAAAAATAATTTTACCAGACGATTACCCAGACCCTAAAGTTAGAGGAAACAGTGTAACTAAAACATATCTGATAGATGAAAACCAATACACCATTGGTGATTCAGCATTAGATGTTGTTAAGGATTTACCAGGAGTTTTAATTAATTCTTTTGGTAGATTAGCAACTAGCAGAGGACCCAAATCAATAATTCCTGGCAGTAGAAATGATGAAGTAGCTGTAATTATGAATGGTGTTAGAGTATCCGATTTAGCCATATTGTTATCTATTGATGCCACAGAAATTGTAGAAGCAAAAGTAAATGCATCTGGAGCTGGTTATGGTTTAGATGGTTTTGCAGGAGTTATTATCTTAAAAACCAAAGGAGTTGGAAATCCGTTTAAAAACAAAAATACCAATACTGAATCTCATTTAATAAAAGGGAATGTCGATTTTGGGTTTACAATTACAGACCAAAATTATAGCAACTATGAAATGAATTTTCCCACAAAGAATTCTAAAATACATTATAGCGCTTTAGATTGGCTAACAAATGTGGATTTAAAACCCAATACAGATAATTTTATAACTGTATACAACAACCATTTAGATAATATTAAATTAATAATTAATGGTCAAAATGATAAAGGGAATCTAGTTTTTGAGATTTTTATTTTTAAAAATTAATGCTATTTAAAGACGTATTGATGTAAATAGATATACGGAAAACTAAAAAAAATAGAGAGGAATGATAAAATTGTATTTATATAGCTAATAATGTATTTGCTTTTTAATAATCTCAAACACAAACTTGTAATATTCTCTATTACTTGCCACAAAATGACCATTCGTTTCGCTATTCTCTAAAAGAGTTTTAAATTCAGAAAGGCTTATTAGTTTAATCGCTTCTACTTCTTCCTCCTGAAAGATTAAGCTAGAAAAATTTACTTGCAATTCGGCTATAAACGTATGATGAAATTCGTTATCTGTAATCCCGTTAGGATAGCTTTGAAAACATTCAAAAACACCAATTTTCTCTAAATCTTTCTCAGAAATTGTTAGTCCGATTTCTTCTTTCACTTCTCTAATGGCACCTTGTTTTATAGATTCACCCGCATCCATATGTCCAGCAACAGAAACATCCCAAAGTAATGGGTAAATAGTTTTTGAAGCTGCGCGTTGTGCTAATAATATTTCCCCTTTTTTAGTGTAAAACCAAATATGCGCGGTATTGTGGTAATAGCCTTTTGCGTGGATCTCTGATTTTAAAGCAGATTTCCCAGTTGGTTTGCCATCCTTGGTTACTATATCTATTAACTCGTCCATATTTAGGTTTTATAAATGACTAACCAAACATTTAATTAATGGTTTAAAATCTTCAGTAGTATTAAACAAATGACACGAAATACGAATGTAATTTCCTCTAAAAGAGACAAAAATATTGTTGCTAGCTAGATCTTTTTTTAGTGCATCAAGGTTTGTGTTTTCTGGTAATTCTATTCCGAAAAGATGATGCGTTCTTAGATCATCGGCTTTTATTTTACAACCTAATTCTCTTAATTCTTTTATCGCTTCCGCGGAAATTGTGCGGCAATATTCTTGAATCGCTTTTGGTGTCCATTCTAGTATTTGTTGCAATGCCGCAATTTGCATTTTTACATAAATAAAATTGCCACTTTCTCCAACAGAATAACGATTTGCTAATGGTTTGTATTCACTTTGGTAATTGGTTAATCCCGCAAAATTTTCGCTATCTAATCGATTCGACCAGTTTTCTTCTATAGGATTTCCGTTATCAAAATATTCCCCAAAATAGGCATAAGCACAGCCATAAGGACCAAATAACCATTTATAACCAGCGCAAATTAAAGCGTCTGGTTGTATTTCTTTCACCGAAAATGGCAAAGCACCAACACTCTGACTCCCATCAATAATAAGCAATGCACTTTGTTGTTTCGCCTTTTTACTAATCGTTTTTAAATCGAATAAATCGCCGTTCGACCAATGTATGTTTCCCATAGCAACAACAGCAGTTTTATCTGTTATTGCTTCTAGAATGGTAGTATTCCATTGTTCTCCTTCGGTTTTACAAACTGTTTTAATAGTAGCCTTATATTTTTCCGCAAGTTTTTGCCAAGAATAAATATTACTTGGAAATTGCTCATCAATTACTAATATTTCATCGCCTTCCTGTAACGTAATATTATTGGTTACTGTCGCAATTCCGTAGGAAACAGAAGGAATTGTAGCTATTCTGTTATAATCGGAAACAGCTACTAATTCTGCAAATAATTTTTTCAACGCAATAACTGGTTCAAAATAATCGGAACCTTTTATAGTATGCGGTCTACTTTTTTGCTTTAAACCTTCTAATCCAGCTTCATAGATTGCTTTAAAAGCTGGGGATTGTGACGCTATGTTTAAATAGGTGATGTCTTCAGGAATATCGAAAAGGTGTTTTTGGTTTGGTAAAAGCATGAGTTTAAAAATAAGTATGGTATAAAGTTACTAAAGTTTCCGAAGAAAAAAAGGAAAAGATAACAGAAGAAGAATAGAGAATTGGTAATAAAAAAGCCTCTATAGAAGAGGCCTTTTTTATTCATTTGTCATTCTGAGTTACGACGCAGAATCTATTATAATTGTAGATAAGGAATCCAGTTCCCGATGACAACTTTTTATTTAAAATAACTAAAATCTTCGCCATCTTCAATTTTAAGAAGCGTTTCATAAATCATTTTTATAACATTTTCGACATCGTCTCTATGTACCATTTCTACGGTAGTATGCATGTAACGTAAAGGTAGCGAGATTAACGCAGAAGCAACACCACCATTGCTATATGCAAAGGCATCTGTATCTGTTCCTGTTGCTCTAGATAATGCAGAACGTTGAAACGGAATTTTATTCGCTTCCGCTGTTTCTGTAATTAAATCACGTAGTTTTTGTTGCACCGCAGGAGCATAAGCAATTACAGGACCTAAGCCAAGCTCTAAATGACCTGCTGACTTTTTTTCAATCATTGGTGTAGTGGTGTCATGCGTTACATCGGTAACTATCGCCACATTAGGCTTAATCGTTTGTGTAATCATTTCAGCTCCACGTAAACCAATTTCTTCTTGTACCGAGTTGGTAACATATAAACCAAATGGTAATGTTTTTTTATTCTCTTTTAGTAAACGTGCTACTTCCGCAATCATAAATCCACCCATTCTATTATCTAACGCACGACAAACAAATTTGTCTTTGTTTAAAATATGAAATGCATCTGGATACGTAATCACGCAACCAACATGAACACCAAGTGCTTCTACTTCTTCTTTAGTAGCGCAACCAGTATCTATAAAAATATTGTCTGGTTTTGGCGCTTCTTCTTTTGCTTTACTTCTTGTATGAATTGCTGGCCACCCAAAAACACCTTTTACAATACCGTTTTTAGTATGAATATTTACAATCTTACTAGGTGCTATTTGATGGTCACTTCCTCCATTTCTAATTACGTAAATCAATCCATTATCAGAAATATAATTTACATACCATGAAATTTCGTCGGCATGTCCTTCAATCACAACTTTGTACTTTGCGTCTGGGTTAATAATACCAACCGCTGTTCCGTAGGTATCGGTAATAAACTCATCTACATACGGTTTTAAATAGTCCATCCAGATTTTCTGTCCTTCCCATTCGTAACCCGTTGGTGCTGCATTATTTAAATATTTCTCTAAAAAGTCCATAGACTTTTTGTTAAGTATGCTCTTTTTTGCCATGTGTATAATTTTCCACTAAATTAATAATATTAATACTATTTTAAGGGTTAATAAAGCCTAAATTATTAATTTTACTCCGTTACTCTCCAATTGTGGATTTTGTAATGACAAACCTGCATAGCAAACGGTGGTTTTCAATACTGAAATGCATTTGTAGGTTTGAAATTGAATTTGGAACGATTTTGGTGCTTACTATTAACAATCAAAACAATTCCGTTTTCACGGAAGAAAAAAATGAAATACATAAGTTGCTTTTTTATATTATTTCCAGTGTTGCTCTTTGCTCAAATTAAAGACGTAGAGCAAGATAGCACCGACTACGATTATATTATCGTGGAAGGTGATTCTATTGCGACGTCTGCTATCGATTTAGAAGAAGTGATGCTATTAAATAAATTGAAGTTTGATAGTAGAGCAGACAGAAAACGTTATCTTATTTTAAGACGAAAAACCATAAAAGTATATCCGTATGCCAAACTTGCAGCAGAACGTTTGCAAACCATGCAAGAAAGATTGGATGCTATAGAACGTAAAAGTGTAAAGAAAACCTACGCAAAACGCGTGCAAAAATATATTGAAGAAGAATTCTCTGAAGAATTAAAACACCTTACCAGAACCGAAGGCCAAATCCTGGTAAAACTCATCCACCGACAAACAGGAAAAACAACTTTCGATTTAATTAAAGAATTACGAAGTGGTTGGCGCGCCTTTTGGTTTAATAGTACCGCAAACCTTTTTGATATTTCGTTAAAACGCGAGTTTGACCCAGAAAATGAAAAAGAAGATTACCTTATTGAAGACGTTTTACAACGAAACTTTCAAAATGGTATTTTAGAAAAGCAGGAACCTGCAATCTCTTTTGATTTTTATGCGCTTTCCGATAAATGGTTATCTGCAAAAAATAATCCGTAAATGCGTATACAAACTCTTTTTGAAGAAAAACTCAATGCCTTTTCACATCTAATAGGTGCATTTCTTGGTATTGCAGCATTGGTATTGCTTATTATAAAAGATGCACATAAAAGTGATTGGAGTCTTTTTAGCGTGATTGTTTATGGCATTTCTATTATCGTTTTATTCACCGCATCTACTTTGTATCATTATGTGCAAAACGAAAAAAAGAAGCATTATTTTAGAATTTTAGATCATATTAGTATCTATCTTTTAATTGCAGGAACCTACACACCAATTCTACTCATCTCTTTGCAAAATAGCTTAGGTTGGCCTTTGTTTTATACCGTTTGGGGAATTGCAGCTTTTGGTGTGATCTTAAAAATATTCTTTACAGGTCGTTTTGAAGCTTTCTCGGTAATTCTATATTTAGCAATGGGTTGGTTAGTTGTTTTCGACTTTAGCCATTTAAGTGAAGTTATTGGTGCCAATGGAATTTTATTATTATTTGCAGGAGGCTTAGCCTACACTGGCGGAATTATCTTTTATGCCATTAATAAAATACCTTATAACCACGTTATTTGGCATTTATTTGTACTGGCAGGAGCAATCTTCCACTTCTTTATGGTGTATTTCTACGTGATTTAAGTAGCAGTTTAAATTGCGGTTATTCTTTAATATTTCTAGTTATATTGTCAATTCTAATGCGGTGTGTTCGTTGTAAAATAACAGGATACAGATTTCCAATTATATTTATTACCGTGATAGTACTGACGAGGAAAAAATAGCCATGTATAAGTAATATTACAGATAAAATTAGGATAACAATGAATGCAGCAAGGTGACCAAATTCCGATTGTTTGGTTTGAAATACAAAATTTTTCAATCCTTGTTTTGTTCCGTTAAAATACTTTTTTCTGTTTTTTTCTTTTCCCCAAAAAGCAAAGAGAAGCAAGTATTTAAAATATTTCACACCAAGTATTTTACTTATAAAGCTTAACCTTTTCGTATTTTTAATGGTGTAATACCTAGAAGGTAATATTTTATGTGAAGGATAGGTAAATCCTATAAAAGCAAAGATTCCGGTAATAAAAAGCGTGAGTAAAAAGGAAATTATAAAATTTTGCAGGGTGCTGAGATCGGTTGGTTCCGAAGCGAATAAAATCTTCATGATAGCTACCGTTTGATAGCATAGAAAAATGGAGAATAACGGGAAAAGTATTTTCTTTAAGGTATTCAAATAGATGTTATTAGGTTTGAAAGAGGTAAACAAGTTAAACGAAATTATTTAATATGTACCTTTTTTAAGTCTGTTATTCTGTCATTTATACCAATATGGAGAAATCTATTTTATTTATATAAATTTCGATTCGCGCATGATGGAGAACAAAATATATTTTGCACGAAGGTAACTTAAGAAGTCAGTCGTGAACTATAGTGAGATTAAATGGCGCCTTAGCCAGACCCCATTAATAGTATTACGTAATTAAAAGGCATAAAAAAACAAGGTCTACAAAAGTAGCCTTGTTTTATATATACTGAAAGATGTAAAGCGATTATGCTACTACGTCTTGCTTCTTGATTTTTCTAAAAGTAAAAGAGTTAAAAATACTACGTTTACCAAAACGAGATTGTTTATCACTTTGCGAAAACTTAATGTATAAAGCTTTGTTCACACCAAAGTATTCATAGGTATTACCATCTAAAAAAGAAACCTCTAATAATAAACCTTTATGTTGCCAGTCTAATATTGGACTAGAAATAGTGGTAGCGTATTCTTCTTTGTTAGCTTCTGTAGTTTCTGGAGCAATACTCACTAAGAAGTGGTACCCATCAATTACTTTACGGCTCATAAGTTCTGCTTCTGCAGCCTTATCATCACCTGATTGAAACTTATCTGGATGCCATTCTTTTACTAAACCTCTGTACGTAGTTTTTAAACTTTTTAAAGTCATTTCTTGTTCTACGTTAAATAGCTTTTTGTACTCGTTAATACGTTTCATAAATAAAAGTGTTTTTTTAAACCGAGTGCAAAGGTACTACTTCTTTTTATAATGTGTTACTTTAGTTTGAAAAATTGGTTTTTTGTTTCGTAAATGGGATTGAATAGTAACACTTTAGTGGAGTTCCTTCTCCTATTTTAGACAATTAGCGCATAAATATAGTAAGGATTAAAATAGGTCGTCTAAGTGTACACGAACACCAATTAAAATCATACCTGTTTAAATGTTTGTGTACTAGCTTTAGGTGTGGAAAATGTTGTTTTTCTGATAAATGGTTTTTATATTCATTTAAATAAAGACCAATTCCTGCAATATCGAAATTGCCGTTATGTACATATTTATTAAGGGATAGGATGCAAGTATTGTATAAAGTCTATAACTGCAAAAAGAGATTTTTAGTAGGAAAACCAGTAGATATAAATTATAGTCATTGTTGTATGTCTACTTTTAGAATCTTAAGAAATGGAATGCTTTTTTTGCGCTTAGGGAAAATTGTTATTTCGTAATATTTCTTGATTTTTTTGAAAAATAAAAACTTTTCTAATTAATTTTTATGGATTTCGCTTTTTTTAGCTGGGTGAGATATTTTAGCTAACAGATGCCTATCTTTGTGCCCATAATTAAAAAAAATATGAAAAAACCAACTATTGGATTTATCGGACTAGGCCTTATGGGCGGAAACATGGTTGAAAATCTACAAAAGAGAGGATTCGAATTAACGGTAATGGACCTTAATAAGGATGAGGTTTCAAAAGTTATCGCTCGCGGTAATGCTACGGAAGCTTCTTCTCCAAAAGAATTAGCGGCAAAGAGCGATATCATAATGTTTTGTCTTACTACTTCTGCTGTTGTAGAAAAGATTGTTTACGGTGAAGAAGGTATACTAGCAGGTATTCAAGAAGGATCTGTTTTGATTGATTTCGGAACGTCGATTCCTGCATCTACTATTAAGATTGGTAAAGCGCTAGCTGAAAAAGGCGCAGGTATGATTGATGCGCCACTTGGACGCACACCTGCTCATGCAAAAGACGGACTGCTTAATATTATGGCAGCTGGAGATAAAGATACTTTTGCAAAGGTGAAGCCAGTTCTTGATGAACAAGGTGAGAATGTATTTTATCTTGGTGCTCTTGGTGCTGGTCATACAACAAAACTGATCAATAACTTTATGGGTATGACAACTGTAGTTGCCATGTCTCAGGCGTTTGCTGCAGCAAAACTTGCAGGTGTAGATGGACAACAACTTTTCGATATCATGTCTTCAGGGCCATCGAATTCACCATTCATGAAATTCTGTAAAAACTACGCAGTAGATAATGTAAGTGATTTAGGTTTTTCTATAGCTAATGCAAATAAAGATTTAGGTTATTTTGTACAGATGATGAATGATCTTGGAACCGTTTCTCAGATAGCAGAAGCTACTTCTTCTAACCTTCAGGCTGCTTTAGGTGCTGATATGGGTAGTGGAAATGTTCCTGAAATTTATGATTATTTCATGACGCTAGAGAAATAAATAATACTTTGGTATTTAAAGAGTAATGAATTTTTCTTTTTTAAGTAGAGTTTGTTATTGTATACAATACGATGGCAAAAAATCGTTTGATGTCTTTTATAAGATATTAAACGATTTTTTTCGTTAATAGGAATAAAGCCTGGCTGTTTTCAAAATTTAAGAATCTAAAATATAGGTTTTAAAAGGAACAGTTAATCAAGAACAGCTTGTATTTCTTCTTCGGAAGGAGTTCTTCAATCCGGATATATTTTTGATAACGGATCTATTCTAAGAATTTTCAAATGCATGTTGTTCTTTAGAACTTATTTTTGAAGCAACAATACTAATTATCAATAATTGTATAGCGTGATACAACATAATAGGTAAAAGTATAATACCAATGGAAGCCATATTGCCAAATATTATTTTGGAAAACACGGTACCGTGAACCAATGATTTTTTTGTTCCGCAAAACTGTGCCGTAATTTGATCTTCGTTCTTAAATTTCATTTTCTTCGCTAAGAAACCTGTTAAAAAAAATAGGATGCCAAACAAAATTAAAACAGCAATAAAGAGCAGGAATATATCTAAAATAGAAATCGAACTAAATAGGTTATCCGCAAACGAACTTGCAAAGCTTTTGTAAATGATTAATAGGATAATCGATTTATCGAACCGTGTTAATAGCTTGGCATGTTTATGCGCAAATTCTCCTAAAAAACGCTGTAAAAGAATACCAAAGATTACTGGTAAAATTATTTGCACTATTAGTTTTACGTAGATATCCATAAAACTAAAATCTGTTTCTGTATGCTGTACAAATAAGCCCATCCATAAAGGAGTAAGAATAACACCTATAATTCCGGAAATACTAGCATTAAAAATGGCAGCAGGAATATTTCCCTTTGCAATAGAAACCATTACTACAGAAGAAGAAACGGTGGAAGGAAGCGCAGCCAAGAAAAAAAATGCCAACCAGATGATTTCTTGTTCTTTGTTTTGAATTAATGGGCGAAATATTAATACCAATAATGGAAATATCAAGAAGGTGGATGCTTGTATTAAAAGGTGTAATTTCCAGTTTTTAATTCCTTCTTTTAGTTTTGTCGGACTTAATTTAAGTCCGTAAAAAAAGAAGATTAGAGAAATTCCTATCGCGCTAATGGTGTCTATAGGAATTGGACTTTCGGCAGTTCCCCACTGTGGGAAAATATAAGCTAGTCCGATTACTGCTATAATAGATAAAACAAATCCATCAATTTTCATTTTCATAACTTTTTCTTTGGGGCACTAATTTATAGATTTGATGAGATGCAATCCGGATAAAATCCTTGCGATTAATCCTATGTATTAAGAGGACAAAATTAGAAGACAATTGCTACAAAACATACTTTTCAAAAATATCTTCTAATACTTTTTCTGGATCTTCACATAAACCAGGATGCGTTTTCGAGCTTTGTATAATAGTACTTCTGCAAGCGGTTAGCCATCTAAATCTATCCGATAATTCTAGAGTTCCTATTTTACCTCCAGCAGGAGCACCTTCGCAAATTAATTGCCAAGCATGCAAATATTCTTGAAAGACTTCTCGTTCTATTTCTGTGGTAAAGGCTTTTAGTTTCTCTGGGTTAATATGGTATTTAATGCCTAGAAATTTTTTCCTTTTAGAAAAAAGAATCACACCGACGTTAAAGAATTCTTCACGTTCTACTTTAGGTACAATTCTAATAATTGCATATTCAAATGTGTGTCTATCTTGCATCTTCGGCTTCTTTAACTAATACTTCTATTTTAGAAAGTCTAGAGTTTATAAAAGCAATATATGCTTCTCGCATTGCTGTGCTAGACATGGTATCTGCTTCGCTTTGCAACCAATCTTCTGGTATGTTATTAATTATTTCGGTAATGGTTTCTAGATCTAATGCTTGTTTTATATGTACTGCAGCTTCTTTTAATTTGGTTGCTTTTGGTACTAATACATGATCTTTTATAAGCGGAAAAGTTCTACTCAGATGATTTTCCCAACTTTTAAAATCATGATGAAAATAAAAGCTTGCGCCATTATCGATAACCCAAAGTTCCTTATGCCAATGTAATAAATTGGTGTTTTTAGCGGTTCTGTCAATATTACTAATAATGCTATCTAGCAATACTACTTTGGAAGCTGAATCTGCATCTACAGTACTTACCAAAGGGTCGTAGGTAATTGCACCAGATAAAAAGTGTAACCCAAGGTTTAATCCAACACTAAACTTAAGAAGGTCTTGAATTTCTTCGTCTGGTTCTGTTTTACTAAAAGAATCATCTAGATTCATAAATACCAATTCGGGAACATGTAAACCAATGGCTCGTGCCATTTCACCACCAATAAATTCAGCTACTAATGCTTTTTTTCCTTGTCCGGCACCTCGAAATTTTAGTACATACAAAAAACCATCATCTGCTTTTACAATAGCAGGAAGTGATCCGCCTTCTCTTAAGGGCTGCAGGTATTGGGTAACATCTACGGTTCTAATATCCATTTTACTCATAAATATTTTAATGTGTATTGCAAAATTACATGATTTAAATAAAGGGACCTTTTATTTGTTCTGTTGTTTTAAATGAAAGTGAGCAGAAAACCAATAAACGCACCTCCTAAAACAATAAATGCACTATTTACATTTTTTAAAACAAAGACGACTATTAAACTAGCTATAGCAATAACCATTGTGCGCCAATCGGTTAACGTGTCCATTCCCATTTGTATACAAACGGCGATTATTAATGCAACAGCAGCAACATTTATAGCATCTAAAGTGGTACTAATAATTTTGGAGTTCCTCATTTTAGAAACTAGTGGATTTAATATAAGTACAAAAAGAAAGGATGGAAGAAAGATTCCAATGGTTGCCGCAATGGCTCCGGTAATGCCGTGCATTTGCCAACCTATAAAAGTGGCTGTCGATAAAACAGGTCCTGGTGTTATTTGTCCGATAGCAACCGCATCGATTAATGTCTGTCTTGTTAACCAGCTATTTGCGACAAGTTCTGTATCTAGAAAAGCGAACAGTACATAACCACTTCCATAAAGTACTGCGCCAACTTTTAAAAAAGTAAGGAATATTTTTAATGCACCAATTTTGGAAGGATCTAGTATTTGAAATAATAAAATAGGAGCAAAGCTCTTTAAATTGGTCTTATCTTTTTTAATATAATAAAGAAGTAAACCGAGTAATCCGGTACCAAAAAGAGCCACAATTTCATTCACACCAAATAAGCAAGCTGCTAAAGCTAAAATACCAAGTATGGCTAATTCTGCCGTTTTTATAGCCTTTTTACCAAGACGATAAGAAGCCATAAGAATAATAGCAATAACTGCAGGTTTTATGCCATAGATAAAAGGAGTTACTTCTGGTAATTGTCCGTATTCTTGATACAACCAAGCAAGAATAGAAGTAATTACCACGGCAGGAAATATAAAACAGAAACCTGCAACAATAAGTCCTTTCCAACCAGCACGTTCATAACCACAATGCATGGTCATTTCGGTAGAGTTCGGACCAGGAATGATGTTTGTAGCACCAATTAAATCTAGAAAGTGTTCTGGTGTCATCCACTTTCTTTTTCGTACTACTTCATCTTCCATCATGGCAATATGCGCAGCTGGACCACCAAAGGCAATACTTCCTAATTTGAAGAATACTTTGGCTATTTCTTGGAGTTCTTTTTTCTGTGACATTATAGTTTCAAAAATATAAAAACTTTTAATCTATAACGTTTTATGCAGTGCCTTTTCCGAAGTATTTTTTTCGTAACCAAAAGGAAACTCTAACCAATAATATTAATGCTGGAACTTCTACTAACGGACCAATAACTCCTGCGAATGCTTGTCCGGAATTCAACCCAAAAACAGCAATAGCAACAGCAATGGCTAATTCGAAATTATTTCCTGCAGCTGTAAAAGCAACTGCTGCGGTTTTATCATAGGACGCTCCCGTAGCTTTGGTAAAGAAAAAACCAATAATAAACATGAATGTAAAGTAAATAAGTAGCGGAATAGCAATGATAATTACATCCATTGGGATTTCTACAATCAGTTCCCCTTTTAATGAAAACATAACCACAATAGTAAATAATAGAGCGATTAAGGTCATTGGTGAAATGGTTGGAATAAAAGTATTCGTATACCAATCTTCGCCTTTTAGAGGTACTAAAATGAGACGACTTAAAATTCCTAGGGCAAATGGAATTCCTAAATAAATGGCTACGCTTTCTGCTATAGTTGCAATAGAAATATCTACAATAGCACCTTCAAATCCGAAGTAGGGAGGAAGTACCGTTATAAAAAGCCATGCATAAAAACTATAAGCAAATACTTGAAAAATACTATTTAATGCTACCAATCCTGCTCCGTATTCGCTGTTGCCTTCTGCAAGATCATTCCAAACTAAAACCATTGCAATGCATCGCGCAAGACCGATTAATATAAGTCCGACCATATATTCCGGATAATCTCTTAAAAAGGTAATTGCTAAAAGGAACATTAAAATTGGACCAATAATCCAATTCAGAATTAGAGAAATAGAAAGAATTTTGGTGTTTTTAAATACTTTTGGTAATAAGGCAAAATTCACCTTTGCTAAAGGCGGATACATCATTAAAATTAAACCAATGGCAATCGGGATATTTGTGGTACCGCTACTTAATGCGTTTACAAAATCTGGAAAGCTTGGTGAGAAATATCCTATGGAAACACCAATAGCCATGGCGACAAAAATCCAAAGCGTTAAATTTCTGTCTAGAAAACTTAGTTTTTTATTTGTCATTTTTAAGATTGAATTTGAGAGAATACGTAAAACATTTCGGTTGCAATTTGTAAGCTTCTTTCGTTGTATTTATCTGCTTGTTGCGGTGTATTATCAAATGCCTTCGGATCTTCAAAAGTAATCGGAATCCGTTTTTCTGCGCCTGCAATAAACGGACAACCACCATCTGCTTGCGAGCAAGTCATTATAGCTGCAAATTTGGATTTCGGGTTAAAATTAGCATCCAGTTTTTTTGAAAAACAAATAATGGGATGTTCGTTTGGAGCATATTTAATACTGTAAATCGGATTGCTGGTTGCTGCTATTTTTTCGATCTCAAAACCTGTGTTTTTTAAGGTTTCTGCAACCATTGGAAATAATGCAGTAGCTTCCGTTCCTCCAGAATAGCAAAACACATTTTTAATCTTGAAATGATGTGCTAAAGTTTGTGCCCAAACTTGTGATAAATGGCTTCTTCTAGAATTATGTGTACAAATAAAATTTATTCTAATTTCTTGATTTGCATTTACTTTTTCTTGCATATAAGCAACTAGCGGTTGCAGTGTTTCTTTACGTGCAGTATCTATATTTTGCACATTTAACGTTGCAATAGTTTTTGCTACAGATTTAAATAAGGACATATTCTATTGGAATTTAATTATAGATTAGCAGCAACCGCTTCCTGGTTCGCAAGCGTTTCCTGTTGGCATATCTGAAAATTGTAATTTTGGTTTTTCCGCAGGAATTCCGCAATTATCTTTTGCTAAACAATCGGTTTGTTTTGTGGTTAAAAGAAAGTTTGTTCCATCAAAATCTAATCCGAATTTACCAATAGTTTCTGCTTGATATTCTACTTCAATCTCTAAATCTTCGATGCCGAGCGTCTTTTCAGAAAGTTTAATAATATGCAATAGTTTTTCTGGGTGTAATCTATGGTCGTAGTCATTCGCATTCCAAAGTTGAAAGTTTACTACTTCTTCTTTTCTAACGGTTCCTCCACAATCGATAAAGTGTTTGGTGATTTTACCAACCTCGGTAACGTGAAAGTGATTAGGTACTAGTTCTCCGTTTGGTAATTGAAAAGCAATTGTTTCTAATTGGTCTAATTTGTTTTTAATTTCTGAAAGTTTCATATGTTTATTTTTGTTTCCTACGACATCCTATTAATCATTGCCTTTGAGTATTAAGGATTTGTTATGGATGTTTTATAAGTGTATTTGTTTATTGCGATTATACGATTAATGATTGAAATTTTTTTAACAACAATCTGTGCTAATAATATCTTGATCTAAAAAGGTGTACATTATATTTTTCATTTTGCTCCAGTTCTCTGTATTTATACAGTAGCAAACACTAGTTCCTTCTACATTTCCTTTAATTAAACCTAAATGTTTCAGTTCTTTTAAATGCTGTGAGATAGTAGGTTGTGCTAAGCCAATTTCGTTTACCAAATCCCCACAAACACAAGCGTTTATTTTAAATAAGTGCTGTAAAATAGCCACTCTTGCAGGATGACCAAAGGCTTTTGCAAATAATGCAATTTCGTTTTGTTGGTCCGTAAACATTTCTGTTTTTGCTAATCCCATTTGTTTTATATATTTGTTCATTGCAATATTACGATTAATATTTCAATTGCTAATTATATTTTCAGAAAAAACATATAATATGTTTTAGAAGTAGGGAATAGTTATTCTTCCTTTTGCGGAATATGCCAATCTATTCCTCTTGCTTTAGCGAAATCTTCAATAGGATCTAGGCCAATTTCTTTTCGTCTTTTATGGATATATTCAGGTTTATCAATTTCGAAAAAAGTAGCATTTCCATCTTTATCTTTTGTGGTTTGTGATCCATACACTTGCGGTTTATTGTCATTAATACGCATTCGATCTATGAGTCTAGCATATTGCATGGCTTGCGATTCGTTCTGTAAAACGGATGCTTTCATTAACGGCGCATATTTTTCTTTTATTTCTAGACTGCTATGTTGTATAACACTCCAAATGGCTCCATTTGCTAATCTGCCAACTTGACTAGTACCAAGCCAACCATATTTGTCGAGAATTAATATAAGCTCATTTTCAATGCGTTTGTCTTGTTCTTCCACAATTTTCCAGAAGTAATCCATTTCCCTAGAATCTACACCAAATTTTTGCTCCGCGTCTTGGTACAACCTTCTAAAAAGTTGGTCTTGCATAAAGAGCGTTTCTAGTTTGGTTTGTATAGCATCCATTTCTTTTTTATTCGTATTCTCGTTTTGTGCGCAAATAGAGGAGGAGGAAATAGTAAGTATTAATAAGAAGATTATTTTTTTCATAACTGATTTTAATTGGAGTAAAACGTTCTAATAGTTTACGAAGTTATATAAATTATTTTAAATTAAAAAGGCTTACGTGTTTATAACTAATTATTATTCAGGTGTTTGTACTCTTTTTTTATTCTGTTTAAAATCTGATATTTATAGAGCTAAAAAGGAAAACGAATCCATTTAATAAAATAGATGTCTTATGAAACTTGCAAAACCTTTATTGATTATTATCGTTTTATCTACATTATTTGCTTGTAAGTATGATGTAAGAAAAAATTTAAAAACCGAAGTAGTTCCCGATTATATAAAGGTTTCTAAGATAGTAGATTCCGATTGGGTAGCTGCATCCAATTGGGTTGCAAAATTTGATGCAGCGATTAGCGTATTTAAAAACAAGCATTTATAACAGTCAAAAAAGCAATCCACTTAATAAATTGGAAGCTTATGAAACCTTTAAAATCTGTAGTGTTTTTTATCGTTTTAATAACATTATATACTTGTAAAGAAGAAGTAAAGCAAGATGTAAAAACCAATAATTTATCACAATATATGCAGGTTTCTGAAATTGAAAATTTAGCTTGCACAGCATCTTCTAGTTGGTTTACCATGGTAGATGGCGTGCGTAAAATACCAGCATCAAAAGAGGGAATGACAAGTGTTTTTGCAAACAATGCGACCGTTACAAACTGTAATTTTCACCAATGGTCACGGCAGAAGTTTTTATGGCTAACGAATGAATATAATGGACGACCACTGTTTTTAGATAGTTTGCATCAAGTTTCTACATTAGGTGAAAAGTATCTGAAAGGCAAAAGGATAGTTTTAGTAGATACAGCACAATCTACGAATGCATTAGATGTTTTAAAAACCCTATTTTTCTTCAGGTAAACCTGCTTCAACTACTGTTTACTATGCTATTTATATGGATGACACTAGTTATAATTCGATGTTAAAATATGGGCCAATGGTAAAATGAAATCCGACGAGCTTAAAAGAGATAGCATTTCCTGTTGGTGCCTTAGAGCTTAAAACTTCTTGGGTAGATGTTAATGCTTTAAAGGATGCTTCCACCTATTTTGTAACCGATGCTTTAATAAATAATGTACCTACTAAAGTCGCACTTTTAGGAATGCATGTGATTGGCGTGGTAGAAAACCATCCAGAGTTTGTTTGGGCTACTTTTGAGCATGATGCACTTGCACCTTATTATGATTGGAGTAAAGCGACTTCTACTACAGATGCACCAGTTACAAGTGCGGTTGATTATCCGTTATTTAATAAAAATAGTACCGCAACAGTAAAAAATATAACGTCTAATAATGGCAATT
Organism: Lacinutrix sp. MEBiC02595; assembly: GCF_053601555.1. Lineage (NCBI taxonomy): Bacteria > Pseudomonadati > Bacteroidota > Flavobacteriia > Flavobacteriales > Flavobacteriaceae > Lacinutrix > Lacinutrix sp. MEBiC02595. The sequence continues at coordinate 217,299 of NZ_JBSHNU010000246.1, read as the reverse complement.
ATACAAATGTGTTTTCGGTATATAAATACGGAACTCCAGTTGTCATTAATACCACGGGTACTACAAATACAAAGACATTTATGGAAACCAGCCAGAATGGAAAGGAAAATTTTGATAATATACAAAACCTGAATACGAGTGTTAAAAGCAATTATCAGGAATTTGATATAATTACTTTTACAATGGTTCGATATGGCTGAATACCGAAAATTATAAAGGGATAGAGACACAAACAAACCTCATCGATTCTCTGTCTGTGCATTTTGCGCTTCAGAATTCTAAACTCGTCTATTGGACATATAATTGTTTTCCATTCTTGAAGCAGGAACAATTGCAATTGGGTTTATAGAATGCTTATTTTGGATCCTGTATTTGAGGATCTGTTAGGTTTTCGATTAGAAAATTAGCAACTTCAGGAAGATTATTTACAAGTTCTTCTACTACTTTTGGGTCTGCCAAATCAGTACGAAGTCCGGGGAGCATACTCAGAGTAGGATCATCAAAATCGGCACAACCCATAGCCCAATTTTCAAATAAACGATGGTCTGTAGGACTTTCAAAAAGGATATGAATATCAGCATGCCTAGTATCTTTTTTCAGACGGATAAAAAGCGCATCTATAGTTTCTGGTTCTCCCTCAATAACCTGAAGAAAATAACCTTCTTTATACATTAGTACTCCAGTAATATTATCTATCATATTGTAACCACGAGCTTCATGGAGTAAGTCTAACAAGTCCCGTTTACTAAGTGGTACAATTGCATGACTAGAGTAGACTAGACGACGTAATTTCATATGGAATACTATTTGGGTTTGAATACGTTTTTTTTACTGCTATTAGAAGTAAGTAGGGTTAACAAATTTAGAATAAACTTTTTACAAAGACAAGTTTTTTTAATTTTTATAATGTATTGATTTTTACCGAATAAACTTGTTCATAGAGCGGTTTTTGTATTACGGAAAATAGCGATTTTACTTCTTGTAATTTGTGTGATTGAACTTTTTGTACTCTTAAATTATTTTCTAAGTATTGACATCAATCAAGCATCCAGGTTTTTATTTTAGAGTAGATTTTTGGATTGCTCAATAAGTCTAGATGGTTATTCTCATAAACAATCCACGTATTTTTCTTTTTGAAATTTAAATTTTTGTCTGGATTTTTGTGTTGCCCTAAAGCACTTTTTACACCCACCATATTATCGCCTAGTAATTGCGGGATACCAGATTTGTTATTTTTACTTGCAACAGCTGCTATACTGTAGCAACCTATCTTTTTAGGAAGCGGCACATGTTGCCTTTTATCTTCTTGCATTTCAAAGCGATCCCTATCTTTCCAATCGGTGTCTAATAGATTTCCGTATCTTAAATCGGTAACACCAGCACTTCTAATTTTTCCTAATCTAGCAAAAGGTTTTGCATAGGGAACAGCTTCTAAAATAACATCGAGATAATTTCCTGCTTTTTCCAATGGTGCTCCGTGATGTGGTGTACCAAGAAAAATAATTTTTTTAAGATGTTTAGTCCATGATTTTTTTTGTTGTTGCCCATAATGTATTGCGCTTCTCGAAACTAAACCTCCCATACTATGTGCAATAATTACAATTTCTTCTACAGGAACTGGCCAATGTAGTACCAATTCTTCCAATAGTTCATTGAGTTTTTGTCCGTTGGTAGAGATATGAAGGCCACTATTATACTGCAAGTAGATGGGGTTTTTTTCGAGGTCTTCTGCTATTGCAGCTCCGTGATTATGCCCTTTTCTAGTCCATTGCATAGCATTCATACAAGAACCATGTACCATCAAAAGAATTTTTCCGGTGATAAAAGGATATGCTTTTGTAATGCTTTTTTTATCTAGAGGAATTGCCTTTTCTTCATTTCTGAATTGCATAGTAATGCATAAAGGATTTTTAGTTTTTTCTAAATAGTCACCAATAATTCCGTTTAAAACGGATTGTAATACTTCTCTTTCTTCGGAAGTTTTTATTTTTCCACTTACAGAAACAAATTTCCCTAAAGCTTTATCTACGCTACTACCAATAAGCCTAGTGCTCCATCGAATATTTTTATATGCAACTCCTGAAATATTGGTAATAAGGTGTTGTATTGGTGTAGAAGGTAAAAATGGCGGATGCACAATTCTGTGATGCATAGATTCTACCAAGTCGGTAACTCCTATGGTGGCATCTGTAATTAAACGACTAATGCCTTGTAATTTGGAATCTGCATTTTTTTTGTTTGCCATTTAAATTTTTATAAAGGAAAGCTTTATGTGTGTGGTATCTATTATCTAGAGAGTTAACATCTGCTAAACAAATATAAGGAAATTAAACATTTATAATATCTTGATACTCTTCAAAAAAGGCCTCAAATTGATGCATGTTTTCATTGAAAAACACCATTACTTCTTGCCATGTATTTTTGTTATGTATAGATACTTTGTTTTCTAAAGGAACATAAATACGCGAAATTTCTTTACCATTTTCTAGAAAGAATTCTTCTTCAAAAATAGCATTTGGTAAGTACTCGTTAAGTAAAATAGATTTTAAGGATTCTAATTTTTCCCAATAAGTAATTCGGTTTTCTAAATCGTCTTCTAAATCTAGAGCCACTAAAGCTGTTTTGTTATCAAAATGAAACTTAAAGCTAAAACCTTTTATTTTAGTATTGTATAAGGTCCATTTTCTGGGAAATGATTTCCCAAAACTAGTCCAAAATAACTGTTTTATTTGTCTGGATTCTTCTTTACTGAACATAGCAAAATTGTGAATTTTGGAGTTCCCTTAAAAAAGGGAATTTCCTTTTAATTATTTTAACTCCTCTTTCTTATAATTTTTTGTAACAAAAATTATAATTCATTCTCCTCTTTAAAAAAGAGGAGAGCACTTACTAATAAACTTTTACTATACTACACAAAATAAGCAATCGTAATTGCTGCTACAATGGTTATTAATTTGGTAACATTAAATTTATGATCTTCATTGCTTTCAAATAAAATAGTAGTAGAAATATGTAAAAATATTCCAATTACTACGGCTGAAATCTCAAAATAATAATTTTGAATAAACGTAAATTTTTCAGATAGTAAAACTCCAAAAGGCGTCATTAATGCAAACAAAATTAAGAAAAAAGCAATCTTTGCTTTTGGTAATTGAGATGCAAAAAAGAAGGTAGCAAGTATAATAGCAACAGGGAGTTTATGGATTATAATACCATATAATAAAGTACTATGGTTGTGTATTGGTATTCCTTCTAAAACACTATGAATACTTAAACTTATAAATAATAACCAAGGAAAAGCGGTTGTGCTTTTATCTAAATGTACATGACCATGTTCTGCACCTTTAGAGAAAAATTCTAAAACTATTTGAAGTAAAATACCAATCATAATAAACAGACCTATTGGTTTATTGGTATGTTGATACACTTCTGGTAAAAAATTAAAAACGGTAATAGATAGGAGGAAAGCGCCACTAAATGCGAGTAGTAATTTTAGGTTTTTGTTTTGCGATGGTTTTAAAATTAAAACAAAGGCATAGCCTAAAAGCACACTTAAAATTGGTAGTAATATGTTTTGCATCTATTTAAAGAAATATTTAATTTAAAGACTCTTCGATAAGCTTAGAGTACTTCTTTTACGTATTATTTAAAGTCAATTATCCAGTAGATTATGAATAAGATTATTTGAAAATCATAATTAATCTTTCGCTTTGTTTGGCATGAAACTTATTCAGTTTAAAATCGCCAAATACGTCTAATAAATACACGCCAGCTTGCTCAAAAAGAGCTTCAAAATCTGCTAAAGTAAATCCTCTTACACGTTCTTGAAAATTATAATCCTCGTCATCGACTGTAAAAGAAATATCTTTGATGATATAGCCATCAACAACGCTTCGTTTTTGGGTGAAGGTAATGCCTTCTACCGTTTTTACATCTTCAGCAACTAAGTGGTCAATAACGTATTCACTATTCATAAAATCGATAACCCCGAAACCAAATTCATTCAATTCCGATTTAATCGCTTTTATGGTATTCAAGTTATCTTCTTCTTTATCAAAATAACCAAAACTGGTAAACAAATTAAAAACAGCATCAAATTGATGTTCATAAGGAGTACTCATGTCATGCACATTAAAATGCAAGGTGTCATTTTCAAACTGTTTTGCATGCGCGATGCTATTTTCGGATAAATCTACTCCAGTGACATTATATCCTAAAGTATTTAAATAGATCGAATGTCTACCTTTTCCGCAGGCAAGGTCTAATATTTTTCCACCTTCCGGAATATTTAAATAATCGGTAAGATTATCCATAAACTGTTGCGCTTCGGTATAATCTCTGTCTTTGTAAAGAATATGGTAAAATGGCGAATCAAACCAAGAAGCAAACCATTCTTTTTTGCTTTTTATCATGTATTGTTATATATCAGCACAAAAATAATCTATTTTTGCAATCTATTTGTCGAAAAACATGGAGAATAATTTTAAAATGCTAGCCAAAACTTTATTTGGCTTTGAAGAGATATTAGCAAAAGAGCTAACTCAATTAGGTGCGCAACAGGTAAAGGTTGGCGTGAGAAGCGTTACTTTTGTTGGAGATAAGGGCTTTATGTATAAAGCGAACTTAGGCTTGCGTACGGCAATTAAGATTTTAAAACCTATTAAGACTTTTAGAATTGTCAATGAAGAGGATTTGTACAAACAAGTGTACAAAATGGATTGGAGCGAATACATGAAGTCTTCGGGTACTTTAGCGATTAGTTCGACCGTGAATTCGACACAGTTTACCCACTCACAATATATTTCTTTAAAAACGAAAGATGCTATTGTAGACAAATTTAGAGATACAACTGGAGAAAGACCAAATATAGATTTACGTTTTCCAGATTTAAAGGTAAATGTACATATTGACAGACAAATGTGTACGCTTTCTTTAGATGCATCTGGAGAGTCGTTACACAAACGTGGTTATAAAACAGCTACCAATATTGCTCCAATTAACGAGGTGCTTGCTGCTGGTTTAATTATGCTTTCTGGTTGGGACGGACAAACTGATTTTATGGATCCAATGTGTGGTTCTGGAACCATGCTTGTAGAAGCGGCTATGATTGCATGCAATATACCACCAAACTTGATGCGAAAAGAATTTGGTTTTGAGCGTTGGAGTGATTGGGATGTAGAACTTTTTGAGAAAATTGAAGAATCTCTGTTAAGTAAAACTAGAGATTTTCATCATAGATTATTAGGTTTTGATAAATCGCCAAGTGCTGTTGCAAAAGCAAAAGAGAATTTAAAAAATGCCCATTTAGACGAATTTGCTACCATTAAACACGAAGATTTCTTTAAAACGCGAAAAGGAGGAGACGAAAAACTGCATATGGTTTTTAATCCGCCTTACGGACAACGTTTAGATAATTTAGATATAGAAGATTTTTACGGAAAAATAGGAGATACCTTAAAACAAGGTTATCCAGGAACCGATGCATGGTTAATTACTTCTAATTTAGAAGCTTTAAAGTTTGTTGGTTTACGTCCTTCACGAAAAATAAAAGTATTTAATGCAAAATTAGAAGCGCGTTTGGTGAAATACGAAATGTATGCCGGTAGTAAGAAAGGAAAGTATATGAATCCAGATGAGGATTAGGTTTTAGTCTTCAGTAGGGAGTCTTCAGTGAGCAGTGTTCAGTAGACAGGCTTTAGTAGGCAGTAATCGGTTTTTGAATACTATATTCATGTCATGCGACTTTGGAAAGTTTTTTTGCCTTCAACTTCAACTTCAACTTCAACTTCAACTTCAACTTTGCAATCATTTATGCACTTCTGGGAATTCTAAAAAAAGTTGATCTACTAAAGTTTTAATGTGCTTTCTTAAGGCATGTTTCGATTTATCTAGTTCGCATGGAATTGTAGCTTGCCATACTACTTGATTTTTTTCTATATCCGAAACATATAGAATAAGGGTTTCTTTAGTATAAATAACAGAATTTATGGTACAAGTTCTCCAATAGTCAAATTCATTTTCTAATTCACAGTTTTTTACAAAAGTCTCTTTTTCTGTTATAGCAATTTTAAAACCAGCTTGTAATTGTGGACTAAACACGTTGGTTCTGTAGCCTAATGCGGCCATATTTTTATCTACTTCTCCAGCAATTAACTCACGAACATAGGTGTTATCTAGGTTTGGATATTTGGTATTGTCTACTTGAAAATCATCCAAGCAAAGCATAAAGGTTTCGTAAGAATCAAAATCGACTTCATCATCATATTCCGATATAATATCTAGGCTTGCTGCACAACCAAATAAAAGAATAAAAGTGAAAAGAGGTAAAATTTTTAAAGATTTCATGTGTTATATTTAGTACATAAAGATCTTTGATTTTAAGTTGCTTAACTATGATATTTGTCAGCTTTATCGTTTTTATACTAATATTTTTCTTGAAGAATTTGTGTATGATGTTCTACATGATGTGCGGTCCACATAATAATTTCCCTTACAGGCATTTTTCCCATTAAAGGATGTGGAATAATATAGGTGTCCAGTTGCTTATCACTCCATCGTTTTAACGTTTTGTATTGTAGTTTTTTGTTTTCTACTTGCAGTCTGTTCAGTATATATTCTTTTTCGCTTAAAGCAGGCACTTTCATGTTTTGAGAACCCTTGAAGGTTTTACCTTGTACATTTACTAATCGTTCCTGGTAGCGTTTTACAATAGCATCATAATCTCTTACTTCTCTATTTGCTTTACCAAATTTAAACTTTAGTAAAAACTTAGGCATGCTTAACGCATCGTTTAAGGGTTTTATACTTTGTAGTAAGTGTAATGCTTGTTGACCAGATGTCCATTTTCCTTCTGGGCCATCTTGCCATTTATCGTCTTGTTGATTTTGCAACCAATCTATAAGTGTATTATGTTTTTCTTCTAGATTGCTTACAATATCTTCTTTGTTCATGAACTTATCCTTTTTTAAATAAAGGAATAAGGTAAGAAATATTATAGCCATAACCTACACCAAAACTACTACCATCATACGTTCTATTATAGCCAGGAACGTATAGGTTTTCGAAGTTATTTGGCTGGTCTTGACTAATCATGTTTTTTAGCTGCGCATTTATACCTATAAATAAGTTAGGTAATACTTCGGCTTTAATACCAATAATTAATTCTGCCCAAATAGCAGTTAAGCCGCTAAATTTTTCGGAATCATTAGAGATTAATGGTTCCCAATATTGCTCTTGCGAATATACCGCATAGCTATTTCTTGTTTGGCTGAAGGTACTTGCTCCAACACGCAAACCACCATAAATCATGTTGTGCATACCAAACCAATTGGTATATGAATTATAATCTATTCCTGCTTTAAAATAAGAACCAGAAGCTGTAGCATTCACATAGTCATTACCAAGAGTTCTTTCTTCGGTACCAAGTTCTCCTGCAACATAGATACGTTTGGTTAATCTAAAATCGGCCATGATTTCAAAACCTTTATAGTCATCGTCAAGCGCACTTCTTATTAGCTTGCTTAAATCACCACCAATACGTAGTCCGTACTTTTGTATATGTTTAATCGAATCTTTTTTAGCTTTAGCAATACTATCATTTTGTGCATTTACAGACGCGCAAAATAGCATGAAAAAGATAAATATATTAATGGAAAAGGTTAAAGTGCGCTTCATCTTCATTGCTAATAGGTTCGTTATCTGTTGTTGATATTATATTGTTTATCCATTTGTCTCCATCGTCTACAACGCTAATAGTAACATTTTCAAAAACCGTTTTATAGCCACATGCTTTAGATACATATTCTAGTTTTGTATTATACGAAATGGTAATTATATCTTCGTTTCCGTTGGGGAAATCATCCGTATCGTCATCTGGTGTTCCATTGTCGTTAATAGAATAATCATTATGCAATTTAAACTGCGTTGAATTTTCTGTGGTTTTTAAAGGTAAATACACACTACTCGCAGTAACAATATTATAAGCACTTAAAACGTCGTCATTATCTACACCTTGTACTCTAAATTTTAATACGTTTTTTAAGTTTTCGGTATTAGAACTATTATAAAACTGTATATATAAACGTGCTGTTGTAGAGGTTTCATCCGAGCATATATCATCTTTTTCGCAACTTAAAAAAGCGACAAAGGCGATAAGAATTGGGATTACTATTAATTTTATTTTTTTCATGTTTACTTTCCGCGAAAGCGGTAATCTTTTCAATACTAATTAACGTTTTTCTAAAAGTACAACGGTTTCTACGTGCGCTGTGTGTGGAAACTGATCTACTAAACTTATTTTTTTAATGTAATATCCTGCCTGCATCAAGGTTTCGGTATCTCTTGCTTGTGTTGCAGGGTTACAAGATACATAAACCATTCTATCTGCATTCAAATCAATGATTTTTCGAAGTGTTTTAGGCGCTATTCCTGCACGTGCAGGGTCTAAAATTATAGTTCTTATCTTTTCTTTATATTCTGGGTGTTCGAGTAAAAATTTCCCAACATCTGCAGCAAAAAAGGTTAACCCTTCAATATTATTTCTTTCGGCATTCTTCTTAGCGTCTTCAATTGCTGAAGCAACAATATCGACACCAACTATTTTTGTGTTTTTAGATTTTGAAGCAATAATTTGGCCAATAGTTCCTGTTCCACAGAATAAATCCATTACAATAGTATTGTCAATCGCTTCTTTGTTTTCTAACGCATAATCCACTACTTTGGTATATAATCGCTCTGCGGATTTGGGATTGGTTTGAAAAAAGCTTTTCATGCTAATTTCAAAGTTTAAACCTAAAAGTTCTTCAATAATTTTATCTTTTCCGTAAACTAAATCGATACTTCCTGTAGTTGCAAGCGTTCTATCTCCGGTTTCATCATTAATTGTATGTAAAAGCCCAGCGACTCTGTTTCCAAATAATTCCACTAAAAAGTTCGAGAATTTTGTTAAGTCAAATTTTGGTAAATCGTAAGAAGTAGTTACTAAATTGAATAAAAGCTCATTGGTTTTGTAGGATTTACGTACCACCAAGAAACGGAAGAATCCTTCTCTTTTTGGACCATGCCAAGGTGCTAATCCAGTGGCTTCACAATAGGCTTTAATTTGGATAAGATGGTCTTCAAATTCTTTATCGAACAATCCGCTATCTTTATCTAAGTTTTCACCACACCACCAAGTTCCTCGTTTCTTAAAACCTAATGTAAATTCATCCACATCGGTTTTTTCTTCTCTATCGTATCCTATAGCAGAGAAGCTATATTCCATCTTATTTCTATAATGGAAATCGTTAGGTGAAGTAATAAATTCATCAAATAGATCTTCAATATTTTCAACTTTACCAATGCGTTTAAATAATTGAAGCGTACTATCTTTTTTGTATTTGTGTTGTTTTTCAACAGGAAGTTTAATGTATGGAGCACCTGCAATTTCTTGAAAAGGCATCTCCATTTCATCACTAGAAGGTTCTAAAACCTCAAATAATTTACATTCCGCGTACTTTTTACTTGATTTTTTTACCTGTGCTTTTACTAGTTGACCAGGTAATGTATTGGGTACAAATACTACGAATTCTCCATGTTCATTTCGGATACGCCCAATTCCTTTTCCGCCAAAGGCATAATCTTCAATCTTTATTTCTATAATTTGTCCTCGCTTAACAAATTTGTTTCTTTCTCTTTTTGGCATCTATTCTATTTTAGAATGCAAAATTATAAAAAAAGCACCTCGATTGCGGTGCTTTTTTCAATTTATGTTGATTTGATTATTTCTGAGTCTATTTATCTAAATTTATTTCTAAAAACTTCACGACCACGAAGGCTAAAAAATAAGGTAATGATTAATGCGTCCATGCCTATACTAATATCAAAAGAGTTTGAAAATAGTACAATAATAGCAGTACCTAAAATGTATGTAATTTGGGTTATCTTTAAAAGATTTCGGGTTTCTTTTAAAAGATTGGGTATTTTATGGGAGTACATTGAACCTTTTACCTTTTTTTACGTCTTTATAATATGCGAGTAATAAATATTCATAAACGAAAAGTACAGGAATCCGTAGAAAAAGTAGCCCTTCTATTGGATACATTAGGGACCGATGAAGATCAGATTTGGCCTGTTGTAAATTGGCCTGCAATGCGTTTTAAAAATGGAGTAGAAGTAGGAAGCAAAGGCGGACATGGTTTTATTAGATATACCATAATTGCTTTAAAGGAAGGAGAAAGTATCACTTTTCAATTTACAAAACCAGATAATTTTATAGGAACACATTCTTTATTTCTCAAAGCAGTTTCAGAAAAGGAAACAGAAATTAGTCATGAAATTACAATGCGTACAGCATCTTTAAAAGCTTCCGTTTTATGGCTTTTTGTTATAAGATGGTTGCATGATGCTTTACTGAAAGAAGCTTTCGATAATTTAGAGAATCGTTTTATGGAAGGAAAGAAAATTCCGAAGTATAACTTTTGGGTACGTTTTTTAAGAAATACGTTTAAGAGAAAACCATTGCAAACCAAAGAAGCCTAGTTGAAAATAGACAAACATAGAGATGCACAATTAGTGGAAGCTTTTCAATCTGGAAAGAAGGAAGCCCTGACTATACTCGTAAAAAGATGGCATCTTATATTTTGTGAAAAGGCATTTTGGTTGGTTAAAGATGCCGATATAGCAAAAGATATTGCTCAAGATTCTTGGCAAACCATTATTGCTAAAATAGAAACTTTAAGAGATGCTAGTTCTTTTGGTAGTTGGGCTTTACGGATTGTGTATTCTAAGTCTTTAGATGTGTTAAGAAGAAAGAATAATGAGCGATTTAAAAACGAAGAGTATGCAAAGGATCGGGATATTATAGCAGAAGATGTTTCTGATAGTACAAGTTTAAAAAAGAAGCTTTTGCGAGCAATTCAAGATTTACCAGAGCAACAACAGCTAGTTATTAAGTTGTTTTATTTGGAAGAATATACATTAAAAGAAATTAGTGAAGCGCTAGATATATCTCCAGGAACAACTAAATCTAGACTGTTTTACGCTAGAGAGAAATTACGATTGCAAATAAATAAGTAAATAGTATTTAGTAGCAGAAAGCAGTGCTTACTCAAATACAATCATTAGGGATCGTTCTTTTCTGTGGAGAAAAGGTCGCAAAGCGAAAAATAAAATAATTAAAGAGATAATAATAAACAGTTTCTCACTTTCGTGGAAATAATAAAATAAATTTTAGAATGGAAGATATAGACAAATTAATTAAAGACACGCTAACGCAAGAAGAAGCAAAATTCTATGACACGTTAGAAGAACAAAGTGTATTGGGAATGATTTTTGGTTTATTCCAAGGAAAAAATAAATGGTTGCTAATTATGATGAATTTTATGACCGTAGTATTTTTTGGTTTATTTATTTACTGTGTCTTACAGTTCTTTCAAGCCGAAGCCACTAAAGATTTACTAAAATGGGGATTAGGAAGTATTGTGTTTATGCTTGGTGTAAGTATGCTTAAAATTTTTGCTTGGATGCAAATGGATAAGAACGCATTGCTAAGAGAACTTAAACGATTAGAACTACAAGTATCTTCATTATCTGGAAAATTATCTTCAGAAGATTTATAATTCGACATTAATATTTAGTAATTTGCAGGTCTTTAGGGATGATTTCTTTCCCACGCTGAATTTTCGACACTTCGAAAGGATAAAGGTAGATAAGGAATGGCTTTTTTATTCACTAATAAAATTATTTAAAATGGCTGTTTTAGACCAATTAACATCGCAAGAAGCGATGGATTTAGAAAACAAGTATGGTGCACACAATTACCATCCACTTCCAGTAGTACTGAGTAGAGGAGAAGGTGTGTATGTTTGGGATGTAGAAGGAAAAAAATATTACGATTTCCTTTCTGCTTATTCTGCAGTAAACCAAGGACATTGTCATCCGAAAATTGTTTGTGCTATGGTAAACCAAGCACAAACACTTACATTAACTTCTCGCGCGTTTTATAACGATATGTTAGGAACATTTGAGAAATACGCTACCGAAACCTTTGGCTACGATAAATTGTTACCTATGAATACAGGTGCAGAGGCAGTAGAAACGGCTTTAAAACTATGTAGAAAATGGGCGTATGAAGTAAAAGGTATTGATGAAAATGAAGCCGAAATTGTAGTTTGCGAAAACAACTTTCACGGAAGAACAACTACTATTATTTCGTTTTCTAACGATCCTGTAGCTAGAAAAAACTTTGGGCCTTATACCAAAGGATTTATTAAAATTGAATATGATAATCTTAAAGCATTAGAAGAAGTACTTTCTAGTAATTCCAATGTTGCAGGATTTTTAGTAGAACCAATTCAAGGGGAAGCTGGTGTATATGTACCAACGGAAGGGTATTTAACTAAAGCCAAAGCTTTATGTGAAAAGCATAATGTTTTATTTATTGCAGACGAAGTACAAACTGGAATTGCAAGAACTGGTAAAATGTTAGCAATTGATCATGAAAACATTAAAGCAGATATATTAATTCTTGGTAAAGCATTAAGTGGTGGCGCATATCCTGTTTCTGCTGTTTTAGCAAATGATAACATTATGAATGTTATTAAACCAGGAAATCATGGAAGTACATTTGGTGGAAACCCAGTTGCAGCAGCAGTTGGTATGGCAGCATTACAAGTAATTAAAGACGAAAAACTTGCGGAAAATGCACAAGTTTTAGGGGAATTATTTAGAGCAGAAATTTCTAAATTTATTGAAACCTCTAATATTGTTAATGGCGTAAGAGGTAAAGGTTTATTAAATGCTATTTTAATTAATGATGATGAAGAAAGCGAAACTGCTTGGAACATTTGTATGGCTTTACGTGATAATGGTTTATTAGCGAAACCAACACATGGAAACATTATTAGATTTGCACCGCCTTTAGTAATGACTAAAGAGCAATTATTAGATTGTGTTTCAATTATTACAAAAACGCTTAAGCAATTTGAAGTATAAGTTTTTTGTAAAAATAAGTATAAAAAAAAGCGACCATTGGTCGCTTTTTTTTTATAAAATCTATCCACTTTTTTTAGGGAGACTTAACTATTGGATTTTATTGGTTTTGTTGTTGCCATTCTTCCATTACTTGTTGAACGTTTTCCATATAAGCATCCCAACCACCAATACTGTAAATTTGATATACAGAATACAATAAAGAGAGTACAGCCAATGCAAGTCCAATATGGGCAATTATTTTAGCTGTTTTTACTTGGCTATAATTAGAGTAAAGTTCTGGATTCTCCATATATAAAGCATCATCTTTCTTTAATAGGAATAAAGCAATTCCAGAAAAAAGAAGTCCTCCAATTCCCATACTACAGCAGCATGCTATAAAAGAGATAATTCCTAAGACTAAAGCGATTGTTGCATTTGGTAATTTTTGTTGTTCCATTGTTTTTTTGATTAGTTATACAAATTTTAAAATATAGCTTCCCATTATGATCACAATATTAATAATGGCAAGAGAAATGATGATTTTATTTGCGAATTTAAAATTCTTAAAATGATTAATTAGTACAAAGCCAAAAAGCAGAATTAATGTAAAAATTGCAGGATACATATTAAAAGCTGCTGTTAAATCTCCTTGAAATATTAAAGAAACGGAACGCTGCATACCACAACCTGGGCATTCTATACCAAGTAGTTTTTTGTTTAAACACGGAAGCATGTAATCTTCAAAGGAAGACATAAGAATCATTTTTTTGAATTACAAATGTATAAAAAAGCCAATGGTGAACCATTGGCTTTTTCAAATATATAGAAGTTTCGTTTATTTTTTCTGTGAAACGATTACTTTTTTACTCATTGTGCTTTGATTAGCAAAAGTTACTTTAGTGATATAAATACCTTCACTTAAGTTTTTAGTAGAGAATGTATATCTATCTTTAACAGATAAATTATTTTCGTTAAATATTCTTTTTCCGGAAACATCCAACAAAGAAACCGTTGTCACCTCTAATTGGTTAGGGTTTAAAATCGTTAGTTGTGCTGTGTTATTATTTTGCATTACTAAGAAATCTTTGTCGTTAAATGCTTCTGAACTTAAAGCATTGGATTGAAATGTTATTTCAAATCGATCGGTATAATTACCTTGCTCTAAAGTAATTTCATAAGCTTGCTCTTGTAAATTAATATATAGATCACGTGTTTTATCGTGAATATATATAGGCTGACTTGTAGCGAAATTTTGAACATCATAAATACCAAATCGTACCAATTGGGGATTATTTATGTTTACTAGTAATGGAATTTTTAATGTTTCGTCATAATTAAATGCTTGTATAGCATACGGAGTTTCATCAAGAATCCAATTTGCATCCGAACTTGTTTGTTCTGAAATTTGAGCTTCTAAACCATAGTCAAAACCATCTGTTGCTGTATGGTGAAAATTCATTAATAATTGTCTTGTGTACGAATCATTTCCATTATTGTCAAAACCTACATTAATTCTGAAACGTTTAAAATCTTCTGGAACTATGTTATAGCCATCCGTATTGTATTCTGTATCTGTTCGTGTATTGGAAGAAGTGTCTACGGTTCTAAAAAACTCACTATTAGCCCCAGATTGTTTGTAGAAAACTCTTTGAGAATTTGAGAAAATTACGCTAGTTGCACTAGCAGTACCTTCCATCATGAATCCTTGTCCAACAGGAATATATCTCCTTCCTGTTTTTGGAGCTGCGTTCGTTATAGGAGGAGTACCAGCTACGGTACCATCTAATAAATACATTCTAAAAGCAGCAGGAACAAAAGAGTCCGTAATTGTATCATCTGTAAGGTCTGCAGGAGTACCATTATCATTTACCGTTGCAATGGTGTATATACCATATCCACCAACATAATTAGATAAAACATGAGATGTTGCTCCCGGTTGTTGTTCCCAATATTTTATTGCTCCAGTTGTGTTCGTTATATTTTGAGGGTTATGTAAAAAATAATAGGCATCTAAAGCAGAAGGATATGGATTACCAACTAGAGTTTCTCTATTTGGGTTTAATGTAACTGCTATATCTCCATTGTTTGGTTTTCCTCTAAAATCATATTTTTGAGCGCCGCTCGGGTTTCCTTTCATAGAAAAACCATAACCAGAAAGCAAAGTGCCGTTTTCATCTCCACCTGCAGGTAAAGGACCGGTTACACCTAAACCACGCCAATCACCATAAGCATCAATTGGAGCTGTTGAACTTAAGCCGATAAAAGTATATAACCAATAACTAGAAATTT
Source organism: Lacinutrix sp. MEBiC02595 (assembly GCF_053601555.1). Classification (NCBI taxonomy): domain Bacteria; kingdom Pseudomonadati; phylum Bacteroidota; class Flavobacteriia; order Flavobacteriales; family Flavobacteriaceae; genus Lacinutrix; species Lacinutrix sp. MEBiC02595. The sequence continues at coordinate 202,059 of NZ_JBSHNU010000246.1, read as the reverse complement.
GTGTGGCAGTACCATCATAACCTGTAACAAAGCCGTAAGGAGTTGTATTTGTAGGAAGAGGCCCAGTTTCAAGATAAAAACTATTACTAGGCATAAAACTGGAGTTTCCAGTAGCGGCTAAATTTTGACCTACAGGAGAAGCCCAATAATTATACATATACGTATTAGAATTACCAGTCTGCTGCACACTAAGTTGTCCATTTCCAGTATTTGTACTTGTTGTAGTTGCATTACTTTGTAATAACTGTGCATCATTACGAAGATAGATGTGGCCGTTTGTGTTTAAATTAACATCATCTGTTACATAAAGAGGTGCCACATTTGGTCCGCTAGCAAAAGCGGTTCCATCTACATATACATAACTTCCGTTACTCACGTATAAATCAGATTGTGCAAAGGTTATACTGCAAATAGTAGATAGAAGTAAGGTGTATAAATATTTCATGAGGGTATTATTTACTTTTTAAATGGAATAATAAAAGTGTTATCATCTAATGCGACGTCTAATTGCTTTTAGTCGCAGTTGCTGTTGTTAGAACAAGTTTATCAGATCTAGTTATAGGAGTTAGAATAACCTTGTCTTTTGAAAGTCTTTTTTTGTTCACTATAACAGCAGTAGGTTCGACATTTATATAAAACACTGTTCCGCGGTTTCTTATTGTTTTTAAAAGAGGAATTATTTTTGGTATCTTTATATTAGACTTAAAGGAAGTTTCTGCTTTTTCAGCAGTAGCTACAACATTCTTTATTTCACTATTTTGACGTTCAGCTGCAAAATTAGGAATAGTTTTAACCTGTGAAAATGTAATATTCACAGAAAAAAGGAATAAAGTACCAATTAGAACTTTTATGATTTTAGTAAAATGCATAGTATATAAATTGATGATTATTTAAATTGTATCCTGTATAATTTGCAAAATGGAAAATAAATTGGCCATTTCGAGCCTCAATCGTTGTTACTAAATCACCATAATCAGGTAAAGGAGAAAGGTTTCCTCCCCAAGTTACTGTACATGTGCTAGTAGTTGTACAATCAGAATCAAGCAACGTTAAAGTGGAATAACCTGCAGGAATATTAAAGAGTCCGCTATAGTATTTACCCATTTTTGTTGTTTGAGTTGTATTTAATAGTCTTAAGCCCCAGGTAGGAGAATTTCCTGCACCTTCCGATAATAATATTTGTTTTGAAATTCCAGCTAAATTGTTTGGCATTAAAGCACGAGAGAACTTTACATTTCCTACTACGTCCAAAGACTCTGAAGGCGTAGTGGTACCAATACCAACTTGGGCAGTAATTGTAAAGGTAAATAGTAGGCAAAAAATTAAGATTTGGAACTGTACAGATTTAGTAATCTTTTTCATAATACAGTCGTTTTTTAGGGTTCTTCTACTAAATCTAGTTAAAAATTATTAGAGATGTGATTTATATTGGTTATTTTCGACCAAAAGTATTAATGCATCGTTTATTATATGTTTTTATCTAAATATTTAAGTTATATATTGATTTTAATTGGTTGTTTTGTAGCGATTTATGCGCAAGCGGAAGCGCAACAAAATACATTGGTTTTAGTTTTAGGAATTGTATTATTAATGTTTGGTTTGTATAGAGTTTATAGTACTATACCGAATAAAAAAGAGGAAGAAGAAAAAGATGAGTTTTAAAATTGGTGATTTTGTGTTTGTTTTAGATGACGATTTATCTGGTGAAATAGCTAAAATTTCAAAGGATACGATTACCATTTTAACCGAAGATGGTTTTGAATTAGACTTTACTAGTAAGGAACTGATAAAGCAAGAAAAATCGAATGCTTTAAATCAAAATGTTTTTAAGAATAATTCTTTTCAAAATGTAGTTTCCGAAAAGGAATCAAAGAAAAGAAAACAAGTAACCAAAAAGCCTAAAGAGCGCTACGAACCTACTTTTGAAGTAGACTTACATATACATCATTTAACAAATTCTTCTAGAGGAATGTCAAACCACGACATGTTAAACTTGCAGTTAGATACTGCAAAAAGGCAGTTAGAATTTGCCATACATAAACGCATGCAAAAAATGGTGTTTATTCATGGCGTAGGAGAAGGCGTTTTAAAAATGGAATTGGCGTATCTTTTTGGTAGATATAATGTGAAATATTATGAAGCTAATTACCAAAAATATGGATTAGGAGCTACAGAAGTTTACATCTACCAAAATAGTAATTCTTAAGGGAAAGGTATATCTTCTACCGTTCTTTCTGTGGTTAAACTGCTGTCTTCCAGAGTTCCAAAATCTAAAAAGTCATAGGTAATCGAAGGAAGTTCTATGCTTCTTAGTTCTATGGTGATTTTAAAAACTTGTTCTATATCGTGATCTTTATATGCGGTTGCTGGAACGGTATTAGCGACTTCATCATTTAAATAATCCGCAACTGTAATTAAAGGATTCGTACCTGTAAAATCGTTGGAAGGATCTTCGTCTTGCGAATCGTTTTCTTCATCTATAGTTTCTACACCATCATTGTCATCATCTGTATCCAAATAATTTGGTATTCCGTCGCCATCTGTATCTAAAGGGTTCGTTATAGGATCTTCATCTCCATCCGCATCGGTCGTATCAATTTCTAAGCGGGTAAGTACGTTGTCGCCATCATCATCTTCATCTAAATAATTTGGGATACCGTCTCCATCACTATCATCGTCTGTTAAATCGCCATTCAAATTAATATCTTCCATTTCTGCAGGAATACCATCGTTGTCATCTTCAACAAGTGAAACATATATAGTTGCCGTTCCTGTGGTGCTTTCTTCATCATTGGTAATAAGGATTGAAGAAGAAGGTACATCGTTACAAAAGAAATCTGTTGGTGTGGTGTTGTATCTTCTATAATTAAATAGGTTAGTGGTTCCGTTAATGGTGAATTCTTCTTCATTATAGGTTAAAGTACCGTCGGTTTCTATTTCTAGTAAATCTGCTAAGGTTAATGCTGTAGAAGTAATTTGTAAAGAAAGCGATTCTGCTGGGTCTTCTTTTATTTTATAAAACACCAATTCGCCGCAAGCGGAAAAAGTATCTTCAAAATCTAATTCTTCCGTAATTATATCTCCATCGTCACAAGAAATAAATATAAAAAGAGATAAAAAAACAAAAAGTAACTTTTTCATAGCAATGTAATTTTTGAACAAAAATAATAGAATTGTTAAACTTATAACGATGCTTCTTGTTAATAATTTTAATTCCTCTATTTTTGTTGCTTCTAACAAACCATTCTTATTTATGAAAACCGTTTATTTTGATAGTGCTGCAACAACTCAAGTTCGAGATGAAGTAATAAAAGATATGCAAGATGTTCTTGCTACGCACTATGGTAATCCATCATCAACACACGCATTTGGGCGTTCTTCAAAAGCTATTATAGAAACAGCAAGAAAAACCATTGCGAAGCAATTGCATGCATTACCTCAAGAAATTATTTTTACTTCTGGAGGTACAGAAGCAGATAACATGATTCTGCGTTGCGCGGTTAGAGATGGTAATGTAACCACTATTATTACTTCTCCAATAGAACATCATGCCGTTTTGCATACTGTTGAAGAATTAAGAAATGAATATAATGTAACCATAGAGTATGTGAAATTACAACAATGTGGAACGCCAGATTACGAAGATTTGGAAAGATTACTATCTGCTAATGATGAGCGTAAATTGGTAAGTTTAATGCATGTTAATAATGAGATTGGTAATATTCTAGATATAGATAAGGTTGCTGCATTATGCCAAACCAATAATGCCCTTTTTCATAGTGATACGGTACAATCTATTGGTCATTTTGAATGGAATGTACAAGAAACTCCTATTGATTTTATGACTGCTGCTGCACATAAATTTCACGGGCCAAAAGGAATTGGCTTTGCTTATATACGTAAAAACAGCAATTTTAAGCCACTTATTTTTGGAGGATCTCAAGAACGTGGTTATAGAGCAGGAACAGAACCTGTGCATGCTATTAAAGGTTTAGAAACCGCTTTTAAACTAGCATATCAAAACCTAGAGGAAGAGCGTGCTTATATACAAGATTTAAAAGACTATTTTAAAGTGGTACTTAAAAAGGCTATTCCAGGAGTAAAATATAATGGTAATTGTGAAGATCAAGTAAAAAGCACCTATACTTTAATAAATGTATGTTTGCCAATGAGTGCTGAAAAAGCATTGACCTTGCAATTTCAAATGGATTTAAAAGGAATTGCTTGTTCTAAAGGTTCTGCTTGTCAAAGTGGAAGTGGAAAAGGATCTCATGTTTTAGCGCAAATCTTAGAGGAAGAAGATATACAAAAGCCATCTATTCGATTTTCTTTTTGTAAATACAATACGAAAGAAGAGATTGATTATGCTATTGGTGTTTTAAAGGAGTTTGTATAAATATATTTGTAAGCCTAATTACTATTTTTTTTTAGATAAAAAGTGCTTCGCCTTTAGTGTCAAACCATCCAAGTTTTATTGCAGATTTATCAAATTATAAAACATAAAAAAACCTTCAGAAATTATTTTCCTGAAGGTTTTTTATTTCAATTAATCAACACTTAAGCAGCTTGTTCTTTTTTATGTAGTCTGCTTTTAATTTTAGTTTCCCATTTTTCTAGAAGCGGAACTTCATTCGTCATTTCAATGTTTACATCTACATTGTAAAACTCTAATACTTCTTTTGCTTTATTCGAATTTTTATAACCAATAACCAAATCGATTTTATCGGTTTCCGTTTTAAAAACTTTATTGCTTTTAAAGGTTCTATTGGTTCTAACGATTTCACAAGAAGCTATTTCTTCTACATCTATAATAATAGTGTTATGTTCTTCATTAACTATTTTAGAATAGATTAATTTGTTTTGTGTTTCATCTAATGCAATAGCATAGTAGGATCCCCAAAAGTCAGGTTCTGTTACATTTAAATTGTTTTTTTGTGCTTCGTCTATAAAGCCTTTTTTAGATTTTTTCTTTTTACTCGTTTGTGATCTTTGTATGAATACAATTGGTATAGTTATAATAAGAACAATTACAATTCCGATAATGGTGCTAATGGATTCCATAAATTTATTTTTTTATTTGATTATAAGTGGAAATTCTTGGCTGAAAACCAAGGATAAATAAGGTGACAGCTAATTCCTTTTTAGAAAATTAGTTGTTCGAATAAATAAAAAAATAGGTTTTATGAAAATGTATGGAAAGGGTAGAGTAGTGCTTCCAAATCTAATCCAGGATGGATGTTTACACTACGATATACGTATTGTTTGTCTTTCGTTACGGTGTAGTTTTCCACATACTTAAAAAGTGGAAATTGTGCTTTTAGCTTTTCAGATTCAAAATTGAAAGTATTGGAACTAGCAATATCTACGAGTGGTTCTAAATCTGGAAATACAGAAAGCTCAGGTGTTTTAGCGTCCGAATGATTATGGGAAACATCCTGATGTTGACTACTATCTGAAACAACATCTATGACAAGATTTTGTATAGAAATGCTGATGCTTAAACTATAAGCAAGCAGCAGGCATAAAGCCGTTAAATTTCTAAACATTTGTTTCATGAAGGCAAAATTACTACTGTTTTTAATTCGGTATTAAAAAAATATGTTAAATTTTTTAAAACTTCATATTTAGTCTCACATTAAAAACTCTTGGTGTCAAGTAGTTTGGTATTGCATATTGTCGTTTGCTGTACACATCTCTAACCCAAGTGTTTGTAATAGAGTTTTGTACATCGAAAATATTAAATATTTCAATACCTAAAGCAAGTTCTTTAAATGGTTTTTTCCAGCCAGATTCAAACTGTTTTTTGTCGTCTACAAGTACATATTGCACCCCTAAATCTGCACGTTTATAATCTGGTAAACGGTTTTGATATACATAAGGATCTGCATAACTTGGTGAACCACCAGGAAGTCCTGTGTTATACACTAAGTTTAAATACATTTTTAAGTTTGGCATTGTTGGTACGTAATCTTGAAACAATGCTGCAAATTTTAAACGTTGGTCTGTTGGTCTTGCAATATAGCCACGACCATCAATATTTTCTTCTGTTTTTAAATAACCAAAACTAAACCAAGATTCTGTTCCAGGAACAAACTCACCATTTAATCGTAAGTCTAAACCGTAGGCATAGGCTTCCGCATTGTTATCGGCAGCATACCGTATTCTTACATTTTCTACGGTATACGGATTAACATCGTTTATCTTTTTGTAATACGCTTCACTTGTTAATTTAAAAGGTCTGTCCCACATTTTAAAACTGTAATCATTTCCTAAGACAAAATGAATGGATTGTTGCGCTTTTACATTGGGTTGTACTTCTCCGTTTTGATCGCGTAATTCTCTATAAAAAGGCGGTTGGTAGTAAAAACCGGTTCCAAATCTAAACAGCATGTCTTTTTTCCAATTCGGTTTTATTGCGACTTGTGCTCTCGGACTAAAAACAGTTTGTGAAGAACTTGCAATACCATCTCCTTCTACATTCCAATTGTGCATTCTTGCGCCAGCATTTACCCAAAGTTCACTTTCACCAACGGTAAAACGTCTGCTCCATTGCAAATACGCTTGAATTCTATCTATAGAGGTATTGTTATTGGCTCTAACGTTTTGGTAGGCCGTGATAGGTCCTTCATTTGGTTGATACGGTTGGTTATTAAAATCATCTAGACTTGGCGGATTAACAGTAAATCCAGCCGAATCTACAACTTCCCATTCTACTAATCGATCTCTAATATCTTCGTTGGTATATTTTATAGACCATTCGAAATTGTTGTCGTTAATTTCGTAATCTCCTTTATGTTCAATCGTTGTAATAAGCGCATCTAAATCATTTCTACCATGATTTAATTGTCCGCCAATACCTTCACTAAATTCTACTTCTCCTAAATCTTCATCCCCAATATTGGTATTTACTTCCCCAAGTCGGTATTGTGCTAAAATATCAAAATACTCTTCTTCCGTAGTGTGATATGTAGAAGCTACTAAACTTAAGTTTAAATCGTCATTTACTTTGTAGGTTCCTTGTAATGCACCAAAAAGTGTTTGGTATGCATCTTTTTCTTGCCCTTCATAAAAAACAAGTAAAGCAATAGGATCTGTTAACGTTCCAAAATTGGTTTGTCTTGTTTGTGGTTCGTAATTATATTTGTTTATAGAGGCGTTTCCTAAAAAGCTCAAGCTAAATTTATCTGTAAAATTATAAGTGACATAAGATTGCACGTCTAAAAATTTAGGATCGTAATTGGTTTCTGTTTCTTTTGCGTTTACCAATAAACTATTATCTCTGTAACGTACACCAACAATTCCTGTTAATTTATTGTCATTACTTACGGCTTCTATAGCAATGCTTCCACCAAGTAAGCTTAAATCTGCTGCGATACCAAATTCTGAAGGTTTTCTATAAGTAATATCTAAAACGGAAGAAAGCTTATCTCCATATTTAGCTTGAAATCCTCCAGCAGAAAAATCTACATTCTGCACTAAATCTGTATTTACAAAACTTAAACCTTCTTGTTGTCCGGAACGAATTAAAAACGGTCTGTATACTTCAATACCATTTACATATACCAGATTTTCGTCATAATTACCACCACGAACGGAGTATTGTGTACTTAATTCGTTATTACTATTTACACCAGGAAGTGTTTTTAATAAGTTTTCTACTCCTGCATTTGCACCCGGAATTCTTCTAATGGTTGCAGGTTTTAGTGTAATAACACCTTGAACGTCTTTTCTTTTTCTTCCCGAAATAACAACCGTCGCAATTTGCTCTATATTGGTTTGCATTACTGGATTGAACTCTATTTCTTCCCCATTTTTTAAGTTAAAAGTGGCAACTGTCTTTTTTAAAGATATATGCGTAAAGGTTACGGTTACATCTTGATTAGCAGGTATTTTTAGAATAAAAAAGCCATTAGCATTTGTTGTGGTTCCAGTATCGTCTACTTGAATGTTTACGTTGTCTACTGGTTTGTTAAATTCATCTAGAATGACACCTCTTAATGTTCCTGTTTGGGCAAACATAAAAAAAGGTAGAAGAATAAATAAAGAAGATAGGAATTGAAATTTAGTATTCAAGATAGTTCGTTTTTATTTTCGGTAAAACATAGTTTCAAATGTAGAATTATTTCCAACATTATCTGTAACAATTAGCTTTAAATTATTTTTTGTTTCCGTGGAAACGGCATCATTAAAGTCGTAAGTTAATGTTTTTGTTTTATAATCGTACTCGGTTAAAATCCATTTCCCGTTTAAAGTAGCTCTGTAATTAGATATTCCAGAACCTTTATCTTCAATTTTAATTTTAAGGAATCGGTACTTGCTTAGCCATTTTCCTTTAGAAAAGTTCTTTGGTGTAATAGTTGGAGCAATGGTATCTGTAGCCAACGCATATTTACCCAATGTTTTTGTGCTAGTAGTTAAAATATTTCCTTTCCTTTTTGTTCGGGAGTATAACGGATAATCATTCCAGCCAACCAATCTTGCAATGTAAACTTTACTGGCATCTTCGGTTTTATAACCACTTAAATCATAACTAATATCAAAATTCCTTTTTGCAGGAATGATATCTTCATGTAGTGTCAATGTATCTTTGGTAACCTTAAAGTCGATAAAAAAGTTATCATAAAAAGTATTACTTCCAATATTTACTTTAACGCGACCATCGTTTAAAGATTCTTCTTGACTAGCTAATATATAAAATGGAGTAGTAGGGTCTTCCAAGGGTAAAACATCCTCCGATTTTAAACCTTTAATATTAATTTGAAGCCAAACCTCATTGTTTTTAATATCGGAAACACGCACTTTGTACACAGAAGAAGTACTATCTTCTACTTCAATATAGCCATCATTGGAAGCATTATTGTACATGCTTAACGGATTATTTTCTTCTATAAAAAGCTTTTGAACCCTTTGTTTCTTCGTTTTATATAGATCATAATCTATTAATCGATTAAGGTGTTTTGTTTCGCTAAACGAAAAGCGCTTAAAATCTAACTCAAAGCATAGATCGCCATTATATCTGGTTTGAATATTATAGACGCCGTTTTTATTGGCTGCCAAATCCTGTCTATCTATAGTTGCAATAGCAAAACCTATTTTACCAAAAGCTTCTAAATTTTCAACAGCATAGGTACCATCTTTATTATCTATTAATCGAAGCTTTTGTTTTATTTTAGACTTGTTTACATGTGCATCTTGACCAATTGGATAGGCATATACTTCTGTAATAATTGGCTTTGTACTGTCTTTTATATCTAATCCGAAAAGTAACGGGTTTATAGGTCTTTCTTCGTTGTCTCTAATTTCGTAATGTAAATGAGGTCCGCCAGAGCCGCCAGTGTTTCCGGAATAAGCAATGATTTCTCCTTTTTCTACTAGGAGTTCTTCCGAGTTTGGAAATAGCTGAATTTCGAAGGATTCCTCTTCGTATTGACGTTTTTTTACATAGGCTTCAATTTCTTTGGAAAAGCTTTGTAAATGACCATAAACGGTAGTATATCCATTAGGATGCGTAACATATAGGGCTTTTCCATAGCCAAAATGAGAAACCTTAATTCTACTAATGTAGCCATTTGCGGTACCGTATACTTTTAAACCTTCCCGCTGTTGCGTTTTTAAATCCATTCCGGAATGAAAATGGTTGGATCTTAGCTCGCCAAAAGTACCGGCGGCAACCAAAGTAATGTCTAAAGGGGATCTAAAATAATCAGTAGGGTACACGCTTTGTGCATTACAGAAAGAGGGGAAAAGCAGAAATAAAATAAATAGAATTCTCATAAAATATATTGTATTGCGAAAGTATTAAATTGAAATGAGCATAACCAAAAAGTTATAATATATTCATTAAAACATTTATAGAAAATTTTCTATAAATATATAGAAAATGAATTTTGTAAGCAAGGATTATAGCAAATAGTACGCCATTGTATTGATATTTAGTGTCTTTCAATATTTTTTAATTTAATTATAAAAAACAATTGCTAATTAGCTTCAGGTATGTTAACTTTGTGAGATAAGTATTGAATTTGTAAATGAGTCATATTGAAGATATTGTAGATGCTTTAGAAAATAAAATTAGCAAAGTGTTGCATAAACAAGACGTTTTAAAACAAGCTAATATAAAACTAGAGCAAGATTTACAGGCATCTAATCAAGAGCTTCTACAAGAAAAACAACACATTGTTGTTTGGCAAGAAAAATATGAAGCACTCAAAATGGCGAATTCTTTGCTTGGCAGTGATAATAATAAAAGAGAAACTAAGCTTAAAATAAATACATTAATTAGGGAGATAGATCATTGTATCGCACAGCTTTCTGAGTAATGAAACATAGTTAAATGGCAGAACAGCTTAAAATAAAGCTATCTATAGCTAATAGAGTATATCCTTTAACCATCAGTCCTAGTCAGGAAGAAGGTTTACGTAAAGCAGCCAAGAACATTGAAGCTATGATTACCCAATTTGAGCAAAGTTATTCTGTTAGAGATAAGCAAGATGTATTAGCCATGTGCGCATTACAATTGGCATCACAAACAGAACAAAAAACTATAGATAAAGAGAATGTTAACGAGCATGTAGAAGAGAAGCTTAACGCTTTAAACAACTTACTACAGGAACATTTAAATTTATAATTCGTTCTTTTAAATAAAATAAAGGTTACTGCCTGCATTGATTATTTTTTTTGATAAACTCAACGTTAATTCTTTAAAAAGGGTGAGTTGAAGTTGTAAAAGCGAGCTACCTCGAGTAGATACTTGATCAGCTTGTTAGCCCTAAACTTGTTTTTAAGGAGTTTATACAAAACCATAAATTGATGTAGGCTTTTTTATATAATAAATACTAATTAACTAAACATGGAAAACCCAATTGTATTAGCAATAATAGGCATTGTAATAGGTGTAATTATAGGATACATTATAGCTAAAGCATTAGAAAAAAGTAATGCATCAAAATTAATTAAAGGCGCTAAAAAATCTGCAGCTTCTATTCTAAAAGAAGCAAATAGTGAAGGAGAATCTATAAAGAAAGATAAAATTCTTCAAGCCAAAGAAAAGTTTATTGAATTAAAATCAGAACACGAAAAAGTAATCTTATCTCGCGATAAGAAAATGGCGGAAACAGAGAAACGTATTCGTGATAAAGAATCTCAAATATCTAGTGAGCTTTCCAAAAGTAAAAAATCTAATACAGAAGCAGAAGCTAAAATAAAAGACTATAACCATAGGCTCGATATTATTGAAAAAAAGCAAGAAGAAGTAGATAGGCTGCATAAAAGCCAAATACAACAATTAGAAGTAATTTCTAGTCTTTCTGCAGAAGAAGCAAAAGAGCAGTTAGTAGAATCTTTAAAAGGGGAAGCTAAAAATGATGCAATGGCTTATATTCAGAGCACATTGGAAGAAGCTAAAATGACCGCACAGCAAGAAGCTAAGAAAGTTATTATTAATACCATACAACGTATTGGTACAGAAGAAGCGGTAGATAACTGTGTATCTGTATTTAATATAGAATCAGATGATGTAAAAGGACGTATCATTGGTAGAGAAGGAAGAAATATTCGTGCTATTGAAGCGGCTACAGGAGTAGAGATCATTGTAGATGATACTCCAGAAGCTATTATATTATCTTGTTTTGATTCTGTAAGACGTGAAGTTGCTCGTTTATCTTTACATAAATTAGTTACTGATGGACGTATCCATCCTGCAAGAATTGAAGAAGTAGTAAAGAAAACGCAAAAACAAATAGAACAAGAAATTATCGAGGTTGGTAAACGTACCGTTATCGATTTAGGTATTCATAACTTGCATCCGGAGTTAATTAAAATGGTAGGTAGAATGAAATATCGTTCTTCTTACGGACAAAACTTACTACAACATTCGCGTGAAGTAGCTAAACTTTGTGGAGTAATGGCTGCGGAATTAGGTTTAAACCCTAAACTGGCAAAACGTGCTGGGTTATTACATGATATTGGTAAAGTGCCAGATGCAGAAGCAGATATGGAAACGCCGCACGCTATTCTTGGTATGCAATGGGCAGAAAAGTTTGGTGAAAAAGATGACGTTTGTAATGCTATTGGTGCACATCACGATGAAATAGAGATGACTTCCTTACTTTCTCCTATTATTCAGGTATGTGATGCTATTTCTGGTGCAAGACCAGGTGCTAGAAGACAAGTATTAGACAGTTATATACAACGTTTAAAAGATTTAGAGGATATTGCCTTTGGTTTTCAAGGTGTGAAAAAAGCGTACGCTATTCAAGCTGGACGTGAACTACGAGTAATTGTAGAAAGCGAAAAAGTATCAGATCAAAATGCGGCAGACTTATCGTTTAATATCTCGCAAAAAATACAAACAGATATGACGTATCCTGGACAAGTTAAGGTTACCGTTATACGTGAAACAAGAGCAGTAAATATTGCTAAATAAAAAGAATACTATTTTACAGTAATAAAAAAAGTCTAGCTACGTGCTAGACTTTTTTGTTGGGATATTTTATAGTAAAAGTAGATCCAACGTTTACGGTGCTTTCTACTTCTATTGTGCCATCAAAAGCTTCAATCTGACTCTTGGTAAGATATAGTCCTACGCCTTCCGCGTTTTCATTGTTATGAAACGTTCGGTATAATTCAAAAATATCATTTCCGTATTTATCTAAATCAATACCTAAACCATTATCGGTAATAGTAAGAATGATTTCCTCAGGAGTAATTATAGATTTAATATTTATAATTGGTGTTCTGTCTGGGTGTTTATACTTAATAGTATTAGAAAGTAAGTTTTGTAGGATACTTTGAAAATAGGCAGGATTGTATTCTAAAAATAAATTTGGGTCTATATTGTTAGTAATAGTAATTTCGGTTTTTTTTGTTTTTGTTTTTAAAAAGCGCACCGCATTAACAACATATTCTTTGACGTTAATAGTTTGTATGGTTTTGTTTTTAGAAGCGTCTGTTGTAACTATTTTATTTAAATTACTAATAGTTTTGGTTAGTGAATTATTTACGGTTTTAAGATGATTAATAATCTCCTTTTGCTCATTTTCATCCTCGGCTTCCTCATAAAAATTTAATAAACTATCAAAATTAGCAGTATGCGATTTTAGATTATGAGTTACTATTAGCGCAAAATTTCTAAGCCTTTTATTTTGACCTTTTATAATGTTTTGATTCTTTGCTAGTTTTTCTTCTTGTTCTTTCCCTTCACTAATATCTGTGTGCGTACCAATAATTCGAGTCGGTTTCCCGTAAATATCACGCTCAATAATACGACCTCTATCTAGAATCCATTTGTAAGAACCGTCTTTACATTTTATTCGATGTTCGTTAACATAGTCTGGATTTATACCAATAATATGATTGTTAAAATCTTGAAAATAAAGAGCTTTGTCTTCTGGATGAACGCGATCGTTCCATTCTTTGGCGGTTGTTCCTATTTCGTGATCTTCAAAACCTAAAATATGTTTTGATTCTTTAGAATAGAAAACACTTTGGGTTGTTGCATTATAATCCCATGCTCCAATATTGGAATTCTCTAAAGCAAATCGCAAAACCTGTTCTTTAATATCTAATTGGTAATGGTCATTTTCTTTATCAGAAATGGTAGGGTTTAACTTATTTGCGTTATTCATTGTAGGTCTTTAATTAGTTTAGGGGAGTACAAAAATAAGCAACTGTAATGTATTCTTACTTTATTTAATTCGAAAAACAAAAGAAACACGACGAAATGCTTGTTTATAGGTTAAAGCGTTTAATTATTGTTGTGTTGTAAGAAATATAGACGATTGTAACAATTAATTTAATAAAAAAGCTAATCTGTTTTTGGTTTGGGAAGATTACATTTTCTTTCTATTTGTTATTGTAATAGTAAAAGTAGTTCCTGTATCTACTTTACTTTTTATAGAAATTTTTCCGCCAAAAGATTCTATTTGGTTTTTAATAAGGTACAATCCAACGCCTTCGGCATCTTCATTATGATGGAACGTTTTATATAGACCAAAAATATCCTTACCAAACTTATTTAAATCGACACCTCTACCATTATCAGAAATGATTAAGTCAATCGCGTGCTGTTTTAAGGTGTAATCAATATTAATTACAGGATTTCTGTCTTTATGTTTATATTTAATAGCGTTTGTAAGTAGATTTTGAATTACACTTTCAAAATAAGAGAGGTTGTAATAAATAAAATACTTTTCATTTACATTATTAATTACTGTGGTATGGCTTTCGTTAATAACAAAATCAAGAGATTTTAAAACATTATTGATTTCTTGAGCAACATAAATGCGCTCTGTTTTTTTGTTATTATTGGCTTGTACAGATACTACTTGGTTTAAATTGTTTATTGTTTTGGTAAGGGAAGTAGAAAGTGTTTTTAAATGTAGCATTAACTCTTTTTTCTCTTCAAGCGTTTCTGCTTCCTCATGAAAATCAAGTAAACTTTCAAAATTACCAACATGTTGTTTTAAATTATGCGTGACTATATGGGCAAAATTCTTTAATTTATTGTTTTGCTCTGTTGCTATATTTAAAGATTCAATTATTTGGTTTTCAGCTACTTTTTGATTGGTTATTTCTGTATGAGTACCAATAATTCGTTTTGCTCTGCCATCCATGGTAAATTCTACTATTTTACCTCTATCCAAAATCCACTTATAACTGTCGTCAGCGCATTTTATTCTATGCTCATTTTCATACATTGATTTTATTCCAGTAAGATGATCTTGAAAGTCTTGAAAATATTTTTTTCTATCATCCGGATGTACTCTATCATTCCAATCATTTATATTGGAACCAAAAGTATCGCTATCTTCAAAACCTAGTATTTTTTTAGATTGATTAGAGAAGAAAACCTTATTCGAATCTAAATCAAATTCCCAAAAACCAATTTTTGTGTATTCTAGTGCAAGCTTCCACTTCGTGTCGTTTCGATCTTGCAAAACATTATTTTCAATAAACCCCTGATTTATAGCATACATATGTATCGTATTTAAAAAAGTTTTAGGGATTTTTTTAAAAATTATTTAAGTCAGTTACAACTTACATAATTCTATTCAAATATAATAAAACATCGATTAATAACAAATTTTTATCGATTAAAAACTCTCATTTCTAGGGTGATACGTATTCATAATATCTTTTAAATGACTTTTATCTACATGCATGTAAATCTCTGTAGTTGTAATACTCTCATGACCTAACATGAGTTGTATTGCTCTTAGATCTGCCCCGTTTTCTAGTAAATGCGTTGCAAAAGAATGTCTAAATGTATGCGGAGATATGTTTTTATTTAAGTCAATTTTCACAGCTAATTGTTTAATTATTGTAAATATCATTGCTCTTGTCAGCTGTTTTCCTCGTCTATTTAAAAATAAAACATCTTGAAATGCTGCTTTTACTGGTGTATGAACTCTTACTTGGTTTTTGTAAATATTAATTATTTTCTGGGTTTCTGGTACAATGGGAACAAAACGTTGTTTATCTCCTTTTCCTGTAACTTTAATAAAACCTTCATCAAAAAATAAATCTGAAATTTTTAAACCAACAAGTTCACTAACTCGCAATCCGCAACTATATAGTGTTTCTAATATGGCACGATTTCTTTCGCCTTGAGGAGTACTTAAATCGATTGCCTCAATTAATGAATTTATATCTTTTTCAGATAATGTATCTGGTAGCTTTCTTCCTATTTTAGGAGATTCTATAAGTTCTAACGGATTGGTTTTAATGTAATCTTCAAAAACGAGATAATTAAAAAAGCTTCGTAGTCCAGAGATTATTCTAGATTGTGATCTTGCATTTACTTGTTTGGCAACTTCATAAACAAATTGTTGAATGATTTCAGAAGAAATAGTTAACGGCGATTCTTGTATTTTTTTCTCTTCTAAAAAAGCAATTAGTTTATTAACATCTAGCGCATAGTTATCTATAGAATTTTGAGATAAACCTCGTTCTATCTTTAAATACATTTTATAATCTAAAAGCGCCTGTTGCCATTTCATTGCAGTAAAATTAATCGTTTTTTTTGAATTATTAATTGTATTCTAAACATTAGATGAGTAATTGTTTTTAGTGTTAAAAATGTTAATTAAACGCTAAAGTCAAAGGTAAGATTCGCATTACATAGTATTTTTGCCGACTTAAATATAAAACTCAAAATAGTTATGAAAAAATTATTGTTTACAGCTGCAATTGCAGTATTAGGATTTACAAGTGCTAACGCGCAAGATGAAACAACAACAACTGGTGGTTTTTCTAAAGGAGATATCTTTCTTTCAGGATCTGTTGGTTTTGGTAACGAAACTACAGGAGATGTTAAAGCAAACACATTTATGATTGCTCCAAAAGCAGGATTTTTTGTTTCTGATAACATTGCAGTTGGTGCGAAATTAGGGTATACTTCTTGGAAAGCAGATAATGATGGTACAGATACTGTAGATCAAAATCAATTTTCTGGTGGTGTTTTTGGTAGATATTACATGACTCCATCTAACCAATTTTCTTTATTTGCTGAATTAGGTGTAGATTATACTTCTACAGATAACAAATTAGCAGATGTAAAATCGGATGGCTTTAGTACAGGTTTTGCTCCTGGAATTAGCTATTTCGTTTCAGACAAATTCGCTATCGAAGCTTCTTTTGGTATCTTAGGATATTCTACAGAGAAAGGTGATTTTGATGGTGCTGAGTCTACAGACAACTTTGACTTCGGATTAAACTTTAGCAATATCAACTTTGGTATCGTTTACAATCTATAAGCTAAATAAATTTTTATTTAAGCCGAAGCATTTGCTTCGGCTTTTTTTATGCCTATTTTTTAATATCTTTACTTTATGAAGAAACTCATTATCATTAATGGTCCTAATTTAAATTTATTAGGAACGCGAGAACCAGAAATTTATGGAAGCTTATCTTTTACCGAATTTTTAGAGGAAATAAAAGAAAAGTACCCTAAAGTAGATATAGACTATTATCAATCTAATGTAGAAGGTGAACTTATTAATAAAATACAAGAAGTTGGTTTTAACTATGATGGTATCATATTAAATGCAGCAGCTTACACACATACTTCTGTGGCAATAGGTGATGCTATAAACGCGATAGAAACTCCAGTAGTAGAAGTACATATTTCTAATACCTTTTCTCGTGAAGATTTTAGACACACCTCCTATATTTCTCCAAATGCAAAAGGCGTTATTCTAGGCTTTGGTTTGCAGAGTTATGAATTGGCGATTCAGAGTTTTTTGTAAACTGGTTTAGATGCTGTAAAAGTTCAGGATGACAACATTCGAAATAAAAAATGCGATTCCATATGTATGGAATCGCATTTTTTTTATATTTCTAACAGCTAACAGCTAACAGCTAACAGCTAACAGCTAACAGCTAACAGCTAACAGCTAACCAGCTAACAGCTATAAATGAATCACTTCACCATAAGCAGCAGCTACAGCTTCCATAACCGCTTCACTCATTGTTGGGTGTGGATGAATCGCTTTTAATACTTCATGACCAGTTGTTTCTAGTTTTCTTCCTAAAACAGCTTCAGCAATCATATCGGTTACTCCAGCTCCAATCATATGGCATCCTAACCATTCGCCATATTTAGCATCAAAAATAACTTTTACAAAACCTTCTTTTGCTCCAGAAGCACTTGCTTTTCCAGAAGCAGAGAATGGGAATTTACCAACTTTAATGTCGATACCTTGATCTTTAGCTTGCTTTTCGGTTAAACCAACAGAAGCAATTTCTGGAGTACAATACGTACAACCAGGAACGTTTCCGTAGTCTAAAGCTTCTACATGCTGACCAGCAATTTTCTCTACACATAAAATAGCTTCCGCAGAAGCAACGTGTGCTAAAGCTTGACCAGGAGTAATGTCTCCAATAGCATAGTAACCCGGAATATTAGTTTGGTAGAAATCGTTAACTAAAACTTTATCTCTATCTACAGCAATACCAACATCTTCTAGTCCAATATTTTCTATGTTTGATTTAATTCCAACAGCAGAAAGAATAATATCTGCTTCCAAAATTTCTTCTCCTTTAGCAGTTTTTACCGTTGCTTTTACACCTTTTCCAGAAGTATCAACACTAGTTACCTCTGCAGATGTCATTATTTTTATACCACTTTTCTTAAAGCTTTTTTCTAATTGTTTAGATACATCTATATCTTCAACAGGAACTACATTTGGTAAGTATTCTACAATAGTTACATCGGTTCCCATAGAGTTATAGAAATAAGCAAATTCTACACCAATTGCTCCAGAACCAACTACTATCATCGATTTAGGTTGCTCAGGTAAAACCATTGCTTCTCTGTATCCAATTACTTTTTTACCATCTTGCGGCAAACTAGGCAATTCACGAGAACGTGCTCCAGTAGCAATTATAATATGATCTGCTGCATATTCTTTTCCGTCAACATCTACTTTTTTTCCAGTTTTTAGTTTCCCAAAACCTTCAATAACATCGATTTTATTTTTTTTCATTAAAAACTTAACGCCGTTACTCATGCCATCAGCAACACCACGACTACGTTTTACAACCGCATTAAAATCTTTGTCATACTCTTTTACAGAAAGACCATAATCATCCGCATGTTTTAAATATTCAAACACTTGGGCCGATTTTAATAAGGCTTTAGTAGGAATACATCCCCAATTCAGGCAGATTCCACCAAGGCTTTCTTTCTCAATAATAGCTGTTTTTAAACCTAATTGAGAAGCTCTAATAGCTGCTACGTAGCCTCCAGGACCACTTCCAAGTACAATTATATCGTATTTACTCATTGTGTATTTTTTAGTCGATTTTTCAAGTTACGAATTTACAAAACAAAGCCGAAATAATAAATTGATGTTTCATTTTTATTTGGGCGTGCCCTAAAGGTCGGGCTATACACTATATCTTTTGCTAAAAAAAGCAAAAGGATGCCGTTTCTATCCCTCACGCGAGATGCAGAATAGTTTATAAATCGTCGGTAAAATGTCTTTTTCCTTTTTCTTTTGCAAATTTTTCTTGATTGTATGTAGCAGAATTTCCTTTGGAAATTGATAAAGATTGCCAAGTAGTTCCTTTTATAAATTTACCTATAAAAACCATTTGTCCTATGTGATAGGAGTAGTGTGCCAGTTGCCTGTTAATAGCTTCTGTTACCGTATGTCCTTGGTTTCGTATGTAAATAATACGTTCTTGGTCTTCTTCCTGTAAAGGTGTAATAGCATTAAATAAACAAGACCATCCGGTTTCCCAAGAAGCAATAAGTGCTTCTTTACTAGTATACGTCTCTATAAATTCTTCATCGCGTTTTCTCCATTCTTTTTCGCCATCTTCGGTTAAAAAGTTGGTCCAACGAGATACCATATTACCAATAACATGTTTCGCTATAATTGAAACGCTATTAGATGCGGCATTAGGTTGCCACTGCAATTCTTGAAAAGAAAGCTGGTTTAGGATTTTATCGCCAAGAGATTTGTAGTAGACAAACTGTTTTATAGTGCTAGATAAATAAGTGCTTTCCATACATTCAGAATTTGTTTACTAAAAGTAGTACTTCTAAATGTATTTCATACCACATTAGTATCGTTAGAATTTATGTAGCTATACGTTATTTTAATTATTTAGCAGGTACAAACTTTAGTGCATCGCCATTTATACAATGACGCTTTCCGGTAGTTTTTCTCGGACCATCATTAAATACATGGCCTAGATGTCCGCCACAATTTGCACAATGCTCTTCGTCTCTCGAAAAGCCTAGCTTGTTATCTGATCCAAAGGCAACATTACCTTTAATTTCTCTATCAAAACTTGGCCATCCAGTTCCAGAATCGAATTTGTGTTCACTTTTAAATAGCGCAATATTACATGCCGCACAATGGTAGGTTCCTTTGGTTTCGTTTTTATTTAACGGACTAGAAAAAGGGCGTTCCGTTCCTGCTTCTCGTAATACATAATATTGATCTTCGCTAAGTTCTTTTTTCCATTCGGTATCCGTTTTCGTTACCGGATATGCTGCTTTTTTTTCATTCTTATTTTTTTGTGCGGAAGAATTACAACTAAATAAAATACTTATAATACTGACTAATAAAAACTTTTTCATAAAATAAAGGTGTTGATTTTGTTTCTTTATTATGTCGAAATAATGATCACATCATTACGAAATCGGTATAGTAATATATTTACATTAACTATTTAACTATTAAAGTTCTCTTTTCATATAAATTTACTAATTTAGAAGGGTAATATTAAATACATTGGATGAATATAACACATATTAGTGCCGAATGTTACCCAATAGCTAAAGTGGGCGGATTAGCAGATGTGGTTGGTGCACTACCTAAATATCAAAATGCACTTGGCTTAAAAAGCAGTGTTATTATGCCTTTTTATGACAATAAATTTACTGCAGATAACAGCTTTGTTTCTATCTATACATCTCAAGTTTTATTGGATGAAGTGGCACACGATTTTGAGGTACTAATACTCAAGGAAAACAGTTTAGATTTTGATGTGTTTTTTATAGATGTACCGTATTTGCTTTTTAAAAATTATGTGTATTCTTTTGATGATACCAATCGTTTTTTAGCGTTTCAAATAGCAGCTTTAGATTGGATTCTTACTTTAAAAGATAAACCGAATATTATACATTGTCACGATCACCATACCGGACTTATTCCTTTTATGTTGCAAGAAAGTTTTAAATATGAAAGTTTAAATAAAATTCCTGTAGTAACTACTATTCATAATGCGCAATACCAAGGTTGGTTTACGTATGATAAGCTGCATTTAATTCCTGAGTTTGCTTTGGGAAAAGCAGGATTGTTAGATTGGAATAGTCAGATAAATCCGCTAGCCGCAGCAATAAAATGTGCATGGCGTGTTACTACTGTTTCTCCAAGTTATATGGAAGAATTAAAACTAGAAGCCAATGGTTTACAAGATTTGTTAAAAGCCGAAAGTGATAAATGTGTTGGTATTTTAAACGGTATTGATGCGCAAGTTTGGAATCCGGAAAATGATGATTACTTAGTCCATAATTTTTCAGAAAAAAACGTAGATTTAGGAAGAGAGAAAAATAAAAAGTGGCTATGTGAAACTTTTAATCTAGATGTTACAAAACCATTATTTGCATTTATTGGTAGATTGGTTTATGAAAAAGGATCGGATTTACTTCCAGAAGTATTTGAGACTATTTTAAAAGAAAAGAATTGTTCTATCCTACTTTTAGGCTCTGGAAATAAAGAGGTGGAGCAGGAGTTGCGAGATTTAAAAGAATCACATAAAGGAAATTATGATGCTTTTATTGGTTATGATGAGAAGCTATCACATATTATATATGGAGGAGCAGATTTTTTGTTAATGCCATCTAGAGTAGAACCTTGTGGTTTAAATCAGATGTACTCCTTAAGGTATGGAACAATTCCTATAGTTAGAAGTACAGGTGGATTAAAAGATACGGTTATAGATATAGATTCTGAAAACGGTTTTGGTATTTGCCATAAGGAAGTAACCGTTTTAGAAATCGAGCAAGCTATTAAAAGAGCAATTACGTTGTATGACGACCAAGAAAAATTTAAAAAAATTAGAAAATATATAATGGAAATTGATCATTCTTGGGATGCATCAGCTAAAGAATATATTAAATTATATAAATCAATAAACTAAAAAATTATGATTAATAATAAAGTATTATCTATTATTTTAGGAGGAGGACAAGGCTCTAGACTATATCCTTTAACACAAGCAAGATCTAAACCTGCAGTTCCAATTGCTGGAAAATATAGATTGGTAGATATTCCTATTTCTAATTGTATAAATTCTAATCTTAAAAGAATATATGTGCTAACGCAGTTTAATTCAGCGTCTTTAAATAAACACATAAAAAATACCTATCATTTTAGTTTTTTTAGTCATGCTTTTGTAGATGTTTTGGCTGCAGAACAAACCATGCAAAGTGATAAATGGTTTCAAGGTACTGCAGATGCTGTAAGGCAAAGTATGCATCACTTTTTAAGTCATGATTTTGAATATGCGTTAATACTTTCTGGAGATCAATTGTATAATATGGATTTGCAAGACATGATTAATAAGCATAAAGAAAGTAATGCTGAAATTACTATTGCAACATATCCTGTTACGGCAAAAGAAGCAACTGGTTTTGGAATTTTAAAGACAGATGATGAGAATACAATTACTTCGTTTGTTGAAAAACCAGATGCAGATTTATTACCAGATTGGACAAGTGATGTAAGTGATGATATGAAAGCAGAAGGAAGAAATTATCTTGCTTCTATGGGAATCTATATATTTAATAGAGATCTATTAGTAAAACTAATGGAAAACCCAGATACCAATGATTTTGGTAAAGAAATTATACCACAATCTATTCATGATCACAAAACAGTGAGTTATCAATATGAAGGTTACTGGACAGATATTGGAACCATAGAATCTTTCTTTGATGCGAATTTAGGTTTAACAGATGATATTCCTAAATTTAATTTATATGCCGAGGATAGAGTATATACTAGAGCAAGAATATTACCAACTTCTAAAATTTCTGGTACTTTATTAAATAAAACAGTGATAGCAGATGGTTGTATTATTCATGCCGCTAAAATTGAAAGAAGCGTCATTGGTATTCGTTCTAGAATTGGTAAAGAATCCGTTATATTAAATACCTATATGATGGGAAATGATAGATACGAATCTTTAAAAGATATTGAAAAAAATAAGATTGAAAATATTCTGGGTATTGGCGACAGATGTTATATAAACAACTGTATTATAGATAAAAATTGTAGAATTGGTGACGATGTTAAGATTGAAGGAGGTCTGCATTTAAAAGATATAGAAACAGATACATATCTTATAAAAGACGGAATTGTAGTGGTTAAAAAAGGAGCAACGATACCAAAAGGAACTATAATTAATTAGTAAAATTTAAACTTACCCAAAAAACAATATATGTCTAAAGTAATAGTACATAGCTTATTTACAGATTTTGATATTAATTTATTTAAATCTGGCAAACATTACAAACTTTACGAGAAGTTTGGATCACACATTATTACTGTAGATGGCGTAGAAGGAACTTATTTTGCGGTTTGGGCTCCTAGTGCAAAACAGGTTTCAGTAATTGGCGATTTCAATTATTGGAAAGAAGGAGAACATCAATTAAATGTCCGTTGGGACGAAAGTGGGATTTGGGAAGGTTTTATACCAAATATTGGTAAAGGAACCGCGTATAAATATAAAATTGAAAGTACTAATAATGGTATAAAAACGGAAAAAGCAGATCCTTACGGGAGACGTTTTGAGCATAACCCGAAAACAGCTTCTATAGTTTGGGAAGATGCATACAGCTGGAAAGATTCCAAATGGATGAAATCTCGAAAAAAGAAGAATGCATTAAACGCACCTTTTTCTGTTTATGAAGTCCATTTAGGCTCATGGAAAAAACAAATAGAAGAGAATCGTTTTCTTTCTTATGTAGAATTAGCAGACCAATTGGTAGACTATGTAAAGGAAATGAACTTTACACATGTAGAGTTAATGCCAATTATGGAGTTTCCTTATGACCCAAGTTGGGGATATCAAGTTACGGGATATTTTGCGCCAACCTCACGGTTTGGTTATCCCGAAGAATTTAAACTTCTAGTAGATAAATTACACCAAAATGATATTGGAATTTTATTAGATTGGGTGCCTTCACATTTTCCAGAAGATGCACACGGACTTGGTTTCTTCGATGGTTCTTGTTTGTATGAACATCCAGATAAAAGAAAAGGATACCATCAAGACTGGAAAAGTTTAATCTTTAATTATGGTCGTAATGAAGTGAAATCCTTTTTAATAAGTAATGCCTTATTTTGGTTGGACCAATATCATGCCGACGGGTTGCGTGTAGACGCAGTGGCATCGATGCTATTTTTAGATTATTCTAGAGAAGAAGGCGAGTGGGAACCAAATGAACATGGCGGAAGAGAAAATCTAGATGCCATTGCGTTTATGAAAGAGTTAAACGTAGCCGTTTATGGTACGTTTCCAGATGTACAAGCCATTGCAGAAGAATCGACATCTTTTCCAGGAGTCTCTAAACCTGTTTTCTTAGGCGGTTTAGGATTTGGTATGAAATGGATGATGGGTTGGATGCACGATACCTTAGATTACTTTGCTAAAGATCCTGCGTATAGAAAACACCACCAAAACGATTTAACGTTTAGTATGACCTATGCGTTTACAGAAAATTTTATGTTGCCACTAAGTCATGACGAAGTGGTATATGGTAAAAAATCCATTTTAAATAGAATGCCTGGTGACGAATGGCAAAAATTTGCAAATTTGCGTTTGCTTTATAGCTATATGTTCACACATCCAGGAACAAAATTATTGTTTCAAGGCGCAGAATTCGGACAAAGTGAAGAATGGAATTTTCAAACCAGTTTAGATTGGCATTTACTGCAATACAAACCGCATAAAGGAGTACAAAAACTAATAAAAGACTTAAATACTTTATATAAAACCGAACCAGCTTTACATGAAAATCAGTTTACGCAAGAGGGTTTTGAATGGATCGATTATAACGATGCAGAGAATTCAGTTTTAGTGTATATAAGAAAAGGAAAGAAACCAAAAGATAATATAATTATAGCTTGTAATATGACGCCGGTTCCTAGAGAAGGATATCGTATTGGTCTTCCTAAAAAAGGAAAATTAAAAGAAGTGTTTAATAGCAATGAAAAAGAATATTTTGGTACTGGAGATTTTAAAAATAAAACCCTTACTTCGGAAGCTGAAAAATGGCAAAACAGAAAAAATTCAGTAGTGCTAAATATACCTCCTTTAACCATGTTAGCATTTAAATATCAATAAAATATATCTCTTTTTTAAGCTTCTTTTTTAAAAATTTAATAAAAATTACATACTAAAACGATGTAGTTAATAATAAGTTATAAGAACTAATAGTATAGTTTTTTTTACAACGTTTTTTTATGTTTTTTTACATACTACTTAAAAGATTGCAAGATGATTGTAAATACAGAATTAGAACAAAAAGGGAATCTATTTCCTACCGAAATAATAAAATATAAGAAAGATGTAGATACCTTACATTTTTCAACAAAAAACGGAGTGGTACTCCAAATAACGGTTGTTAGAGATAGTGTTATCCGATTTAGATATAGCACAACAGGAAAATTTGAAAATGATTTTTCTTACGGAGTTACTATCCATGCCAGTAGAGGTTATAGTTTTTTAGATGTAACAGAAGACGAAACGCATTATATTATTACTACTTCCAAATTAATTTGTAAAGTAGAGAAGTTAGGTTTGCAAGTCGCTTTATTTGACGCTATCGATAATAAACTAATTAATCAAGACGAAATTGGTTTCCATTGGGAAGAGAGTTATGAATATGGAGGAGACATTGTGAAAATGAGTAAAGCTTGTCAGAAAGCAGAAAGTTTTTATGGTTTAGGAGACAAACCTGTAGATGTAAATCTAAAAGGAAAGCGTTTCGAAAACTGGGCGACAGATTCGTATGCTTTTGGCAAAGATACCGATCCTATTTACAAGGCAATTCCTTTTTATACGGCAATACAAGACAATAAATCGTATGGTATTTTCTTTGATAATACCTTTAAAACACATTTCGATTTTGCACACGAAAGAAGAAACGTAACGAGTTTCTGGGCGCAAGGTGGAGAAATGAATTATTATTTCATTTATGGTCCGCAAATGGAAGATGTTGTTAAAAACTATACCGATTTAACAGGTAAACCACATACCTTACCTCCTTTATGGGCATTAGGTTTTCACCAGTGTAAATGGTCGTATTATCCAGAAGCGAACGTAAAAGAAGTAACCAAAACCTTTAGAGATTTAAAAATTCCTTGTGATGCTATCTATTTAGATATCGATTATATGGATGGTTTTCGTTGTTTTACTTGGGATAAAAAACTCTTTCCAGATCCAAAAAGAATGGTGAAGGAACTAGAAGAGGATGGTTTTAAAACTGTAGTAATTATAGATCCAGGAATTAAAATAGATTTAGATTATGCTGTTTTTAAAGAAGGATTAGATAAAGATTATTTCTGTAAACGTGCAGACGGACCATATATGAAAGGTAAAGTTTGGCCTGGAGAATGTTATTTTCCAGATTACACAAAACCAGAAGTGAGAGAATGGTGGTCTAGTTTATTTCAAGAATTAATTGAAGATATTGGTGTAAAAGGCGTGTGGAATGATATGAATGAGCCAGCTGTAATGGACGTTCCTAATAAATCCTTTCCAGACGATGTGCGTCATGATTATGATGGCAATCCTTGTTCCCATAGAAAAGCACATAATGTTTATGGAACACAAATGGCGCGAGCAACCTATCATGGTTTAAAAAAATACGCGTATCCAAAAAGACCTTTTGTAATTACAAGATCTGCATATTCTGGAGCACAAAGATATACTTCCACTTGGATGGGAGATAACGTTGCAACTTGGGAACATTTAGCAATTGCTAATAATCAAGCACAGCGTATGGCAATGTCTGGTTTTTCTTTTGCAGGAAGTGATATTGGAGGTTTTGCAGAACAACCACAAGGAGAATTATTTGCAAGATGGATTCAATTAGGTGTTTTTCATGCCTTTTGTAGAGTGCATTCTTCCGGAGATCATGGCGATCAAGAGCCTTGGGTTTTTGGTGAAGAAATTACAGATATTGTAAGAAAGTTTGTTGAAATTAGATACCAATTATTACCGTATTTATATACCGCTTTTTGGAAATATATCAATGACGGAACACCAATCTTAAAATCTTTGGTGTTGTACGATCAAGAAGATACAGCTACACACTATAGAAGTGATGAGTTTGTGTACGGAGAACAAATTTTAGTTTGCCCAATTTTAGAACCAAATGGCAAAGGAAGAAGAATGTATGTTCCTAGAGGGAAATGGTATAACTTCTGGACCGATGAAGTGATTGAAGGAGGAAGAGAAGTTTGGGTAGATGCAGAATTAGATAGTATGCCAATGTTTATTAAGGAAGGCGCTGTAATTCCGAAATACCCAATACAACAATATGTGGATGAAAAGAGTTTTGATGAAATTACTTTAGATGTATACTATAAAGAAGGTAAAGAATCTTCCAAATTATATGATGACGCGCATGATGGCTATGATTATAAAAAAGGAAGATTTAGTTTACGGACTTTTAAAGTGACTGGTAAAAAGGAAGAGTTAATTCTTCAACAACATAAACGTGGAGACTTTAATGCAGATTATAGTAAATTTAATCTAGTATTACATAATTTACCTTTTCAAATTACATCGGTGCAAATAGACAATGTAGAAATTAATTTAGAAAGTGTGAATCTAGAATCGCAATCTATTTCTGTGGGTAAAGAGTTTACGGAAATACACATTATCGGTAAATAGTGACACTTAATAGAATATATAGTGGTCAATTGCCCTCCAGAAAATTAGTTATTGGTTAACTTTCATTAACTTTATCGAGATTAATTAAAATATGTACTTAAATGAAATTTAAAAACGTAATAATTGCTTGTAGTACCATTGCACTTTTTCTGTCTTGTGCAACAAATCCTTTTACAGGAAAATCTACAATGGCATTAGTGCCAAACTCTCAATTATTTCCAACGGCCTTTGCCCAATATAATCAAGTATTAGCGGAAAGCAAAGTAGAAACAGGAACAGCTAGAGCAGATATGATTACTAGAGTTGGTCAGCGTATTGCTGTTGCAGCAGAGCGTTGGTTAAATGCAAATGGACATCAAGGGTACTTAGCAGATTACAAATGGGAATATAATTTAATAGATGATGCCACTGTAAATGCTTGGTGTATGCCTGGAGGAAAAATTGTTTTCTATACCGGAATCTTACCAATAGCACAAAGTGAAACAGGAGTTGCTGCAATTATGGGGCATGAGGTAGCACATGCATTAGCAAATCACGGACAACAACGTATGAGTGCTGCTTACATTCAACAAGGTGTAGCAATCGCAGGAAATGTAGCGATCCAAAACGATCAAGATAGAAATACCTTTAATCAATATTATGGTATTGGTTCTCAGGTTGGTGTGATGTTACCTTTTAGTAGAAGCCATGAAACCGAAGCAGATAAAATTGGTTTATATTTAATGGGAATTGCAGGATATAATCCTACAGAAGCTTCTAATCTTTGGGTGAGAATGAAAGCGAATAGTGGAGATGGAGCGCCACCAGAAATGTTAAGTACACATCCATCTAACGATAGTAGAATTGCGAACCTAAAAGCATTAGCGCCTCAAGCTATTGCTGAATCTAAAAAGTTTGGAGTACAATCTTTTAGACCTATTACTAGTTTTTCGTACTAATTAAAAATATTTGTTTACTTTAGAAGCTGCTCCAAAAAAGAGCAGCTTTTTTTATGAATAAACTTGAAAAAGGAAGTAAAAAACTTCTAAATGCCTGGGCTTTTTACGATTGGGCAAATTCGGTATATACACTTACCATTGCATCTTCTATATTTCCTATATTCTATTCTGCATTATTTCTTACCGAAATAAAGAATGTGCACGCTTTTGGTATGGATTTTAAAAGTACTGCACTAATAACTTACGTTACTGCTTTTACTTTTCTAGTAGTGACTTTTACCTCACCAATTCTTTCTGGGATTGCAGATTATGTGGGGAATAAAAAGAATTTCATGAAGTTCTTTTGTTATGTTGGTGGTTTAGGTTGTATAGGTTTATATTGGTTTAGTTTAGAAAATATACATCTCAGTTTGTTGTTTTATTTTATGGGTTTAATAGGGTATTGGGGAAGCTTGGTTTTCTATAATTCCTATTTGCCAGATATTGCATATCCAGAACAGCAAGATAGTATTAGTGCCAAAGGCTTTAGTTTTGGTTATGTTGGTAGTGTTTTATTGTTAATTGCTAATTTAGCTATGGTGATGAGTCAAGATACCGGTGAAGCAAAAATGCAAATGATGCGTTACTCTTTTATTACGGTTGGTTTATGGTGGATTCTATTTAGCCAATACACTTTTTATATTTTACCAAATGGTGTTTCTTCTGGTCATAAAGTAACCAAAGATGTGGTCTTTAATGGCTTAAAAGAATTACGAATTGTTTGGGGTGAGCTAAAAGAAAACCTACGATTAAAACGATATTTAGTAGCCTTTTTTGTCTTTAGTATGGCAGTACAAACTATTATGTTAGTTGCTGTTTATTTTGGGGAAGAAGAAATTGCTTGGGGAACAGATAGCGATAAAACCACTGGATTAATCGTTAGTATTTTAGTGATTCAATTAGTCGCAATACTTGGTGCGTATTTAACCTCTAAAGCTTCTTCTAAATTCGGAAACATAAAAACACTTATAGTCGTAAATATCATATGGATGGGTTTATGCTTTTATGCCTATTTAATGGAAACCCCTTTTCAGTTTTATTTGGCTGCAGGTTTTGTAGGTTTAGTTATGGGAGGAATTCAAGCATTAGCACGTTCTACGTATTCTAAGTTTTTACCAGAAACAGAAGATACCACATCCTATTTTAGCTTTTTTGATGTCGCTGAAAAAATAGGAATTGTAATTGGTATGGTCATATTTGCAACCATAGATCAAATTACGGGAAGCATGCGAAACGCTATTTTGTTTTTATTTGTTTTCTTTTTAATAGGAATAGTGCTCTTACTTAGAGTGCCTAGAGAGGAAACAAATTAAAATATTTTACTATGTTTGTTTATAATTAGAAATCATTTCAATAAAAATTTTATGAAAAGCTTAAAGATTGCTAGTATTTTTATTTTATCATTATTCGTATTTACCATCACTTCTTGTGATGATGAACCATTAGAAGGCGAATTTACAACCGACGGTGGTGGTGCTGTAACCTGTGTAGAGGCAACTCAAAACCTTGCTACTGCTTCGGCTACTTATGGAACGACACCTACAGACGACGTGAATTATGCTGTAGTTTGCAATGCCTATGCAGTTGCTTTACAAAACATGATTGATGCTTGTGGGGATGAGTCAGGAGCAATACAGACTTTATTAGAAGCTTTAGATTGTCCTGCAGTTTCAAATGATTGTACAACAGCACAAAATGCAACAAGTATTGCAGAAACAGCATATAACGCAGATAACACCAACGCAACTTTGTGTAATGCATACGAAGCCGCTTTACAAAATGAAATTGCGCAATGTGGGGATGCAGACGGAAGTTTACAAACGATTATAGATGGGTTGGATTGTGATACTACGAATCCAACAGATACTTTATTTTTAAAAGAAATGATTTGGACAGAAACAGATGGTACTACTATATATACAGATACTTTTACTTATGAGGGAAATAATTTAATTTCAATTTTAGATTCTGATGGTTATGAAAATACATATGTTTATGAGAATAACTTGCTAACTAGAATAAATTTTTACGAATCTGGAACATTAAGAGATTATGTTTTAATTGAATACAATGGAAGTAATCAATTAATATCTTATACAATATATATTATTTTAGATAACGAAGGTTGGAGGTATGATTTGACATATAATACAGATGGAACCATTACACAAAAGAGATATATTGGTGACCTTACTTCTCAAACTAATTTTCAATCAGAAACATTAGTTACAATGGGAAATGATCAAATTTTATTAGAAAATAAAGCTAATGGCACAGAGACTGTTTATACTTATGATACGAAAAATGGTATTTATAAAAATATTTCAAATTTAAAAACACTAAACTTAATCAATATTGATTTTTCTGGATACATAGATGGTGGATTGAATAACCTTGTTTCATTAGCTGGAGATTACAATGGATCTGCAGTAGTTTTTGAAGAATATGAGTACACTTATAACTCCAGTAACTATCCTGCAACTTCTAATGATTATGTAGAAGGAGTTTTAGATTCTACGCGCGAATATATTTACGAATAAATTCAATTATCAAAATAAATTAAAAGCCATTCTATTCGAGAGGTTTTTTACGCATTTCGTTTTATTATGTTAATAATACAATAAGAACCAATACTTTTAGTTTCTTTTTAAGAAGTGAGTTGTAACTTAAATCATTTCCTTAATTTCGTTTCCTAAAAAACTAATTTCAATAAAAAATTTATGAAAAGCTTAAAGATTGCTAGTATTTTTATTTTATCATTATTTGTATTTACCATCACTTCTTGTGATGATGAACCATTAGAAGGCGAATTTATAACCGATGGCGGAGGAAGTGGTGTAACCTGTGTACAGGCTACTCAAAACCTTGCTACGGCTTCTGCTACTTATGGAACCACACCTACAGACGACGTGAATTATGCTGTAGTTTGTAATGCGTATGCAGTTGCCCTACAAAATATGATTGATGCTTGTGGTGATGATTCCGGAGCAATACAGACTTTATTGGAAGCTTTAGGTTGCCCAGCAATTTCAAATGATTGTACGGATGCACAAACAGCTACAACTAATGCAGAAACAGCTTATAACGCAGATAACACGAACACAACTTTGTGTAATGCATACAAAGCTGCTTTACAAAATGAAATTGCACAATGTGGGGATGCAGACGGAAGTTTGCAAGATAGCATGGATGCATTGGATTGTGACACCACGGATTTAATCCTGCCAAGACAGATAACTCAAACCTATGGGGATGGCTCTACAATTGTAAGTGATTTCACATTTACCGGAAATAGATTGACCAAAGTAGAATATACTATTGATTTTGTAGGATCTTCTACAGAAATTGAGATGGAAGAATTTACGTATAGTGGCGATTTATTAGTCAGAATTGATGAAAGTTCTACGGATTCAAGTGGGAACATAGAAACTGCTTTTTCAGTTTTAGAGTATAATGCAAGTAATCAGTTAATTACGGAAACGTATAATACATCTACAAATACACAAGTAAATACCTTTGTACATAATACAAATGGTACTGTGACATTTAATGAAGATGGAGGACAGATTTATGTTTATACCATGGAGAATGGAAATATAATCTCGGAAGATAATACAAATGGTAATCAGGATTACAGTTATACTTATGATGCTAAAAACGGAATTTCAAAAAACGTTTACGCAAAAGAAGTTTTAGCATTGTTGGGATATACTACTTTTAATAATAACCCTTTAAGTTATACGAACACTGGAGGTGCAACTTTTCCGGATAACGAGAATAACACATATACTTATAATACAGATAATTATCCTGTTACTTCTAATACGTCTGAAAATCCAGGAACTGCAGATGAAGAAACCTATACTTCTATGATTACTTATTATTAGTAATTTAAGAATTAGCAAATAAAAAAATCCGAAGCAAACGCTTCGGATTTTTTTTTTTTTTTGCCAATAATTTAGTGTCTAGTAAATTATGTATATTTGTTTATCTAACAATAATTAGTATGGAAGCAGTTGAATTAAGAAAAAAATGGTTACAATCTATAGCTAAAGTAGATGAACGGTTTTTACGCATGGTAGATGCTTTATATGAAAGTTATATTACTAATGAAGCAGATTACACAATTTCATCTTCACATAAAAAAACCTTAGATACTCGATTAAAAAACCATAAGGATAATCCTGCTTTAGGTAAAGATTGGGAAGTTGTTAAAGAAGAGCTTACTCAAAAGTATGGCTCTTAAAGTAATTATTAAGCCAGAAGCAGAACTAGATATTCAAGATGCAATTAATTGGTATAATGAACAAAAAGATGATCTTGATTTTGAATTGTTAACGGAAATTATTCTTGTTATAGATTTAGTAAGAGAAAACCCAAATTACTTTCAAAAAAGATATAAAGATTTCAGAATTTCATTTACTAAAAGATTTAAATATGGAATTCATTATACTGTTGAAAATAAAACAATTTACATACATGCAGTTTTGCATATGAATCAAGAACCAAAAGAGTAGAGAAATTTACTTTGAAAAATTAATAAAAAATCCGAAGCGTTTGCTTCGGATTTTTTATTGTTTTTAAATCTTGTATGTCATTTCAAGCGTAGTCGAGAAATCTATTATATTAATAAAAAAGATTCCTCCATTACAGTCGGAATGACATAAGGGTTCCATTTGAAAATTTATTTTACCAACAGCCAACAGCCAACAGCTAGTTTCCGGTAATACTTCCAGAACCAGCAACCTTAGTATCTTCCTTTTTTGGATTTCCTTTATACTCTATATCACCAGAACCAGAAACTCTTGCTCTTAAGGTTTCCGTACTATAAACATCTGCATCCCCAGAACCTCTTACAGAAACTTCTGTATTTTCTGATTGCAGATTATTACCATTAAAATCTCCAGAACCGGTTACGCTTGCTTTTAAATTCGTAGTTTTTCCTTTTAAAGTGACATCACCAGAACCAGTTACGCTTCCGGATATATTATTGGTTTGAATATTTAAAACGATATCTCCAGAACCTGTTAAGCTTACCTCTAAATTGGTTTCGGTTATGGTGTCTGTATTCCATACATCTCCAGAACCTGTAAGAGATACTCTGTCAATATCTTTAAACGGAATCGTAATCTTTATTGTTTTGTTACGGCTTTCTCTTAGATCAACACCATTTGCTACTTTTACAGTTAAGGTATTGTTTTTTACTTCGGTTATAATATGTTCTAAAAGGTTTTCTTCTCCTTCAATCGTTAGTTTTCCTTCTGTACCTTTTACTAAAATAAAGTCCATAGATCCTATACAAGCAATAGCGTCATAATCACCAGTGGTTCTTGAAATAGTGGTCACATTTCCGTTTCCTTTCACTTTATTACCAAACCAAGATTGTGCTTGTATTTGTGTGGTTAGTAAAATAGTTGCTAAAATTAAGATTGAATTCTTCATAATATTTATTTTTTAATGGTTTAATTAAAGGTTGTTCTATCCTGCAAGGTTTTTGAAACCTTGTAGGTGTTTTTTATAAAATTATTATTGTTTGTGATTTTCTAAACCTACAAGGTGGTTTAAAACTTGTCCGATTAGGTAATGTGTTTTCTAATTTTGTTTAAGCGTTACGCTTCCGTAATCGGAAGAGATACGAAGTGTGTTTCCAGAGTTTGCATTACCATAATATCCTTCGTAATATTTATCTGTAGACTCTACGCGCTTTTTGGTGAATTCTAATCCTTCATAATCTCTTAAGGAAGCATATTCTAAATCGATATTAAAGTTAAAGTGATACGCAGGATCATAACCAATAGTAATACCTACGTAATCGGATTCTATGCTAACATTCTTTGCATTTGCCGTGATCTTATCAATTTTAATAGAACCATAATCGGCATTAATAGAAGCCGTTTTATAAATTTCGCCTATTCGTGTAGTCAGATAATCGCCATCTCCTTTTATATGGTTTGCTTTTTCAATATACACCGAACCATAATCACAATCATAAGTAACGTCTTCTGCTATTTCTACAACAGACTTTGTGTAATCTGCTATAATATCTATCTTTTTTGCTTTTGCGACAGTAAACCCACTATAATCTGCGTTTATTTTTCCGCTTTTTATATATTCAAAATAACAATTATTAGAGTAGTCAAAGGTTATGATATTGTTATCGGCTAAAAGCTCTTTGGTTGTGATCTTTCCGTAATCGCAATTTAAAGTTGCTTGTCCTTTTAGTTTGTCTAGATTAATATTACCATAATCATTATCTAAGTTTACATGATTGGTAATCGGCATCTTGATAACATAGTTAATTTTCATGTTTACGTTATTTCCATTATTCCATTTAAACCAAGAGTTCGATTTACTTTTATTAAAAATGGTTCTTGCAGAAATTAGGCTAGAAGAAGCTTCAAAATCTACAGTGATTTCATCTAGTTTGTCTTGTACTTTCTCTGCATCATTGCCATTTGTAGTAATAGTGATTTCAAATGCTATTCGGTTTTCTTCCCAAGTAATAACATCTATATTACCATAGCTATTATCTACTTTTAAAGTAGCATCTGCGTTTACAGAAAACTCTTTTTTAATTACTTTTTCTTTGGTATGTTTTCCTTTAACAGGATCATTTCCTGCTATAAGTAACATAGGTATTAGCAAGAATGCTAATGTGATTTTATATAGTTGTGCTGTTTTCATTCGTGCTGTTTTTTAACTGTTTAATGTTTTCTATTTGTGTTAAGGTGTCTTGTAGAATATCAATCCTGTTTTGAAAATTGCTAATCATAGCATAGATAACACGTTTATCTTCGCCACTTTCAGACAAGTCTGTTTTTAAATCTTTATATTCTTTTTCTAAGCGCTGCATTTGCATCATAGCATCTGCAATTAATAATTTTGTTTCTGGATTGGACGCTTGTTCAATTTTTGCTAATTCACTTGCAATTACATTGGTAAAGAAATTTTGTGTTTCTGCCATTTCTGGAGAAATACTAGCCAAATCAAGAACCTTATCTTCTTGCTGAGTAGTAACAAAAACAGTCACTAAAATTGCTAATGAAGCCGCAATACCTAGAAAAGGTTTCCAAAAACTATTTTTTGGCTTAGATGTATTTGCAAGCGTTTGCTTGTTTAGCTTCTTTAAAAATCTTTTTTCATGATCTAGCGTAGGAATTTCTACATCAAAATCATCTTTCAGAGTATCAAAAAGGCTATCTAAATTATCTTTATTCATCTTTAGTTTCCGCGAAAGCGGTAATCTTTTAATTATTTATACTTTATTTAAAGTGCTACTAGTTCTAGTTTTTTTCTTAAACTTTCTTTAGCTCTAGAGATTGTTGTTCTACAATTGGCATAAGTTATACTCATAATGCCACTTATTTCTTCGTAATCATATCCTTCAATAAGATGTAATGTTAGTGCAATTCGGTAATTGTCTTTTAGTAATTTCATCGTTTCTAAAACTTGTTGCGCTTTTAAGTTTGTAAACTCGTAATCACTAGATATACCATCGTTGTCTTCCATTTTATACAACACATCTTCTAAAGGAACATCTTGGTATTTATTATTTTTATTGAAATGATAAATACTGTTATTAATTACAATTCGTTTTAACCAAGCTCCAAAAGTCATTGTATCTTTTATAGTGTCTAGTTTTGTAAAAGCGGAAAGAAAAGAATCTTGCATAATATCTTCTGCTTCAAATCTATCTTTTACAATCCTAAATGCTACGTTAAACATTGCTTTATAGTATCTATTATAAATCTCCAATTGCGCAAATTGGTTATTAGACTTACATAGCGCTATGAGCTGCTCGATATTTTGGTTGGTTAGTGTCAAAAAATTAAATCAAATTGTTATAGTATAGATACGCATAAAGATAAACTGTTACAGTTTGTAAATAAAAAGTTTCAGGTTTTTTCTAAGCATTGGCATATTAATTGACTTTAATACTATAGATATGTAGGCGGTATGTGTTAATAACGTACTGATTGCCATTTAGATAAATAGAAAAAGACTAATAATTTTAAACTCAAATCGTAATAGCATTATTTTATTTAATGACATTATGACTTAAATATATATATGAAGAAATCTAGTTTATTAAGCCTTGACAGTTTGTCATTACAGGATTTTGATGAAAATTCAGAATTAATTCCATTAATGACACCTGAGGATGAAGAAGAAATAAATAACGAAAAATTACCAGAAACCTTACCAATTCTTTCTTTACGGAATACGGTTTTATTTCCAGGAGTTGTAATCCCTATTACTGCAGGAAGAGATAAATCTATTAAACTAATTAACGATGCTAATAATGGAAGCAAAGTCATTGGTGTAGTTGCGCAAAAGGATGAAAGTGTTGAAGATCCAAAGGCAGGAGATATTCATGAAACAGGAACCGTTGCTAGAATTCTACGTGTTTTAAAAATGCCTGATGGAAATACAACCGTTATCATTCAAGGTAAAAAACGTTTTAAAGTTGCTGAGGTAATAACCGAAGAACCTTACATGAATGCTACCATTCGTGAAGTTCCAGAAGCAAAACCTGCTAAAGAGAACAAAGAGTTTGACGCTATTATTGATTCTATTAAAGAACTTGCTTTACAGATTATAAAAGATAGTCCGAATATACCAAGTGAAGCTTCGTTTGCGATTAAAAATATTGAAAGCAATTCGTTTTTAATAAACTTTGTGTCCTCTAATATGAATCTTTCTGTTAAAGAAAAACAACTTCTATTAGAAAATAACGATTTAAAAGAACGTGCACTTGCAACCTTAAAGTATATGAATTTAGAGTTTCAGAAATTGGAACTTAAAAATGACATTCAATTAAAGGTTCAAAGTGATATGAACCAACAGCAACGCGAATATTTCTTACACCAACAAATGAAAACCATTCAAGAAGAACTTGGAGGAGGCGTTTCGTCTGGCGAAGAAATTGAAGAAATGCGAATGCGTGCTAAAAAGAAAAAATGGGATGATAAAGTTGCAGAACATTTTAATAAGGAATTAGCCAAAATGCAACGTATGAATCCGCAAGTTGCAGAATACTCGATTCAGCGTAATTATCTAGATCTATTTTTAGATTTACCATGGAATGAATTTAGTACCGATAAATTCGATTTAAAACGCGCTAAGAAAATATTAGATAGAGATCATTACGGTTTAGATGATGTAAAGCAAAGAATTTTAGAGCATTTAGCAGTTATTAAATTGCGTAATGATATGAAGTCACCAATTATTTGTCTGTATGGACCTCCGGGAGTTGGTAAAACTTCTTTAGGTAAATCTATCGCAGAAGCTTTAGGTAGAGAATACGTACGTATGTCGCTTGGTGGATTGCGGGATGAAGCAGAAATTCGCGGACATAGAAAAACATATATTGGTGCTATGCCGGGACGTATTCTTCAAAGCTTGAAGAAGGCAGGAACTGCAAATCCAGTTTTTGTTTTAGATGAAATTGATAAACTTTCTAATTCGCATCAAGGAGATCCTTCTTCTGCAATGTTAGAAGTATTAGATCCAGAACAAAACAGCGAGTTTCATGATAACTTTTTAGAAATGGGCTTCGACCTTTCTAAAGTGATGTTTATTGCAACATCTAATAGTTTATCTACCATTCAACCAGCTTTACGCGATAGAATGGAAATTATAAATGTAACCGGTTATACTATTGAAGAAAAAGTAGAAATAGCAAAACGTCATTTATTACCAAAGCAATTAAAAGAACATGGTTTAACAGATGCGCACCTAAAAATTGGAAAGCCACAATTAGAAAAAATAGTGGAAGGGTATACGCGTGAGTCTGGTGTTCGTGGTTTAGAAAAACAAATTGCGAAAATGGTGCGTTATGCTGCCAAAAGTATTGCAATGGAAGAGGAGTATGATATAAAAGTGTCTAATGAAGATATTATAAAAGTACTTGGTGGACCAAAATTAGAAAGAGATAAATACGAAAATAATAATGTAGCAGGAGTAGTTACAGGATTAGCTTGGACAAGCGTTGGAGGTGATATTCTTTTTATAGAATCTATTCTTTCTAAAGGAAAAGGGACAATGACTATTACCGGAAACCTTGGTAAAGTCATGAAAGAATCTGCAACTATTGCTATGGAGTACATTAAAGCAAATGCGGAAGAATTAGGTGTAGATCCAGATGTTTTTGGTAAATATAATGTGCATATTCACGTACCGGAAGGTGCAACACCAAAAGACGGACCAAGTGCAGGTGTTACCATGTTAACTTCTTTAGTGTCTTTATTTACACAACGTAAAATAAAAAAGAGCTTAGCAATGACCGGAGAGATTACGTTAAGAGGAAAAGTACTACCTGTTGGCGGAATTAAAGAAAAAATTCTAGCGGCAAAGCGTGCAAGAATAAAAGAAATCTTACTTTGCGAAGACAATAGACGTGATATTGAAGAGATTAAGCCAGATTATTTAAAAGGATTAACTTTTCATTATGTTTCAGAAATGAAAGATGTTATCGCTATTGCAATAACAAATCAAAAAGTTAAGAATTATAAAAAGCTATAATTATGAGGTCTCTAATTTTTATTTTAACATGCTTCGTTTCGCTTGTTTCGTTTTCGCAAGAAACAGAAACTAAAGAGGAATTTCTTCCTATAAATCTAGAAGGAAAAGAAGCATTTCTTTCAACTCAAACGGGAGAATATGTTTTTTTAGAGCATGCTAAAACGGATGCTACAAAATTAGAGACTACAAATAATGGCGTAATTTATACCGATATTAAAAGACATACGGTAGCAAAAAAGGAAACAATTTCTAAAATTGCAAAGCAATATGATTTGAGTAAAGACGAAGTAATGCGTCAAAATAAGTTGTCTAATAGTAAATTAAGTATCGGACAAGAACTTAAAATCATAAAAAAAGTAGTGGTAAAGTCCAGTAGCCCTGTTATTAGTCAAGAAGAAGGTACTATTATCGCAAGATTAAGTCCAGGGCAAACACCAACAGGTTTAGATACAGCAAGAACAAATAGCGCTCCTGTTGAATCACCTAGCCCAGTTGCTGTTGTAAATGAAGAAATAGAAACACAAGATATAACAGAAACTGAAACTGAAACTGAGACGCAAAATATAGAAGCAGTGGAAGAAGTTGCAGAAGAAGCTTTAGAAGAAGTAAAGGAAACTGTAGCAGAAGTGGAAGAAAGAATTGAAGAATACATTGAAGAAGAAGTTAAAGAGTCTGCAACTACAAATGTAGATTCTGTATACATCGTTAAAAAAGGAGATAACTTATATAGCATAGCTAAAAGACATGATATTAAGTTAGATGCACTTAAAAAAATGAACGGTTTAGAATCCAATAATCTGAGTATTGGACAAAAGTTAAAGTTGAAATAAAAATATTTTTCCAATATCTGCGTTTTAAGATAGATTTAGTTACTTTGCAGCTTTATGATTAAGAAATATTTTACTTGCATTTGTCTTTTATACTTTGTTACTTCTAATGCACAATTAGGAGGAGAAAGTACGTATCAATTTTTAAACTTAGTCTCTTCACCTCGTCAAGCTGGACTTGGAGGTAAAGTACTTACCAATGTAGATTATGATGTTACACAAGCTATATTTAATCCAGCAACTATTAATTTAGAGATGGATAATCAATTTGCTGTTAATTATTCCAGTTATTTAGGTGGCGTAAATTATGGTACTGCAGCGTATGCATATACAGTAGATAGAAGAAATCTTACCTATCATGTAGGAGTTACTTATATTAATTATGGAAGTTTTGATGGTTATGATGAACAGGGTAATGCTACTGCATCCTTTTCAGGGAATGAAGCAGCGATCTCTTTTGGTCATTCTAGACAAATAGGATATTCCGATTTTTATTTAGGTGGAAACGTAAAGCTAATCACTTCCAAATTAGAAGAATACAGTTCTATTGGTATTGCTTTTGATGCTGGTTTAATTTATATAAACGAAGACATCGAGTTTCAAGCAACTTTAGTACTTAGAAATGCAGGAACACAAATTACTACCTATGCCGGACAAAACGAATCTTTACCATTTGAAGTAGATTTTGGTATGTCGCAAACTTTAGAGTTTGTACCAATACGTTGGCATTTAACTTTTGAAAATTTACAAAAATGGCCAATTGGAGCTTCTAATCCCGCAAGAGCAACTACCGATTTAGAAGGAAACCAAACCCAAGAGGAAGTTGGTTTTTTTAATCAGGCATTAAGACATACTATAATAGGAGCAGAGCTGTTTCCAGAAGGCGGTTTTCAAATTAGATTTGGTTATAACTTTAGAAGAGCAGAAGAACTTCGAATAGTTGAACAACGTAATTTTTCGGGTTTATCTGCAGGGATTTCTATAAAACTAAACAAGTTTCGTTTTAGTTATACACACGCAAAATATACAAGTGCAGCAAATGCAAACTTTTTTGGAGTACAGTTGGATCTGAATTAATACTTGCTGGAGTTTCTAAAATCATATAGGTTTTTTATCTAGTTTTTATTTACTAAATTACTTACTAAATCACCTAACAAACCACAACCCAAACAATACAAAGTGCAAAAAATTACAATAGCCATAGACGGATTTTCATCCACAGGAAAAAGTACAGTAGCAAAACAAATAGCAAAACATTTGGGGTATATCTATGTAGATTCTGGCGCTATGTATCGAGCGGTTACTTTATATGCCATGCAAAATGGTTTTATTGATGCCAATCATTTTGATATAGAAGGTTTAGTTTCAAAACTACCTGAAATTACGATTCATTTTACATTTAATCCAGAACTAGGCTTTGCAGAAGTATATTTAAATGGCGTAAATATTGAAAAACAAATTAGAACATTAGAAGTATCTAGTTTTGTAAGTCAGATTGCAACCATTCCAGAAGTGCGTTCCCAACTAGTAAAGCAGCAACAACAAATGGGAAAAGATAAAGGTGTTGTAATGGATGGCCGGGATATTGGCACTGTTGTTTTTCCGTATGCGGAATTAAAAATATTTATGACAGCTTCCGCCGAAACTAGAGCACAACGTAGATACGATGAACTTATTGGTAGAGGAGATGTCGTATCTTTTAAAGACGTATTACATAATGTACAAGAACGAGATTATATCGATTCGCATAGAGAAGATTCTCCTTTAGTAAAAGCAGAAGACGCCGTTGAGGTGGATAATTCTAATCTTTCCTTAGAAGAACAGTTTCAAAAAATATTAGATTTAGTTACTGGGACTCTTGAGGGTAGGGAGTAGTGGGCAAGTGTTTAGTAGGCAGTAATCAGTAGGCAGTGTTCAGTATTTAGTCATCCGTTACTTTAATATTCTATAACTATATAAGAACTAATAGGTAGTAGTTAATTTTCGGGGATTCCTTTTTAATCTTCGCAAAATTATTATTGAATACGGTAAATATTAAATTTTGAACTTCAACTTCAACTTCAACTTCAACTTCAGATTCAGATTCAACTTCAGATTCAATTTCAGATTCCTCTTCAACTTCATTTTTTCCTATAATAAACATTTGAGAATCAAAAATATAATTGTAAATTTGCACTCCTTTTAGCGAATAATGGAAAGATAAAAGGAATAAAACAAAAACAATTTTAACACTTCTGTGTGTTATCGCATCCTATCTTCCTAAAGCATAGCAGAATACAAAAACATAATGTGTATACGTTTTCAAATAATTGGAATCCTATTGCATTATTAAATTAATTAAATGGCTGAAAAAGCAAAAAAAGCGGAAGTTGAAGCAACGGAAGCAACAGAAGTACAAAAAACAGAAGCGGTAGCAACTGAAACTACAGAAGCAACTGCAGTAAAAGAAGCTCCTCAGGTTTCTGAAGCACAAGCAAACCCAGAAAAATTCTTGGCAAGCTTTAACTGGCACAATTACGAAGAAGGTATTGATGAGGTTGAAGATTCTCAATTAAAAGAATTTGAAAAATTAGTATCCGAAAATTTCGTAGATACTTTAGATGACGAAGTAGTAGAAGGTGTGGTAATTCACATTTCAGATCGTGATGCAATTATTGACATCAACGCAAAATCTGAAGGTGTAATTTCACTAAACGAATTTCGTTACAATCCAGGTTTAAAAGTAGGAGACAAAGTAGAAGTATTAATTGATGTTCGTGAAGACGCAACAGGTCAATTAGTATTATCGCACAGAAAAGCTCGTGTAATTAAAGCTTGGGATAGAGTAAATGATGCACATGACACTGGTGAAATAGTAAACGGTTTTGTTAAATGCAGAACTAAAGGTGGAATGATTGTAGATGTATTTGGTATTGAAGCATTCTTACCAGGTTCTCAAATTGATGTTAAACCAATTAGAGATTACGATCAGTATGTAAACAAAACTATGGAATTTAAAGTGGTGAAAATCAACCACGAATTCAAAAACGTAGTAGTATCTCATAAAGCGCTTATTGAAGCGGATATTGAAGTACAAAAGAAAGAAATTATTGGTCAATTAGAAAAAGGTCAAGTACTAGAAGGTATTGTTAAAAACATTACTTCTTATGGTGTCTTTATTGATCTTGGTGGTGTTGATGGATTAGTTCATATTACAGATCTTTCTTGGTCAAGAATCAATCATCCAAATGAGATTGTTGAGTTAGACCAAAAATTAAACGTTGTAATCCTTGATTTTGATGAAAACAAATCAAGAATTCAATTAGGTCTTAAACAATTATCTAAACATCCTTGGGATGCATTAGGAGAAGAAGTAAAAGTAGGTGACAAAGTAAAAGGTAAAGTTGTAGTTATTGCTGACTATGGTGCTTTTGTTGAGGTAGCTGAAGGTGTTGAAGGATTAGTTCACGTAAGTGAAATGTCTTGGTCTACACATTTACGTTCTGCTCAAGATTTCGTATCTGTTGGTGATATTGTTGAAGCTCAAATCTTAACTTTAGATAGAGAAGATAGAAAAATGTCTCTTGGTATCAAGCAATTAGCTCCAGACCCATGGACAGATATTACAACTAAATATCCTGTAGGTTCTAAACATTCAGGAACAGTTCGTAACTTTACAAACTTTGGTGTTTTTGTTGAATTAGAAGAAGGTATTGATGGATTAATTTACATCTCAGATTTATCTTGGACTAAGAAAATCAAGCATCCATCTGAGTTCTGTGCAGTTGGTGATACTTTAGACGTAGTTGTACTTGAGTTAGATGTTGAAGGACGTAAATTATCTTTAGGTCATAAACAAACAACTGTGAACCCTTGGGATAAATACGAAACTGAATTTGCTTTAGGTACTACACATACTGCAGAAATTGCAGAAGTTGTAGACAAAGGAGCTACTATTGAGTTTAACGAAGATATCGTTGCCTTTGTTCCTTCTCGTCATCTTGAAAAAGAGGATGGTAAGAAACTTAAAAAAGGAGATTCAGCAGAATTCAAGATTATCGAATTTAATAAAGAATTTAAAAGAGTAGTTGCTTCGCATACTGCTATCTTTAGAGAAGAAGAAATCAAGAATGTAAAAGAAGCTGTTAAAAAAGCTGCAAATCAAGCTGCAGAAGCAAAACCTACTTTAGGAGATGCTAACGAAGCTTTACAAGCACTTAAAGATAAATTAGACGGAAAAGTATAATCTTTCTGAAAACTTTATATAAATTAAAGCCTTTCCATTCACTTGGAAAGGCTTTTTTATTTTTACTATTTTAACTTCTAGAGGCGCAACGAGATCCTTTTTAGGATTAAAAAGAAAACGATTATAAATTTTTATTATCTATAGAATACGGATTTTATAATTTCAAAACCGTTCTTCCAACTAGCCCAATAATACTAGATTTAGAAGTTACCAGAATTTAAAATATAAACTTATTTACGCTACTTCCTAATTATCTTTCAACTTCTAAAATTTTGCATTATCTTTGTTTACCAAATACGTTTGGATATTCTATGGGTCAAAAAGTGTTACTTAACGCAAAAGAGGTAAACATCATTCTTCATCGATTGGCTTGTCAACTTATTGAAAATCATAAAGACTTTTCTAACACCGTTTTAATAGGTATTCAACCTAGAGGAAAGTATTTAGCAAATAGGTTAATTACTTTACTAAAAGAAGATTATAAAATTAAAAACCTACAAACAGGGCAGCTAGATATTACTTTTTATCGAGATGATTTTAGAAGAAGTGACAAACCTCTAGAAGCGAATGCTACAGAAATGGATTGTGTTGTAGAAGATAAAAAAGTCGTTTTTATTGATGACGTTTTA
Organism: Lacinutrix sp. MEBiC02595; assembly: GCF_053601555.1. Taxonomy (NCBI): domain Bacteria; kingdom Pseudomonadati; phylum Bacteroidota; class Flavobacteriia; order Flavobacteriales; family Flavobacteriaceae; genus Lacinutrix; species Lacinutrix sp. MEBiC02595. The sequence goes on along the minus strand of NZ_JBSHNU010000246.1, from coordinate 157,454 downwards.
TATACCGGACGAAGTATTCGTTCTGCATTAACAGCAATTCAATCTTTTGGTAGACCAAAGGAAATAGAACTTTTAACCTTAATAGACAGACGATTTAGCAGACATTTACCAATTCAGCCAGATTATAGAGGAAGACAGGTAGATGCTATAAATGAAGAAAAAGTAAAAGTGAATTGGATAGAAAATGAAGGAGAAGATGTAGTGTATTTAATTTATAGTTAGTTTTTTCTAAGTTATAAATAAATAGATGACACACAGAGTCCAGTAGAAGTGTCTCAATAATAAGAATATAAAAATAATTTGCCAATAGCTAATAGCTAAGTGCCAAAAGCAAAAAAATATGAGCGAATTAAGTGTAAATCACTTATTAGGAATTAAATATCTTAACAAACAGGATATCGAACTCATTTTTAAAACTGCAGATCATTTTAAAGAAGTGATTAACAGACCAATTAAAAAAGTGCCTTCACTTCGTGATATTACTATTGCCAATTTGTTTTTCGAAAATTCTACGCGTACCAAACTATCTTTCGAGCTGGCAGAAAAAAGACTTTCTGCAGATGTAATCAATTTTTCAGCTTCGCAATCTTCTGTTAAAAAAGGAGAAACCTTAATAGATACCGTAAACAATATACTTTCTATGAAAGTAGATATGGTAGTTATGCGTCATCCCAATCCTGGTGCAGGCGTATTTTTATCGAAACACGTTAATGCAAGTATCATTAATGCGGGTGATGGAGCACATGAGCACCCAACACAAGCATTATTGGATAGTTATTCCATAAGAGAAAAATTAGGAGAAGTAAAAGGAAAGAATGTGGTTATAGTTGGAGATATTCTACACAGTCGTGTAGCATTATCTAACATTTTTGCATTACAATTACAAGGTGCAAATGTGATGGTTTGCGGACCAAAAACATTAATACCAAAGTATATAGATACGTTAGGTGTAAAAGTAGAAACCAGCTTACGCAAAGCATTAAATTGGTGCGACGTAGCAAATATGTTACGTGTACAAAATGAAAGAATGGACGTAAGCTATTTTCCAACAACCAGAGAATACGCACAACAATTTGGAGTAGATAAAACCTTATTAGATTCTTTAGATAAGGAAATAACAATCATGCATCCTGGACCAATAAATAGAGGTGTAGAAATCACTAGTGACGTAGCAGATTCAAAACAAGCCATTATTTTAGATCAAGTACAAAATGGTGTCGCTATTAGGATGGCAGTAATATATTTATTAGCTTCAAAAATAAAACAGTAAATTATGATTTTTGATACCGAAGAAAATATCACCATTATAACACAAGAAAAAGCATCTACTATTGAATTAGTAAAAAAGCTTAATGTGTTATATGAAAGATTTAAAAACGATAATATAATCGTGAATCTAACGAGTTTAAAACCAATTATGTTAGAAAACATTGTAGAGTTTTTACAAATATCTAATACGCATAGAAAAGCAAAAAAGTCTTTTGTAATTGTAACAGATAAAATAAACTTAAGTGAAACTCCAGACGAAATAATTGTAGTGCCAACTTTACAAGAAGCGCATGATGTTATTGAAATGGAAGAGATAGAACGCGATTTAGGTATCTAACAGAAAGTGGATGCGTTTATTCGTCTAAAGTTTATGTACTCTACTATTTAAAACCTATAAACTCAATATGAAATTACGCATTTTAGGCTGTTATAGTGCTACTCCAAGAGTGAATACCAACCCTACAGCGCAAGTACTAGAAATAAATAACCACATGTTTTTAATAGATTGTGGTGAAGGCACGCAAGTACAGTTGCGTAGACATAAGATTAAGTTTAATAGAATTAAGCATATCTTTATTTCCCATTTGCACGGCGATCATTTTTTTGGGTTAGTTGGTCTTATTTCTACATTTAGATTACTTACTCGGGAAACAGAATTACACATTCACGCACCAAAAGGTTTGAAGGAAATAATTACGCTTCAAATGAAGGTTTCAAAATCATGGACTAATTACCAACTTATCTTTCATGAGTTGAATGCCAAAACTTCTGAACTTATTTTTGAAGATGATACGGTAGAAGTACATACTATTCCCTTAGATCATAGAATTTATACCAATGGTTTTCTATTTAAAGAAAAAGAGGGAGAACGTAAGCTGGATATAAATAAAGTAGAAGAAGCTAACATTAACGTAGCGTATTACCGAAAATTAAAACAAGGTCATGATGTAGAAAATGAAGACGGTATTTTAATCGATAATAGCAAAGTAACCAAACCAGCAAACAAACCTAAAAGTTATGCTTTTTGTAGTGATACAGCTTATTCTGAAGCTATAATTCCGATAATTAAGGAGGTAGATGTGCTTTATCATGAATCTACTTTTTTAGAAAAAAATGAAAATCTTGCCGCACCTACTAAACATAGTACTGCCAAACAAGCCGCTACAATTGCACAAAAAGCGAATGTTGGAACTTTAATTCTTGGGCATTATTCTACTAGATATGACGGTTTAAAGGAATTTAAAGAAGAAGCGAGTACTATTTTTAAAAATGTAGAACTTGCAGAAGACGGAAAACTTTTTGAGTTTTAGTACACTTTCTTAAACTCATCCAAATTTAATGTCCAAGAAACTGCTTCTTCAATAGAATTGGAACGTTTTAGACTCTTTTTAGAAAAGAGTTTTTCTAAAGTAGCATTATTATAGTTTAATTCAGAATAGTAAACAGATACACTCGCGACAACAAAATCATATTTATCGAAAAAATTCTGCCAATGGTTGGGATCATAGGAATATGAATTTACTTTATTAGAGATATAGGCAATCTTAAAATTATCACCATAGTGTAAATCAATAATTTCAATTATTTCTACAATTTTGTTCCAACTTAAGTGTATTCCTTCATTCATTTCGGAAATCACGAATTTTTCACAAAAATAAAACGTTCCAAAAGGAAGCATTTTTTTAGTATAAGCATGTTGTGTACTTATAATAGAATTTTCAAATAGCATTAAAAATATTTTTAGGGATTGACAAATTACATAATTTACTTGAAAATTCAAATCCTATTCGCTCTCGATATACGTTTTAAATTGACGCATCCAGGTATCTACTTGGTTTTTAAACATTCCCGGAAATAATTTCATCAGTATTTTTATTATAAAGCCATTTAATTTTATATAATCTATTTGGGAGACGTAGCGAGTAGTTTCGGGGTTTATAGCATTAAAAATGACATGCATAGTATTGGTAGTGTGTTTGTGTTCATACAAAGCTTTAAATGCATCTGGAAGATTGTTTAGCTGTATGGTTTCGATTAGTTCTAACTTTTTATATATTAATTTAGACTTTGTACCTACTTCATTGATTTTTCCGCTTAAAAGCTCCTTACGTATAAAACCATCTTGAAAATGGTGCTGTTTATTAGGATCTAAGAAAATAGACACGACTTTATTTCTTGGTGCGTGGATATCTATAGTACAAGTGAATTTCATGAATACATTTTTTATAAAGTTACAAAAAGGCTTTATACATTATTTAAAAAACGTGTAAATTGCAGGTATGGAAAAAGACCTAGGAAATTATAGAAAATCGTACGAAAAGGGAGCACTTTTATTAGAAGACACTCCAGAAAATCCATTGGAATTATTTCAAAAATGGTTTCATGAAGTGGATACACATTTTCCGGAAGATGAAACGAATGCCATGACATTATCTACCATTGGTTTAGATGCCTACCCAAGGAATAGAGTAGTGCTGTTAAAAAAATATACATATGAAGGTTTTATTTTTTATACCAATTATAATAGTGAAAAAGGACGCGCAATAGCGAATAACCCAAATGTTTGCATTTCTTTTTTTTGGCAAGCTGCAGAGCGACAAATTATTATTAAAGGTAAAGTAGAAAAAATTGCGGCTAATCTAAGTGATGGTTATTTTGAGTCTAGACCAAGAGGAAGCCAATTGGGAGCAATAGTATCTAACCAAAGCGAAATATTAAATAGTAGAGAAACGCTTGAGCTTAAATTAAAGGCTTTAGAAGAAAATTTTGAAGGGCAAGAAATAGAGCGACCTGAATTTTGGGGAGGTTATATTGTGAAACCTGTTGAAATGGAATTCTGGCAAGGAAGAGCGAATAGGTTACATGATAGAATACGTTACACACTGGATAAAGAATACTTTTGGGTGAAAAACCGATTATCTCCTTAAATTACGGTTGAAATACGTTAAAATTGGCTTGAAAATTGCATTTCATCGATTATGTGTCTTTTAAATCGACGAAATACATGCGTTTTATCGAATTTAACATTTCGTTAACATTTTCTTTAGACTTGGTTTGTATCTTTATAATCCCAAATCTAAAGAACCCTAACCATGAAAAAACCTACTTTATGGCTTATGGCATTAACCGTTTTGTTTAGCACGTTTTCGTGTTCTACAGAAAATAATGATCATGAAGCAAAAAACGTTAGCAGTGAATATGTAGTACCAGATACTAAAGGTATTGAAACTGAAATTCTAGAACTTCTAAATGAATATAGAATAAATGAAGGTTTAAGTACTTTGGAATCTTTAGATTTAATTAAATCTCAAGCTTTTGTACATTCCGATTATATGGCAGAAGTTAGTAATATTTCTCATGATAATTTTGCGCAAAGAAGTGCTTTTTTAAAACAGTATGCTGGGGCAAATAGAGTTTCTGAGAATGTAGCTTATGGCTATAGTAGTCCTGCTTCGGTTGTGAATGCTTGGATAAATAGTGAAAGTCATAGAGGAGCAATAGTAGGTGATTATACGCACTTTGATGTTTCTGCAGAGCAAGATGAAAATGGGTATTGGTATTTTACGAATATATTTGTAAAGAAATAAAGAAGGATCATTAAAAGTAAACATATAAAAAAATATAAAAACCACTCTATTTAGAGTGGTTTTTTAGTTTCATAAACTACATAAAATTGGATCTAGTTCGTAATTCATATACCTTATGTAAGGTCGTTTTTCATTATTAATGAGGTGCATATAGAAATAATAACGGTAACAATTACCTTAGTGTTTTGTTTTGCAAATGAATCTTGATTCCAATGCTATACGATCGTAATTAGCGATAAATTAGGTGATATCACTTGTTTTAAACCATTAACTTCGTAATTATAGGAAATAGCTTTTAGTTTTAAAGCGACTTTATTATAAATAAAAAGCCACTCTAATTAGAGTGGCTTTTTGAAGTATAGGATGTTGTTAGGAACGCTTTATAAAAATTATAAAGTAACATCTTATACTATATTAATATTCATTGGTAATAATGAATTTGGATCTACGATTTTCTTGGTGTTCTTTTTCAGAACAAATTTTTCTATGTGCATTATCACATCTATTTACTAATTGGGATTCCCCATAACCAATGGCACTATTAATTCTATCGGAAGTAATTCCTCTAGAAATTATATAATCTCGAGTAGACTTAGCTCGTCTATCCGATAGTTTCATGTTATACGCATCTTTTCCACGACTGTCTGTATGTGCTTCTATTTTAATATGCATTTTTGGATGATTTTTCATCACGGTTACAATATTTTCTAACTCGTACGCCGCATCTGGTCTAATGTTCGATTTGTCATAATCAAAGAAAATAGGATTAATTACAATTTCATTATTAACGATAAATGGCGTTAATAGTAAATCTTGCACTTGCTCTTCTTCTGGAACATCTGTTGTTTGCACTTCTTGTATGTCTTCTCTATAATCTAATTTACTACCGATAACGGTGTATTTCTTTTCACATTCTACTTCAAATTCATATGCTCCATTTTCATCAGACATTATTTCTTCTAGTTCTTTTCCGGTTTCGTCTAAAAGTTTCACTTTCGCTTCCGGAATTGGCAATAGCGTAATTTTATCTTTAACGACTCCTTTAATTACTTGTTTACATTGGTAAGAACCAAATTGGTAAATATCATCGCTACCGCTTCCTTCTTCTCTGTTAGAGGAAAGAAACCCTCTATCTTTATCCGAATCAATAAAGAATGCAAAATCATCGAATCTACTATTGAAAGGCGCTCCTAAATTTTGTGGTTCTGTAATCGAATCTTTATCTTTAACTTGAAGCATATTAGATTTAAAAATATCTAATAAACCTAAACTTATATGTCCGTCTGATGAAAAGTAAAAGGTACTGTCTTTGGCAACATAAGGAAACATCTCTCTACCTGGCGTATTGATTTTTGCTCCTAAGTTTTCTGGAGTACCATAAGCTCCAGATCCTTTTATTTCTACACTATAAATATCTGTACTTCCTAAACCACCTTCTCGATCGGAAACAAAATATAGTGTTTTATTATCTGCACTTAAAGCTGGATGCCCGGTAGAGTGGACTTTGTCATTAAATGGGAGTTCTACAACATTACCCCATTTTTCTCCAGATTTAGTAGCTTTATATATTTTTAAATAAGAGGTACCTTCATCATCATAAGAAATCTTTTTACGATTGTTAATATTATCTCTTGTAAAATACATGGTTGTGCCATCCTTTGTAATAGCAACAGTCGCTTCATGAAATTCTGTATTTACTTCTTCAGAAAGGGCTTTAATATCTTCAATAGTTACTTCTTCTTGACCATATTCAATGGTTCCTGAAAATATATCTAAATATGGTTCTTCGTTCCATTTGTAAATCTTACCACTGCCACCTTCGCCAGAAACTTTAGTAGAAGCATAGTAAAAAGTACTATCATGAACATACCCTCCAAATTCGGAGAACTCTGTATTTATAGCTAACGCAGAAAATTTAACATATTTTCCTTCGGTAGAAGATAGTTCTTTGTACTTAGCAAGATCCATGATTTCAAAATCTTCCGCTCTTTTATCGCTTGTCTGTAATTCTTTAAATTTAGCTATCCAAGTGTTCGCATTTTCATATTCACCTAAACTTCTTAAGGATTGTATATACTTGTAAATAAATTCCGGATTTATTTTTTCGTATTTATTTACCGCTTTTCCATACCACATAGCTGCTTTTTCAGAATTAGAATTGTTATAATAACAATCTCCTAATCGTGTTAATACATGCTCGCTACTATCTCCTTTTTTTACAGCAGACTCATATAGTTCACTAGCTTTGATATACGCATAGTCTCTAAAATAATTGTCTGCAACTTTTACCTGAGCAAATAGCATGGTATTGCATAGAACTAATAAAATTAATATAACTTTTGTTTTCATCTGTATCTTATTTTCTTATTAACCATCAGAAGGAATTATCATATAATAAAATTACACGTTTTTATCTGAATATCTATTTTAGAAATATCTTGGTGATTTAATACGTTTCACTTTAAATACTTCGAACATTAATAAAACCTCATGTGTTCCTCCTGTATATTGGTTGATATCGGATAAAGGATATTCGTAGGTATAACCAATTCTGATTTCTTTAGAGATTTGAAAATCTGCTATTGCACCAAATGCAGAAGTGTAATTATTAATTCTGTAGGATGCACCTAGCCAAAGTTTTTCATGAAACAAAAAGTTTGCAGTTAGATCATAAGATAGAGGAGCACCGTTAGTAGCTTTAATTAAAGCAGCTGGTTTGAATTTTGTATTATCACTTAAAGTAAATACATAACCACCAGTAAAATAATAACTAATTCTTTCTAATGCTTCATATTGAACTCCGCTTGAATTTCCTTCTTTGTTATAATCGGTGTTTAGAATTCTAGGAGCAGATAAACCTAAGTACCATTTTTGCGTATGCCAAAAGAAACCAACACCAATGTTTGGGCTCCATCTATTCTCAACCCCGTAAATAGAAGGGTCATCTGGTTCATCACCTCTTAATGTGGCACTAAGACTATATTGGGTAAACCCAGCTTTTAATCCGAATGCTAATTTTGTTTTTTCACCAGTATTAATGGTATATGAAAAGTCACCATAAATATAGGAGAAATCTTGATACCCTAATTTATCATTTATTAAAGATAAACCAACACCGATTTTTTCATTTCTAAGTGGTGTATGCGCAGAAAGAGTTTGGGTAATTGGTCCTCCTTTAAAGCCAACCCATTGACTTCTATGAAGACCAACTACACTTAGTGTTTCTCTGCTTCCTGCATACGCAGGATTAATAGATATTGTATTATACATGTATTGTGTAAACTGTGGTAATTGTTGCGTAAACCCAACTGTACAGCTTAATAACGCAAATGCAACAATATATTTTTTTATAAGTTTCATATAGGTTAATATTTTTATTTGGTTCCTACGTAGATATATCCATTTATAGGATCAATTCCACTTTCTTTTAAAGTTACTATGTAATAATATGTACCATCAGGAACGGTATTAGATCCACCAACAGAGTTGTTATGTGCGGTTCCATTCCAATTATTTTGATAATCATGAGATTCATAAATTAATGCTCCCCAACGGTTAAATATTTTCACATCTATTACATAATTACAAAGCTCAACGCCACTAACTTCAAAGAATTCATTGTATTGATCTCCGTTAGGAGTTACTGCGTTAGATATTTCAACATCATCTTCACCACAGTTCAATACGAAACATCTGTTGTGAACTTCAATAGAAGCTTCCACGTAAGTAGGACAAGCCGAATTGTTTTCCGTATAGCTAAATTCAATATCTACACCAACATTTTCACCAGCTAGCGTAATACTTAATGGATCGAAATAATGACCATCCATAATTGTAGCATCACCTGAAATAACTTCCCATGTACCACTATCCTCATAGTAACCACTTAATAAATCGAATAAATCATACACTTGAGCTTCAATTTCACTTGTATTACATATACTAATATCACTTCCAGATACGGAATTGTTTTGTAGTGTTAACATCGCATAAACTTCTGTTTCATTACCACAATCATCTGTAATTATATATTGAACATCTAGCATTCCTCCTAAACCAGGAGCAGAAGATAAATCAGCAAAGTTATAATCTGAAGTTATTTGACCAGTAAAGTCTAAATCACAACCATCGGTAACACATGCTTCAAGAGCTGCAATGTTGTCTGTATTCCATTGGTCTGCAATAGCTTCATTGTTTTCACCATCACAATCTAAAGTTTGGTCGGTTACACAATTAGTTGCATCTGGAGCCGTATTATCTACTATAGTAAGTGTTGCAGTAAGTGTTGTAGAATTATTACAATCGTCTTTTACAACATAAGTAACTTCTATAGAACCAGTAAGACCACAAGCAGCTACAAGATTAGTGAAATCATAATCAGAAGTTACATCGAATACCGCATCTGTATCACAAGAATCCGTACCACAAGATTGAAGCGCTAATATGTTAGTTGTATTCCAATCATTCGCGATCGTTTCGTTATCTGTTCCGTTACATTCTATAGTTTCGTCTACAACCGTACAAGCTGTAAGATCAGGACCGATAGAATCTTCAAGAGTAAGTGTTGCAGTAAGTATGGTTTCATTACCACAATCATCTGCAACTGTATACGTAACTAGAATAGTACCACCAGCGCCACAAGTGGAAGCAAGGTTAGTAAATACATAATCAGAAGTTACATCGAATACTGCATCTGTATCACAAGAATCTGTACCACAAGATTGCAGTGCTAAAATATTAGCAGTATTCCAATCGTTAGCAAGCGTTTCATTATTTGTTCCGTCACACTCAATCGTTTCATCCGCTACCGTACAAGCTGTAAGATCAGGACCAATAGAATCGTTAAGTGTAAGAATTGCAACAAGTATAGTTTCGTTATCACAATCATCTGCAACGGTATAAGTAACTGTTAATGTACCACCAGCGCCACAAGTAGAAGCAAGGTTTGTGTACGCATAATCAGAAGTTACATCAAATACAGCATCTGTATCACAAGCATCTGTACCGCAAGATTGAAGTGCTAAAATATTAGCAGCATTCCAATCGTTAGCAATCGTTTCATTATTTGTTCCATCACACTCGATAGTTTCATCTGCAACAGTACAAGCTGTAAGGTCAGGACCAATAGAATCGTTAAGAGTAAGTGTAGCAGTAACCGAAGAAGTATTTAAACAATCATCAGTAGCCGTATATGTTACTTGAATAGTTCCACCAGCACCACAAGTTGTAGCTAGGTTAGTGAAAACATAATCAGAAGTAATAGTTACATTAATATCATCCGCACAAGCTTGAAGTTCTGCTATATTATCAGCATTCCAAGTATCTGCTAAAGTTTGGTTATTATCACCATCACATTCTATCGTTTCATCTACTACATTACAAGCAGTAAGATCTGGACCAGTAGCATCACCGAAGTTTAGCGTTACTGTAATTGTAGATTCATTACCACAATCATCTGCAACGGTATAGGTAACAGGAAGCGAACCACAAGGACCACAAACCACATTTAAGTTATTGAAGTCGTAATTGGAAGTTACTTGACCAGCAAGATTCATATCACAGTTATCTGTAGCACAAGATTCAAGCGCAGCAATATTGGCAGCATTCCAAGCATCTGCAATGGTTTCGTTATCATCCGCAGTACAATCTACAGAGGTATCTGTAACAGTAGTACAACTAGTAATATCCGGAGCAATATTATCTGAAACGGTAATCGTTTGTATTTGCGGCGTTGCAGGATTCCCACAATCGTCTGATAAAGTCCAAGTTCTAGTAATAATAAAAGAACCTTCACAAGCACCAGCCGTTACAACATCTGTAAAAGTAGCATCTAAAGTAGTATCACAATTATCAGAATCATTGGTTACATCACCAGTTTCACTAACCGTTGCATCATAATTACAAGAAGCATCCGTAAAAATTTCAATAGCTGCAGGCGCAGTAAATGTGGGTGCAATATTATCTGAAACGGTAATCGTTTGTATTTGCGGTGTTGCAGCATTTCCACAATCGTCTGATAAAGTCCAAGTTCTAGTAATAATAAACGAACCTTCACAAGTACCAGCGGTTACAACATCTGTAAAAGTAGCATCTAAAGTAGTATCACAATTATCAGCTTCATTGGTTACATCACCAGTTTCGCTAACCGTTGCATCATAATTACAAGAAGCATCCGTGAAAATTTCAATAGCTGCCGGAGCAGTAAATGTTGGCACGATATTATCTGAAACGGTAATCGTTTGTATTTGCGGCGTTGCAGTGTTCCCACAATCGTCTGATAAAGTCCAAGTTCTAGTAATAATAAACGAACCTTCACAAGTACCAGCGGTTACAACATCTGTAAAAGTAGCTTCTAAAGTAGTATCACAATTATCAGCTTCATTAGTTACATCACCAGTTTCACTAACCGTTGCATCATAATTACAAGAAGCATCTGTGAAAATTTCAATAGCTGCAGGAGCAGTAAATGTTGGGTCCGTATTATCTATTATAGTAAGTAAAGCGGAAGTAGTTGTGGTATTTCCACAAGAATCCGTTGCAGTAAAGATTACGGTTGTAGATCCTGCTGCACCACATTGATTAGATGTTACTCCGTTAAAATCATTAGTCCAAGTTATAACGCAATCCCCAACAACAGATGCATTTCCAGCTGTTGTTAACCAATCATTTACAGCGATTGTATTTCCTGAACCATCACATTCGACAGAAAGGTTTGAAGCCGCACTATCTATTTCTAAAGAAGGAATAACAGTTATTACAATAGGTTCTGATATTGGGTAAGCAATACAAGGAGCTTGTTGGTATCCACTATTAAATTTTATAAAAAACGGACTTTGAGAGACCGCACCAGTACCTGTCATTATAGCACTTGATAAAGAAATAATAGGACTACAGTTTGGAGGATTAAAAGCTTCACAGTTTGTAGAAGCTTCTACTTCAAAGGATAAGGATGCTAAAACATCACTTAAGTTTGTAGCTTCTGGTAAATCACCAAACGCCCAAATAATTCCACCATTGGTACCAAAGGCTGCATCATAATAAGGTACTGCAGTAGTAGTAGCAGGTGCATTTACTTGATATTGAATACTACCAGGAACAAAAATACCAGTTTCAGGAACAGGAATTTGTATTAAAAAATTCTCTAATGCTTCATTCCCATTATTATGAATTTCAATATCAAATTGTGCCGTTTCTCCTGGATTAATGGTATAAGGTTCTGTTACAGATACATTACCATTTATATTGTTTATTGCAATTTGACCATCTAAGGAAGGAACAAAGGCATCAATGGCCATAGCAATATTAAAAATAACATAAGTATCTTGAGTAGATCCATATCTAAAACTAGTATTAGTAGCTCCGTTATCAATAATGTCATTATTTGAATTATTAATATAAAACATACTAATATCTAAACCAGTATTGTTTGTTAGATTTGGATTTCTAGTATTGCTTCCAGTTTGAATGGAAGAATTAAAAAAGTTTCCTGTTGAATTTCCTGAATGGTTTAAACGAGTCCATTCGTTATTATCAATAACGTCATCATTATCAGAGTCTTCCCATATTTCTAAGTAATCTCCAGAAATTCCTCTATCACCTTCCCCTGCAATTACTCCAAGTTTTACATTTACAGGTCCATTTTGTATGGCATTAAAACCACTAACATCTAATTGATTACTTGTTGTTTGAGAACCTACTAAATAGGCGTAACCATCAAAAACAGTAACATCTCTCCATTCCATTAAATCATTTTCATACACCACGACTAAAGCCCAACCACCATAATAACCAGTACTTCCACCATTTCCTGTAGATATTTCTACGTTTCCGGTAAAATATTGACCTGTACCATTTGCTTTTACAATATCTGTAACTTCCGCATAAGCGGCATACATATTATTATCCCCAGGGAAATATATATTATTAGCATCAGCAACAACATCTTGATAAGTGGTTTGATTTGCATGTTTAAATTTAACACTACGTTTTGCTAATGTTACAGCAGAACTAGAAGTTCTACCTGTCCAATATAAACCAGCGTATATAATGTTAGAACAATCTTCAATAGCACCATTTTCGTTACTAAAATTTAAATTAGCAGAAGAAGAATTGGTTGTGCTAGAATCCCCATCCACATCTACAGCAATCATTGTATTATTACTATTAGTAGTATTGGTACCGTAATTCTGTAGCGTTAAATTGGTGTTACCTATTAAAGTGAAATCCCCTTTAATACTATAAACCGTTTGAAGGGGCGTATCATCAGCAGTTCTTTGTGTAAAAGGAACTCTAACCTGACTGTAAAGATTATTTAAACTAAAAAAGCATAGACAAATAACTACTATTGCTTTTATTAATGGATTAGTAAATGTTTTCATAGTCTATGTTTTAAGAAGCTAATTGTTTAGTGTAATATTGTTTTACATGAATAGGTAAACAATTAATTTTTTGTAATTCACTATTATTTTCCATATCTATTTGATAGATATAGTAGATGTATTTTAAATTATCAAACTGTTTAAGTTTAGAACAATCTATAGTCTCTAAATTTAAGTTTGGTTTTAAAATTTGAATGATTATCATTTCCACCGAACTGGAGAAATCTAAGGATGCATTTAATTCTTCCATATCACTACTTGAGACACGAATTAACTTAATACCGTTTTCTTTGTTGTAGGTTTTTACTTTATTTTGCTCTAAATAAGCAACGCCAATTTCTGCCTTAGTTGCTAGATTTTTAAAATCGTCTAGAGCGTTACTTTTCATTAATTGATTATTCTCAAAATCGGAATAATCAAGTTTAACTAATTCTTGTGTAAAACCAAGTTGCGATATTAGGCTTACCACTAGTAATAAGATTACTTTTTTCATATTATAAAAATCTTAAATTCTTTAATTTATAAAAGTTATATTATATGTCATTATGTGTGGACACATACTTGTTTATAATAGTTTCCTATTTAAATTAAAATAATTATATTTAAAACAACCAAAATGTAAAGTAAGACGTTAATCTTTAGAGAGGGAAGTACATTAATTTTTTAATGTGTTTAGATTAAGTTTAATTATTAGATTTGGGTTATTAATTAATAGCTTATTAAACAAATGTACGAACGATTATATTTTATAATCAAATATTTGTGGTAAGTAACTCATAAATTCGACAAACTGAAATAGAAATACGTTTAATCGTTAAAATGTAATATTAATCGAATATATAAATGAAGAAAATAACAATAATTAGACATGCAAAATCCTCTTGGGAGCATCGCGTAACCGATTTTGAAAGACCTTTGAAAAAGAGGGGTTTAGAAGATGCATTTTTAGTTTCCTTTTATGCAAAGAATAAGATTATTATACCAGATGTTATACTTTCTAGTGATGCAAATAGAGCAAGGTCAACTGCAGCAATTTTTATAAAAACGCTAAATTTTCAAGAGGTTGATTTTCAGACGAATAATAAGTTGTATGATTTCTCTGGAAATGATTTAATTCAAGTGATAAATAACTGTGATAATAATGTCGATCATTTAATGATTTTTGGGCATAATTTTGCAATCACATCTTTTGTAAACACTTATGGGTCTGTGCTATATGATAATGTGCCAACAAGTGGTTTGGTAAGTATTGATTTTAATATCGATACATGGCAAAATTTAGCGCCAGGAAAAACGATGTTGAAAATCTTTCCGAAGGATTTAAAATAACATAAATCTATTTCTTTTTCAACTAAAAAAAGTATTAATTCATTTATATTTGTTTAAGAAAATACTACTAAATGACCAAGCCTGAAAAATTAAATAACATTTATATTAATAGAGAAGTTAGCTGGTTACAGTTTAACGCTAGAGTTTTACAAGAAGCGGAAGATGAGGATGTTCCGTTAATTGAACGATTGCGTTTTTTAGGTATTTTTTCTAATAATTTAGACGAATTTTTTAAGGTGCGTTATGCCACTGTAAAGCGAATTGTTGAAGCAGGAAAAGAAGGTAAAAGTGAGCTTGGTGGAGTAAAAGCTACTGCTTTATTAGAAAAGATAACGCAAATAGTTATAAAGCAGCAAAGTGAGAGTTTGAAAATTTTAAATGTTATTCAAAAAAAGTTAGAATTAGAAAACATCTTTATTATTAATGAAAAACAAATTAATGAAGAACAGAAAAAATTTATTAAAAACTACTATCTTCAAAAAGTAAGCCCAGCGCTTGTAACTATAGTCCTTAACGAATTTGTTGAATTGCCTAATCTTAAGGATAGTGCAGCATATTTAGCAATAAATATGGTGCTAACAAATAATAAAAAGCAATATGCGCTTATAGAAATATCCAAAGCTATGGAGCGATTTGTAGTGCTACCAAAAAAAGAGGATAAAAATTATATTATTATGGTAGACGATTTACTTCGTTATTGTCTGGATGATATTTTTAATATTTTTGATTACAAAAGCATAACCGCGCACATGATTAAAATTACCAGAGATGGTGAGTTAGATTTAGAAAGTGATTTAAGTAAGAGTTTTATAGAAAAAATTTCAGATAGTGTTAAAGATAGACAAATTGGTGATCCGGTTAGATTTGTTTATGATAAAACGATAGACAAAGAAACACTACATTATTTTATGACCAAAATGGTTATCGAAAATACAGATAGCGTTATTCCTGGAGGTAGATATCATAACAGGCGGGATTATATGGATTTTCCTAGTTTAGGAAGAACAGATTTACTTTACGATAAAATTGAAGCTTTACCAATAAAGGGACTAAGCCTTGAAAAAAGTATTTTTAGTGAGATTGCTAAAAAAGATTATTTGCTTTATGCACCGTATCATACTTTTTCTTATATCGTTAAATTTTTACGGGAAGCAGCATTAGATCCTGCAGTAAAAACGATAAAAATTACTATTTATAGACTGGCGCAAATTTCGCATGTAGCAAGTTCGTTAATCAACGCCGCAAAAAATGGAAAAAGAGTTACGGTATCTATAGAAATTAGAGCAAGATTTGATGAACAGGCAAATATAGATTATGCCGAACAAATGGAAAAAGAAGGTATTAATCTAATCTTTGGAGTTCCTGGTTTAAAAGTACACAGTAAAATGTGTGTTATAGAACGTCAAGAAAAAAATAAAATAGTTCGTTACGGATTTGTAAGTACAGGGAATTTTAATGAATCTACGGCAAGAATATATACCGATTATACCTTATTTACTACCAATCAAAAAATATTAAAAGACATCAATAAAGTGTTTAGCTTTTTTGATACCAACTATCGTGTTTTTAGATATAAGCATATAATAACATCTCCACATTATACCAAATCGGCATTTTTTAAATTAATTAACAAAGAAATAGAAAATGTAAAAGCAGGGAAGCCGGCATATATAAAGCTTAAAATGAATAGTATGTCTAGCTATAAAATGATAGATAAATTATACGAAGCTAGTCGAGCAGGAGTAAAAATTCAACTCATAATAAGAGGTCTTTGTTGTTTAATTCCTGGTAAAAAAGGAATGAGTGAAAATATTGAAGTTATTAGTATAATAGATAAGTTTTTAGAGCATACTAGATTATTTGTTTTCTGCAATGATAATGATCCTAAAGTATATATATCTTCTGCAGATTGGATGACCAGAAATATAGAAAATAGAGTAGAAGTAAGCTGTCCGATTTATGACGAAGAAATAAAACAAGAACTAATCGATACTTATAATATATGTTGGAGTGATAATGTAAAAGCGAGAATATTAAACGCGAATCAAAATAATATATACAAACGTAATGATAAGCCAAAGGTTCGAACACAATTTGAAACCTATAAGTATTACCTAAATAAGCAATAAATGTTATCTATAAAAAAATACGCAGCAATAGATATTGGTTCTAATGCCGTAAGACTATTAATAGCAAATATTATAGAAGAAAAAGGAAAAGCTCCTCGTTTTAAAAAGAGCTCTTTAGTGCGTGTGCCAATTCGTTTAGGTTCTGATGTTTTTATTAAACAAAAAATATCAAAAGAAAACACGAAGCGTATGGTAGATACTATGCAAGCTTTTAAATTACTCATGCAATCTCATAAAGTAGAAAAGTATAAAGCATGTGCAACTTCTGCAATGCGCGAAGCAGCAAATGGAGAAAAAATTGCCGCGCTTATTTTAGAGCAAACCGAATTGAAAATAGATATCATTGATGGGGAAGAAGAAGCTGCAATTATTGCCGCAACAGATTTACACGCATTTATAGATAAAAATAAAACCTATTTATATGTAGATGTTGGTGGTGGTAGTACCGAATTCACCGTTATAAAAAATGGGGAATCCGTTACTTCAAGATCCTTTAAAATTGGTACTGTACGATTGTTAAATGATATAGTAAAAAAGGAAACTTGGTATGAATTAGAACAATGGATAAAGGAAAAAACATCTGGTTATGATAAAATAGATGTTATTGGTTCTGGTGGTAACATTAATAAAATATTCAAAATCTCTGGAAAAGCATTTGGTAAACCATTAACGTATTTCTATTTAACAAGTTATTACAATATGCTGCAGACGTATTCTTATGAAGAGCGTATTACAGAACTGGATTTAAATCAAGATAGAGCAGATGTAATTATTCCTGCAACTAGAATTTATTTGTCTGCAATGAAATGGAGTGGAGCAAAAGATTTATATGTTCCAAAAATTGGATTGGCAGATGGTATCATTAAGAGTATGTATTATGACACCGTTTCTAGTAATATACAGTAGAAAATTGCTTTTTATCTTTTAAATGTTTGAATTTTAGTATTTTAATTTATATTTATCCCACATTTAATAAAACGTATAATCTAATTTATTTTTGAAGTCTCTAGTATTCAAATCTTAAATTTAATATCGGAAGACTTCAAGCTTAATTAACAATAATGGTATCCAAATGAAAAAATCAATACTAATTTTAACCCTTTTATTTAGCTCTCTTTACGGATTTTCACAAGAAAAAGATGTGCTATACGGAATAAGAGGAGGACTTAATATTTCTAATTTAGATTATGACCCAGACCCAAATTTTACAAATGAACACAGAAACGGTTTTGCTTTTGGTTTCTTTGGGGAATTTGATTTAAGTGATACAATATCCCTAATGCCAGAACTTCAATTCTCTGCCGAAGGAGCCAAAGAAAAATCAATACGTATAGATTATATTCAAGCGCCAATTCTTTTTAAATATAGAATTACAGATAAAATAGCTGCTGGAGCAGGACCTTTAGTAGGAGTAAAGATTCATGAGGAAAACGATGGATTTAAAAACTTTGCACTTTCGGGTATTATAGGAGGAGAATACATGATTACAAGTGAAATATTTGTCGATGTAAGATACAGTTATGGTTTTACGAATAAAATAGATAAAGAATCCGATTATAAAGTAAGACAAACCAATATTCAATTTGGCCTTGGTTATAAAATTTAAATTTATTCTTTTGTAAACATTTTTATTATTACTTTCGTTCCTTTAATTTTTAATTTATAAACAATGAGAAAAAATTTACTTTTAGTAGCCTTTTTATTTACAGGATTTTTAATGCAAGCGCAAGATGTAACTTCTGGTATACGTGTAGCAGTTAACATTTCTAATTTAGATTTTGAGCCGCATCCATCATTTGAAAATGCACACAGAAACGGATTAGCAATTGGAGCTTTTGTAGATTACGCTTTTTCTGAAAAATTATCAGTAATGCCAGAATTAATGTATTCTGCTGAAGGAGGAAAAGAGGAAAGCTTAAGAGCAAATTACATACAATTACCTATCACTTTACGTTACCATATTGGTGAATTATCGATAGGTGTTGGACCACAAGCAAATTTAAAGATTTGGGATTATGAAGATGGTTATAAAACTTTTACATTTTCTGGAGTTGCAGGATTACAGTATGATGTATTTGAAAACTTTTTTGTAGACGCAAGATTTAGCTACGGTTTTGGAAATATTTTAGATGATAATGCTACTAATTTGGAAGCTAAAACTTCTACGATTCAAATAGGTGTTGGATTAAAAATATAAGTAGAATTACATATATAAAAAAAGCCTTCAAGATAATTCTTGAAGGCTTTTTTATTTAACCATGTATGCTTTCGCTTTTACTTAAATCTTTCATGATTTCTGCTTCGTATTCTAGCAAGCCATCCCATTTTTCATCCACTTCTTTTCGGTCTCCATATTGTCTGGCAAAACCTAAAAACATCGTGTAATGATTTGCTTCACTAACCATTAAGTTTTTATAAAATAGGGCTAGTTTTTTGTCTTCTAATGCTTCCGATAGTAACCTAAAACGCTCACAACTTCTTGCTTCAATTAATGCCGCGTAAAGCAATCGGTGTACCAATTGCGTTGTTCTACTTCCGCCTTTAGGAAAGAACTTTAAAAGTGCTATTACATATTCGTCTTTTCGGTCTCTACCAAGTATCCAACCTTTTTCAAGAATGATATCATGTACCATTTTAAAATGGCTAATTTCTTCTTTTACCAAAGCCACCATTTCCTGTACCAAATCCGTATATTCTGGAAAACTTACAATCAGTGAAATTGCAGTACTTGTTGCTTTTTGTTCACAAAAAGCATGATCGGTAAGAATGTCTTCTATATTCTTTTCTACAATATTTACCCAACGTGGATCTGTTGGTAGTTTTAATCCTAGCATGTATTTTAATTAAAAGTTCTGTGCATCATTTTAACGCAAAAAAGGAAGTCCATTCTTTAGAATTTTGATAACCTCCTATTTTTAGCCAAAATTACTAATTAAATTATTGTTCTTTTCCTTTCTGTATTTTTTTATGTTTTTTTTCTGAAGATAGAGGTATTCCGCTATAATAATTTTCCTCAAATACGAAATATATTTAGTCGTATTTTGTTCTTAATATTTATTTCAACTCTAGTTTATCAATTCGATTTCCAATCGTGAAATCCTTCATTTCGGATTCCAGTTTATTAAAATCTTTTTGCTTTACTTTTTTAATTATTTCTCCGTTTTTCATTAAAAATATTGCATCGCAAGTATCGGCTAAAGTGGAAAATATATGGGAAGAAATAATCACTGTTTTTTCTAACTTTTTAAACTGTTTTATAATTTCTGTAATAATTAAATTACTTTGTATATCGACGCCATTAAAAGGTTCATCTAGAATAAATACATCATTTTCTTGTAACAATATTGCGGTGAAAGCTAACTTCTTTTTCATGCCTGTAGAATAGGTAGAAGCATATTGATTTAGTGGTAAATCAAATATATTTTTATCTTCCATATTCGATAATTTTATTTGTCTTGCGTTGGCAAGTAATTGTATGTATTCTCTTCCTGTAATTTTAGGAAAAAAGAAAGGTTCTGTCAGTAAAAGACCTAAATGATCTTTTAGATTTTTAAAGTCGGATGTTATATTTCCTTTGTAATTTTCTAGCCCAGAAATACATCTAAATAACGTTGTTTTTCCTGCGCCATTTTCTCCAACGATTCCATATATTTTCCCTTTTTCAAATTCTAAATCTAGCGTATGCAACACTTGTTTTTTTCCGTAAAACTTAGATAGCTTTTCAATTTTAATCATTTAAAACGGTATTTAATTTTTTAATAGATTGGGAATAGAAATAAGGGATAATTACGATTAGCATGGGTGGAAACATAAAACTCATTGCCATTAAAATCCCTTGTGATAGATTAATTTCATTAGGAAAATCGGAGTATTTCGCTAAAATCATTGTGGCTAAATAGGTATAACACAAAAGGAAAAATATAATTAAAATTTCTATTTCATTAAAGAATGAAATGCTCAAAGCTATTAAAATAGGTAGGCTTAAAATTGTAAAATAAGTAAAGCACGTTTTTATTTTTTTGAGTAAAAATTCTTTAGGAGATACATTAAAATTCCAAACAAAATATTCGTTTTCCATTTTAGAATAATATGAAAAACATACCATTCCAAGGAGCAGCATTGCAAATACACCAAGATTGAAATTACCAACCGATATTGTTATAAAAGTTAGTAAATAAGCGATAGGAAAAACATAAAATGTCTTTCTAAATCCAACAGTAAATTCAAAAGGGTTTTTACCAAATGGTGTCGGAATTGTGATATTAATACTAGTGTTGAATTGGAATAGTGTCATGCCAATTACCAATGCATGTAATAGTATTGAAAAAATAAATTGCTTTTGATAAAGAAGGTAGATCGTAAAAGGCAAACAACAAATGCTGTTTTCTAAACTTCTTAAAAGTTTATATTTCGTCTTATTAAAGATAGATTTTAAAAAATCATTTCTTTTGGATGCGCTTAATCTAGAAATAAGACTTAAAGCCATTAGACCGTAAATATAATTCGCAAAAGCAGTGTTTTGGAATAGGTAGTTAGAGCATAAAATAAATATAAATACAGGGAGTGCATATCCAATTAAAAGAGGAAGGCCGAAATCGATCATTCTCCTGTTTAGCATTTTAAATTGCAGTTGTAAATATGATTTCATTAGAAGTTAATACTTATTAATTGGTAATGTTGGGAATGGTCTTTATTTTCACGATTGTCCAACTGTTGTTCTGGTTTCTAATGGGATATTATTTTCATTTATTCCTATGGTCCATTTTTCTAATAGCTCCAAACAATATTTCAATAATGGACTAGTCAATTCTTGTGTTTTTAGGAATAGCGTTATTAAACCGATGAACAATATAATCTTTTTCAAGTTATTGTATGGTTAAAGATTCCAGTGGATTGTAATCAAAATCTTCAGTTAAAAATATTTCAGAATTCAATTTGTTTAAGATGGCTATTTTTAGAATCGTATCCGGTTTAATATTTCATTAAATATAGCTGTTATTTTTGAAATTGTTTTCGAGTTTAGAAAGCCGTACTTATATTTTGGATTTTATTTGTACGCTGCTTATGCGACTAGACAAAGTGAATGTTGGCTAATTTAACAATTTAACCAGCATGTCCGTTTTCCTCGTTTCTGTCGTTTGATAAGTTTGATCTTTATTCATTAATTTGTTGAATTTCGCCATATAAAAAAGACTTTATGTGTGTTTTTAGTCCTGCTAAAAATTAAATAGTCAGTCATTTTCAACGGAAAATAACTGACTATTTGATGTTATAAATTGGCTTTTAGTGATAGAATGAAGTTTCTACCAGCACCAGAAATACCGGAACTATATGGACGATAGCGTTGGTCAGTAAGATTTTCAATCCCTGTATTAATGGTAAGAATATCTGACAATGGATACATCGCTTTAATATTTAACGTATACCAAGAAGGTGCATACGTTTCACCATTGGCATCTTTAGCATACAATTCTACCTTTGATTGCTCTCCAAAAGGTAAATCATCATGTTTGCGTTCTGCCATATAGTTTCCATAAAACTGAAGTTGTAATTTATGGACCTCATAATTTAAACGAGCAACCCCAAAAACTGGAGGAGCATGTCTAGAAGGACTTTTGGTTCCATCGTCCAATTCTTCCTCGCCAACTTGATAGTTCACATTAGCAGAAACGGTGAAACCTTCTGGTAGCTTAACTTCTGCACTAGCTTGTATGCCGTAAACTTTTGCAACAGCAGCATTTTGTATTGCTTGCACTTGGCTTAGTTCACCATTATAGATAATTTCATCCATACCATTCAACTGGAAATTTCTTTTAACCATCGCATTTTGCAATATCGTATAGTATCCCGTAAGATCAACTTTAAGGTGATTTCCAAATACTTTTGCAATTCCTAAATCGAAATTATAGGCATATTCTGCTTCCAAATCGGGATTTGGTACAGTCACACCTCCCAATTCTGAGTCAAATACTTTACCAACATCATCTACGTTTGGGGAGCGAAATGCAGTGCCAAAGTTAGCTTTAATCACCCATTTGTCTGTTGGTCGATATACACCACCAAGACTACCCGTAAGTGCAGCGTTGTTTATGCTTGCGGAACTAAATGGTAACGGATAATAAGGTAGATTTTGTGTGAAGTCCGATTTAATAGCGTAATGATTATAACGCAGACCTGCAATTGCAGTAAACTTGTCTGTAATTCTATATTCATCATTTACATAAGCGGCTATAGAAGTCCAAGTGGAAATTGGATAACGAGACGCTCCATCTGTAGTAATACCTGTTGTAATATCTGTAACGCTTCCTTTTGAGGTAACATCATCATAAACGAATTCTGTACCATAATACAAAGTGTTTTTCGCGCCTAAAGATTTTAAAAAATCAAGATTTGCAGAGTAGGCTTTTACATTTTCTACGTTTTCTGATAAATCTTTTTTGTTTAAAGTTCTATCCATTCTGCTCTCCCCAAAGTTTTGCAAGGCTAATCGAATGGTCATCTCATCATAGATTGCATTATTAGCTTTGTTAGTAATGGTTAAGTTATTCATCATCCATTTTTGCGGACCATAATACCAAAGAGCATAGCGAAGTGTTCCGTTTTTATAACGCTGATTCCTGTCATATCTGCCATAAGGAGAAGTTTCTGAATAATGAAAACCATATTGAAAATCCCATTTTTCATTGGGTTTGAACCTGATTTTTTGCATCAGATTTATTTGCGAATAACCAGAGGGACTTTGAATGAGTGGATCGGATTGTGTAACAATTTGATCTAAACTGTCTATGCGTTGTACATGTATTGGTTTTAGGTAGTCGTCCGGACCATGACTTCCCTGTTTCAAGTCATCAAAAGACCAAGAACTAAAACTGGTTACAGAAGACCATTTTTTTAGTCCTATGTTTACATCAAAATGACCTGTATTCTCTTTGTTTGCACTAGAATATCTTGTTATAGCTTTACCAGTTATAAGTGGTTTGTCTGTTAAAGATAATTGTGGCGTAAGCGTCTGAAAACTCATTACGCCACCAATTGCATCACTACCATATATTACAGAACCAGGGCCAAAGAGTACTTCGGTGCTTTCCGTTGCAAAAGGATCTAGGTTGATAACGTTTTGTAAATTTCCAGCTCTAAAAATTGCAGAATTCATACGCACACCATCCACTGTATAAATCAAACGATTAGTGGCAAAACCTCTAATCATTGGACTGCCTCCACCTTGCTGACTTTTTTGAACATAAACTTGGCCAGAAACACTTAATAAATCAGCTGCTGTTTGCGGATTTTGAAATGCAACTTCTTTCGCTGAAATAGTTGCGATTTTAGATGGAACATTGCCAGATGTTTGCCTCCAACGGGTGGCAGAAACCACTACTTCATCCAGGTTTAAGTTAGATGGCTCGATATGAATCCAGAAATCAAAAGATTTTATTTGGGTGAAGCTAAAAACCTTGGTTTCATAGCCAAGAGCGTGAATTTGAATATTATCGGCCTCTTTAAAAGCCGAAATATCGGCCTGCCCTTTTGCATTAGTTACTATGGATGCTATGGGATTTTCACTGATCAGAAATACGCCTTCAAGTGGTTTTTCGTTTTGCTGATCTAGGATCGTTATTGTTTGCGCATAAGACATACCTATATACCCAAACAATAACAAAAAAAAATATAAATTTTTCATTGTTATTATTTTTAATTGTTTAAATAAATTAAGTGTAGTCCGTCAAGTTTTGATTTGACAGACGGAAAATGGAACTTCTATTTATTTAACTAAAGCGAGGAGGTGGTATAGGTGGTGCGTGATAAAAGGTTGAAAAACCTTCCGTATAGCTGAAATGTTTTTTTTCTTGTTTGGAAGTTATTGCTAAATGATTTTCTTGATTTTCGTGAAAAAGTTTTTTGAAAAAATCAGTCAGTTGATTTTTCTTTTCTTGTCTCTTTTGAATATTTCCAAGTACATTTGTGAGTAATCGGTCAAGTTGTTTGTTGAGTTTTGTTTCTTCATGATCCCACCAGCACCAATAATAGGTATTGTCTCCTTCAACATGCTTTTCTACAATATCATACATCTGACCTTTGAATTCAAATTCTTTAGAATGCTCCCATCTAATTTCCGTTTGGGTTTCTGCTTCTGTGAATTTCAATAAAACAAGTTCGTTCTTGTTAATTCCGGTAATCATTTTCCCTTTTACTTCACGCCTAACGCGCCTTTTCTGAAAGTGTAAAAAAGTAAATGTTGAAACAACTGGTGTAATCAAACAAAACAATAATAATATACCAGTTATTTTTCCTTTCATGAGTTACGATTAATCGGAAAGTTAGTTAAATTTATTGAAGGCATAGTATTACTCTTTTTAAAGCTTGTTTAATAGGTTGGGGTATAAACTTTTAGTAACTCTAAGCAAGGGGTTTTTCCGTTTTTGCCATTGTAATTATTCGTTTTAACGTTTGCCTTTTTTGTATGCAATTGTTTTTTATTGCACTGTGATTTTTTCTTATAATCGCTAACGTCTTTATAAACGGTACTTTTTTCTATTTAATCATTCAGATTCTTTTAAAACAGATGTGCTATTTTACTTCTTCAAATAGAATTCCTTTTTCATGAAAGTTAAATCGAAATAGCCTTTGGTTTTTCGTTTTCGGATGGATATATTTTAAAACAAGAACGGGAAATCCATATTCATGATCCATGTTATCTAACCAAAAATCAGAAATCAAATACGTTTTTGCATCTTCTTTATTAAAAATTTTATTTTCAATTAGGAAGGCTTTATCAATGGTGTTATTAAATATTTCTTTACTGTCTTTAGATACTTTTATGTCTATTAGAATATCTCTGTAATAGGTCTTTAAATCTGTGCTGTCTTCAATAATAACACCAGTTTTCATACTCGAATAAAACTTAGTATGCATTTGATAGCCATTGCTAAATATGGTATCGGTAACGTTTTCAAAATAGGTTTTAGGAACAGTCTTAATAGGTTCTGTAAAGGTATCTAAGACTTTATTTTCTAATAAATCTTGTTGTGTTGTTCTTCGTGTTTTATCACGACCATCGCAACTAGATAGTATAATCACAACTAGTAAAAAGAGTAGTGGGAGCTGTTTTTTTAAATTAAACATCTAAATCGAAAGTTTTTCTAAGCAATTCAATATTTGGATTTTTCTCCATCAATTTCTCAAACTTATCTTTTGTGCTATACGCATATTTTTTGTCCAACTCTTCATTAACAGTAACGGCTAAAGTAATATCATAATTATTGAGTTGTTTTCTAATAAAACCTAATAAAGGATATTGTTGACGCTCTATTTCAACCTTATTTGTCGCATTCGGGTATTCCACATGTATGGTGGTTCCTTTAACTTTTGGGGTGTCTATAGATAAAATAGAAGCCAGATTATGTTGCCCGTTTTCTTCAATTTTTTTCACAAAAGCATACCAAGCTGCAATAAGATCTTCTTCCGTAAAGGCATCAGAAGGTAAGTCTTCTTCATCCAAAACAACTTCCATTTGCTTTATTTGGTGTTCTTTTTTTAGTCGGATACTTTTTAAGGAAAGTCCAGAAGACGTTTTTTTCTGTGAATTTAAAAGAATGCTTGGTGCTTTTTCAGCGGTTGGTTTTGCCGCAACAGGCTTTGGTGTATTAGCAGTTACCGTTGTATTTTCTTCTTTCTTCGGAAGAATTTTCTCTTCCACTTTAGGTCTTTGAACAGGAATTGGTATTATTCCTTTTTTTGCAAAGTAGGAAGCAGGGATTATGTAATGTTTGCTATTTTTTTTTTCTCCATCAAAAGTGATAGAGGCAAGCTGCATTAAGGTTAGTTCAACGAGTAGCCGTTGATTTTTACTACTTTTATATTTTAAGTCACAATCATTAGCGAGCTCTATTCCTTTTAGTAAAAAGTCTTGAGGTGCTTTTTTACTTTGGGCTAAGTATTTTGCTTTCGTTTGATCTCCAACTTCTAGAAGCTCTATCGTTTGTTCGTTTTTACAAACCATTAAATCCCTAAAGTGACTTGCTAATCCGGCAATATAATGATGCCCATCAAAACCTTTAGATAGCGTAGTGTTAAATTGAATTAATAATTCCGGGATCTTATTTTGTAAAATATAATCGGTACTTGTAAAATAGGTTTCGTAATCTAAAACATTTAAGTTTTCTGTTACCGCTTGACGGGTTAAGTTTTTACCAGAAAAACTAACGACTCTATCAAAAATGGAAAGCGCATCACGCATCGCTCCATCTGCTTTTTGAGCAATGATATGAAGTGCATCATCTTCTGCTTCAACACCTTGTTCTTTAGCAATGTATTTTAAATAATTCTTTGCATCTTTAACGGTAATTCTCTTAAAATCGAATATTTGACAACGCGAAAGAATCGTTGGTATTATCTTATGTTTTTCGGTAGTTGCAAGAATAAAAATACAATGCTTTGGTGGTTCTTCTAAAGTCTTTAAAAAAGCATTAAAAGCTGCTTGAGATAACATGTGTACCTCGTCAATAATATATACTTTGTATTTACCAACTTGCGGCGGAATACGTACTTGATCTGTTAAATTTCTAATATCATCTACAGAATTGTTAGAAGCTGCATCCAATTCAAAAATATTAAAAGCAAAATCTTCATCTGGTTTTTCTGTACCATCACTATTTATCATTTTGGCAAGAATACGTGCACAAGTTGTTTTACCAACACCACGAGGACCTGTAAATAATAATGCTTGCGCTAAGTGATTGTTTTCTATTGCATTTAGTAACGTATTTGTAATAGCTTGCTGACCAACAACATCTTTAAATGTTTGTGGTCTATATTTTCTAGCCGATACTACAAAGTGTTCCAATAGATAATTTTTATTTTAGCATCTTAAAATGCTAATTAATGAATAGAAGAACAAAGTTAAAAATTACAATTGAAATGGACTATTTTAGAATTAAAATTTAATAGGAGTTATTAACAAAAAGGAAGCTGAAATAACGACCTAATAAATTGCCTTTTTCCTACCTTATTGAGTCTTAGATCTGTGAATACCAAATGGAAATCGAACGAACTGTTGTAACTATAAATTTCTTGATTTAATAAATGGTTATATTTACAGTATTAAGAGGGAAGAAGTGGGCAACAATTTGAAAAACAACTATATGAGAAACTATATTTTATTTTTTGCACTTATTGGATTTTTAAAAACAGGAATTGGTTATTCTCAAGATGTTAATGTTAAAATTGGAATTAATAATGGTAATAGATTCTACAATTGATACACTTCCTGTTTTAACTACTTACCCTAATTGGAATGTAGCCTTTATTGGAAATTAAGCAACATAGAATTATAACTATCTTGAACCGATTGAATAATATAAGACTTATCTGAATTCAAACCTTCTATGTCTTTTATTTTATTAAATTCTCGCATATTAGTATCGCCCCATAAACTGAATTCAACGATTATTGGAGTTAAACGAATTCCTTTTTCTGTTAACAAATAAATATTCTCTTTTTTATTTTCAGGTATTTTCGTTTTGGATATTAATTTATAGGATTCTAATAGTTTTAATCGTGCAGACAAAATACTTGGAGCTATCCTTTCGTCCGAATCAGATATTTCTTTAAACGTCTTTTTATGTTTAATTAACATATCTCGGATAATTAATAAAGACCATTTATCACCCACAACATCTAATGCAGAAGAGATTGGACAACCAGAGCGAAATTCTTTTTTCATTTTTAAACATTATTACTATTAATTCGATAGTAATTATTATTTTTGCTATCGAATTGAAAGCAAAAATACTAAAATTATGTTAGCAGGACATTTTACAACAGCATTAATAGCAAAACAAAAGTTCCCTAAAGGAACATTGCTTTATTTTTTAATTATCTCACAATTACAGGATTTATTGTGGTTTACCTTCCATTATTTAGGACTTGAACCTACTGCCCCAAGCGATGCCTTTGATGCAACTTTAAGTAATATGGCAGTAGATATGCTGTATAGTCATGATTTGTTGCCTCTATTATTTTGGTTAGCTATGGTGTTCGTAATTGGAAAATTCATGTTCAAAAGCACACTAATAGGATTAGTAAGTATGGGTTTAGTAATTGTCCACTTTGTATTAGATTTCTTTTCTGGTCATATGCACCACCTGTTTGGCGCAGATACAATGGAAGCGGGTCTTGGCTTATATGCTTCTAGCACCTATTTAGCCATTTTCATAGAAGCAATATTCAGCGTTGGAGCACTTTGGTATTTCTTTAGAGGAGAGGCAAAAAAAGGAATAATACGAACTACTAAAAATAAAGTAGCTATTATTTCTGTTTTCGCCTATGGAATTATTTTCATGTCACTAATTGCAACGCGCTCTTTTAGAGAGCTTTTAAGTATTCCTGAATTTGATTTAGGATTTAACACCAATATGCCTACACTGATTATCACTTATGGAGCAATGCTTTATTGCTTGAATTATTTTGTGCCGAAATTTAAGACATCGGACCAGTAACAGAATGTCCTTTTTATAAATTACGGCTTATTAGTAAAAGTTCACTGCAGTATGTATTAAATAGATTAATTTATTGACTTAGGTCAAATAGTTTGGTTGGAAACAGTATTAGTTTTGCTAATCGAATACATAAATAAATTAAAATGGAATTAGCAGAATTAGATACGATACAAACAACTAGTACAGAAAGTATAGAACGATTAGAAAAAGCATTAATACATATTCGAAATGGAAATGGTGTTATTTTAACTGACGACAAGAACAGAGAAAATGAAGGGGACTTGATATTTTCGGCGCACAACATGACCAACAATCACATGGCACTTATGATTAGAAAATGTAGTGGTATTGTTTGCCTTTGTTTGACAAATGAAAAAGCTGATGCACTTAATTTACCTTATATGGTAAAGGAGAATACAAGTAGTTTTCAAACCCCTTTTACAATCACTATAGAAGCAAAAGAAGGAGTAACTACAGGAGTTTCTGCTAAAGATAGATTAACAACTATACAAGTTGCTTGCAATGAAAATGCTAAAAGCAATGACTTAGCTAAACCTGGTCATATATTTCCATTGAGAGGAAACGACAAAGGAGTGCTAGGAAGAAAAGGCCATACCGAAGGTAGTATAGATTTAATGAAACTAGCAGGCTTACAACCAGAAGCAGTACTGTGCGAATTAATGAATGATGACGGAACAATGGCAAATTCGGCCACAATCACAGCATTTGGTAAAGAGAATAATTTGATAGTCTTATCCATACAGGATATTATTCATTATCGTAAATTTGTTAGAGACTACAACTAAATGACAAATAATATCGAACTCACTAATTTCATAAAAAAGAATATTACTATTGAAGATGAAGATTTAAAAATCATTTTGTCTTATTTTAAAACCATAAAAAAAAGTAAAAATGAGATTTTACTTCCTGCTGGAAAAATTAGTCAGGTTAGCTATTTTGTGAAAAAAGGTTGTTTAAGGTTGTTTTTTATTGATGATAAAGGGAAAGACGTTACTCGTTATATTGCATTTGAAAATCAATTTGCTACAGCACTTGTTAGTTTTATAACAAATGAACCTGCCCAAGAAACAATTCAAGTTATTGAAGATAGTGAACTTCTATACATTACGCATGATGACTTTAGGCATCTTATGAAAGCTATTCCCAAATGGAAGGATTTTTATAATATATATTTAGAAAAAGCATATGTAAATAATTCAAAGAGACTCATGTCGTTTACCACTTTAAATGCTTCAGAAAGATATAATCAGTTATTTAAAATAAACCCAAATATTGTGAAACGGTTACCAAATAAAATAGTAGCTTCTTATATAAATATATCACAAGAAACATTAAGTAGAATAAAATCTAAAGTCTTACAATAAAATTTATAAAATATGAAATACGCTTTATTACTCCCATTATTCTTACTACAAATATTTGTTCATGCGCAGTCCACTGATACTCTTAAAAGCTCTGAAAAAGCGGATGACAAGTTGTTATTGACAATCTTCCTTAAACATGATCAAAGCATGACTTTGAACGAGGTTGAAGAAATAAGAATGGATCAAGGGTTTTATGAAAATCTTCCTCCAGAAGGTGTTTCTGTAGTTAATTGGTTTGTGGTTATGGGGCTTGGTCAAGTGGCTGTATTAGAACTTCCTGCTTCCAAATTATCCGCTGTAAATTTAGCAATTGAAAGAACCGCATGGAAGGCTTTTACAACAGAAATGTATCCAACTTACAATTTGTATCCTATCATAGAACATAAGTTGAAAAATAAGTCAAAGGTAGTGCTGGATACCAAACCCAGCTCTAAAAAAGCGAGTGATAAGTTGTTATTAACAATCTTTCTTAAACATGATCAAAGCATGAATTTAAATGAAATTGAAGAGATAAGAACCAATCAAGGGTTTTATGAAAATCTCCCTCCAGAAGGTACTTCTGTAGTTAATTGGTTTGTAGTTATGGGACTTGGTCAAGTGGTTGTGTTGGAACTCCCTGCCTCAAAATTAGCAGCTGTGAATTTGGCGATTGAGAGAACTGCATGGAAAGCTTTTACAACAGAAATCTATCCAACCTACAATCTATATCCTATCATAGAACATAAATTAAAAAATAAGTCAAAAGTAAATTACTAGAATTTTAATGCTTATCAACATAATATAAGCTTTGGGCTACACGGTATAAAAAAAAAATTATGGCTATTTACGCAATTGGAGATATACATGGCAGCATAAACGCATTAAAAACTATATTTCAACAAGAAATAATAAAGGAAGACGATCAAGTAGTTTTTCTTGGAGATTACGTAGATAAGGGATCTAATAGTAAAGGCGTTATTCATTGGTTAATTGAAAAAAGCAAAACATTCAACTTCCATTTTATTCTTGGCAATCATGAGATCATGATGACACGTGCCAAATCCTCAGCTGAAATAGTTGCGCATTGGCTCGAAAATTATGGAGGATCACTTACATTAAACTCCTATAAAATTAGTGATAACCCAAACTGGATGCATCAGATAGATAAAACGCATTGGAACTTTATTGATTCTTGTTTACCCTATTTAGAAATTGACGAATTTATATTTGTTCATGCAGGACTTGAAGAAAACAAGCGTTTAGAGGAACAGGATGAGCATCATTTATTTCATAAGAAGTTTGAAAAACCCACTGTTTATGACCCTAGTAAAACTGTGATTTGTGGACATACCGCTCGGAAAAATGGAAAAATAGCAGATTTTGGTCACACCATTTGTATTGATACTTTCGCGCATGGTGGCATGTGGTTAACTTGTTTGAACGTGGAAACAGGTGCGTTTTTAAAAGCGAATAACAAAGGACAAATAGAAAAAGGAAAATTAGAAAGAATGCACTTAATCCCTTAAATGGAATGTAGCTAGTTTCCGGAAATGTTAACTCAAACTCTTCATAAAAAGGAAAAATTACTACATCGAAATTTTGAGTAAGTTTATGGGAATTAAAAAAGAGTTGGATTATAACTTAGAAGACATTCTAAGCTAACATCCTACATAATAGGAAAAAGATAAAAAATGCAACGTGAACTTTTCCTTCTTAACTAAAAGTTCATATTAAGGATCTAGACTAAAAAAGAAAGTATATCTGAAAAATTAATTTTAAAAGTATTTATTATGAGCAAATTAAAAATTATAGCTACAATTATTGTAAAACCCGAATTTAAGGAAGAGGTTTTAAATATGTTACAAACCGTAACCGATGCCACACGGAAAGAGGAAGGTAATATCTCGTATGTATTACATGAAGATATTAATAACAGCTTAAAGATCCTGATTTTAGAAGAATGGAAATCTCAGGAAGCGATCGACTTTCATAATCAAACAGAGCATTTTTTAATATTAAAAACCGAACTTGGAAAAAAGGCGGATAGTTTAACGATAGATATAATAAGAGCGTCTTATTAATTTATAATTTAAAATAGTATACAAAATGAAACGTTCCATTTTAATAGTACTGTGTCTTGCAGTATCTTTTCTAGCAAACGCACAATCAAATTCTAAACTGTACACTTACAAGCAGTTTGGTAACAAGTACGTTGTAAGTATTCAAAACCATAATGAGATTACAAAAGCAATAACTGCGTTTGTTGAAGAACAGGATATAAAAGCAGGAACAATTTTAGGTCTTGGTGCTGTAAATGAAGCTACTTTACGATTTTTTGATCCAGCTACTAAAGAATTTGTAGATAAAACTTTTTCCGAACAAATGGAAATCACCAACTTAACAGGCAATATATCTCAACAAAATGATAAGCACTACGTACATATGCATGTAACTCTTGGTCGTAATGATTACACGGCTTTAGCGGGACACTTGCTTACAGCCAAAATTAATGGAGCTGCAGAATTTGTTATAGAAAGTTTTGACGGTACCGTTAATCGCTATTATGATGAAAATATTGGTCTAAACTTGTACAAGTTTTAGAAGCATAGAAAAGAAGACAGGTAATAAACATGGATAAATTACTGTATGCATAGCCTTTGGAAATATGCATCTTCAATTAAAATTTAATAGTAATGCAGGAATGAATATTAGACGAACAAAAGTACCTCCTGAATTCGAAAAAAAACATGAACCAATCCCATAATCATTATACCGTTGAACACGCTAGTCTTTCACAACAAGATAATTGGTTACCACGGTTACTTAGTGGATTCTATAAAATACAAGGATTAAAAGGAAAAACAGGTGTTTTGTTTTCAAATTCTATTTTAGAAAAATTTATTTTAGCGGAAGAAAAACACGATATTTTTGAATTAACTTCGGGAAAAGATAGAAGGCTTAGAACATTTTCTACCGGTGAGCAAAGGAAGGCATTACTTTCTTTTTTACTTCAACAAAACCCGGATTTCATAGTACTATCAAACCCTTACGAAGGCTTAGATATTACTTCTGTATCCATGTTAAAAAAGCAATTAATATCTTTATCTAAAAAAATACCTACCGTATTTATTGTCCATAGACAGGAGGATTTATTACCAATAATTACACATGTAATTGAATTTAATAAAGACGCCCTTAAAGCAGTTATACCTATGGAGGAATATCGTTTTAAAAAGAGTGTTTTCCTTTTTGATAAAGAAATCCCGCCATCCATAACCGCGTATAAAGAGATTCCTGAGGTGTTAGTTGAACTGAAGGATATACATGTGAGTTATAATGATCATCCCATTCTAAATAGTATTAATTGGACGATTAAAAAAAACGAATTTTGGCAATTAATAGGTCCGAATGGAGCTGGTAAAACCACTCTGTTATCCATGATTTATGGAAATAACTCCAAGGGCTATGGTCAGGAAGTATATCTTTTTGGTAAGAAAAAAGGCACTGGTGAAAGTGTTTGGGATATAAAACAGCGAATTGGGTATATTAGCCCTTCTATGTTAGAATTATTTAAGCTAAACCATACCGTAGAACAAATGATTATTTCGGGATTTTTTGACAGCATAGGTTTGTACAAAAACCCTTCTACTTTACAAAGTAGCACGGCAGCTAAGTGGATGGAAGTACTAAATTTAAGTAAAGAAAAAAGCACCCCTTTTCTAAAATTATCATCAGCTACTCAACTATTGATACTAATAGCAAGAGCTATGATTAAGCATCCGCCTTTGCTAATCTTAGACGAACCATTAATGCATGCAGATGATGAAGGTGCAGCTCAGATTATTGCTTTAATAAATAAAATTGCAAAGGAAAGTGAAACAAGTATTTTATTTGTTTCCCATCGACAGGAGTCCAATATTCAAACCGATTTTACTTATCAGCTTTGTCCCTCACCAGATGGTTCTGTAGGTATCCAGAAATAGCATCTGCCATTTTAAATTAAACCTCATAACATGGCTAACTTAGAAAGTTACACATTCAAAACTAGGAGACAAGCGTAATTCAATAAAAATTACATAAAAAAGCTATGGATTAAATTCAATAAAGTTGTAATTACTCAGATAAAACTTTTTTAGAACATAAAACTATCGCTAAAAACTGCTAACAATTTGTATATAGCAAATAGGGCGATTAGGAGTTTACGAAAATTCAGTCCTATATACGAACACTCCAAATTTTTAATTTGGCTTTTAAGATGAATAAGTTAAAAACAAAATATAAAAATGTGGCTCAGAGTAACTCGAAAGTTTATCGCTTTCTACTGCCATGCTTGCCATATACTAACCGTTGGTAATAATTTTTAAAAAAAAAATGAGAAACCTTATAAACCATGGTCTTCAATACGGTCTATCAGAAGATTTAATTCAAGAGATAAATTTGAATGGTAAACAAATTGAAATCAAAAAAAACGAAAATATTCTTAATCTAGGAGAACATAGTAAATATATCTACATAGTAATAAAAGGCGGATTTGTAAGTCAGTATTTTGATGATAATAAATCAAATTTTAGAACAACTGCGTTCCACATTGATAATTATCATCCATTTATGACGCAACCAGAAAGTTATTTTTCAAAAGAGCCTTCAGATACCCAAATAAAAGCATTCAAAAACTCTGAGGTAATTGCATTTCATAGAAATACAATAGAAAGATTGAGTTCAAAACATAACGCTTTTGATAAATTTTGTAATACGCATATTATAGAAGCTCTCATTTTTATAAATCAAATAAAGTCCAAACTAATAGGTCTACCAAAAGATAAATTATACAGCTACCTTCTAGAAAAACACAATCCAATTACTAAAAATGTTCCATCTAAATATATAGCGGAATTTATGGGGGTTACGCCCCAATGGCTAAGTAAAATAAAACGTACTAGTTAAAACATGAAATTAGTTTCATAAAACTCGAATCAGTAATATTTATTTTTGTGGTATACAAGAACTATAAATTACAACTTGATTCAAATGGATATGAAAATCAAAATTAGCCTTACACTTATAACCCTTCTTTTTTCCACTTTTTTATTCAGTCAAAAATTAGCAAAAATTAGTGACGACTATAACAAAAGAAACTTAACAGAAGGTAATATTCCTGAAAAATGGGAAGATGGAATGAGAACAACCGGAGATAAAGGAAGTTACGAATGGTGGTATTTTGATGCTCATTTGCACGATGGAAGTACTGCTGTAATGACGTTTTACACCAAGTTTATGACCGACATAAAAAAACCTTTTAATCCATACTTAACAGTTAGTATAGATAAAGCTGACGGCAGTAAAATATCAGAAAAATTTTACTGTGACCCCGAAGATTTCTTTGCTTCAAAAGATTCGTGCAATGTTAAGATGGGTAATAATTATGTAGTAGGAAACTTAAAGGAATATAAAATTCATATAGAAAATGAAGATATAAACTTAACAGCCGTTATAAAAAGAACTACGCAAAGCTGGAGACCAAAAACAGGACATATGGTATTTGGTGCCGACGAAAGCAAAGAATTCAATTGGGTAGTGCCTGTACCTCAAGGTGAAATGGAAATGGAATACGATTACAAAGGTGTAACAACAAAAACAGCTGGTTCTGCCTACCACGATCATAATTGGGGAAATGTCTCTATGATGGAAATTTTTAACCATTGGTATTGGTCTAGAGCTGAAGTTGGCCCTTATACCGTAATTGCTTCAGAAATGATATCTGAAAAAGAATTTAATAATGACAATATAATTACTTTTAATATTTCTAAGGATGGAGAAACAGTTGTTGATGATGGTGAATTAGTAACCCTATATAGAACGTATGGCAAAGAGCATCCAACATTAAAAAAAGAGGTAAGTGACGATTTAATTTTTATTTATGATGATCCTCAAAGTGAATGCAGGTATGAATATTCACTTTTTAGAAAAAATACTATTGTTGAAGTAGATTTAATTGCGGCATCAGTTGGTCATGGGCTTAAATATAGACTTGCAAAAATGCTTACAAGTATGGATCCTGCATACTTTAGGTTTATTGGAAAATCAGAAATAAGAGTTTACAAATCAGGTAATTTAATAGAGAAGTACACCAGTAATAAAGCAGTTTGGGAATTAATGTATTTTGGGAATCCTGTTGGGAAATAATAGACTGCAAACCGTGTATAAAAACCATAGGACTTTTACTTCTATTCAATAACTTAACACAATAAATCTAAAAATTAATATCTTAAACAAGATAAAGCTATAACAACCATTTAAAAGCTAGATATTATGGAAAAAAAAGAAATTAATTACACAAAAGCAGACGCAACACATATTGCTTTTCCAGTAACAAACAGAGAGGAATCTTTTGATTGGTGGTACTTTGATGCACATTTTGACAATGGAGATCATTTTGTAGTTATGTATTCTCTTAACGATACTCGATTAAACCCAAGACAACCGTCTGTTAGATTAAATATATATCCGCACGGGCAACCAGAAATTAGCAAAATAAAATTATACAAAGAGGAGGATGTATCCACTAGTTATGAAAAGTGTGATGTTACACTTGGTGAAGAGTATTGTAAAGATTGTGGCGATCATTATGAGCTTTATACTATGATTGATGGGTATGGTGCTAAATTAAAATTAAAGAAAAAGAATCACCCATTTACAACAGAAGGATACCCGGTTCCAATGGGATGGACAGTAGCTGTTCCTTCTGGACCAATAGAAGGAGAATTATACAAAGGAGGAGACGCTATTAAAGTTAAGGGTATTGGCTATCATGACCACAACTGGGGTGAGAAAAGTTTAGCAGGTGCGTTTAAGAATTGGTATTGGGGAAAAATCCATACACCAAATATCTCAATTGATT
The DNA here is from genome assembly GCF_053601555.1 of Lacinutrix sp. MEBiC02595. NCBI lineage: Bacteria > Pseudomonadati > Bacteroidota > Flavobacteriia > Flavobacteriales > Flavobacteriaceae > Lacinutrix > Lacinutrix sp. MEBiC02595. Next base: position 120,000 of record NZ_JBSHNU010000246.1, on the reverse strand, counting down.
ATTCAATGATGATAGGTTTAGATGGTAAAATTGCCAACCCGGTGGCATTAGTTACGGATGAAAAGAGTTTAATAATGGCACCTACAGATCCATTTGATGGTCCAAACCATATAAGTAAAACTGAGGGTATTATCAATGCGATTATGACCGAAGAAACAATGGGATATACCTTTGCTAAAGATTTTACATTAAAAGGAACAAAAGGGGATTTTAGTTTTATTGCAAATGTTAAACTAGAAAAGATTGTAATGATAGAGAAATCTGAAATCGCTAAAGGTGAAGATGCTTATAGATATACTGCAAAAGAAGAGTTGATTGTAACAAGAAATGGTGAAACAAAAACGTATCATACAGATGGCCTACACGAAATAGTCTATTTAAATCAATAGAAGTAGATTATTATAATGAAACAATTACGATCATAATCCTTTCATAAAAAATGAAAGGATTATTTTTTTAAATTCTAAAAGAAATAAAAATAAAATCATAAACAAAAGTATATTTGAAAGAAAGGCCAAATAGAAATAATAATTCGAAGAATAGAAACTACGGCCAACACCATATATATTTAATTCCTGGGTTCTCGCCTATTTGGAAAATTCTTTCAGAACTTTTTCTGGCTCATTTTCTTTTGCTATTTTAGTTCTCCAAAACAAAACATAATCATACACAAGACCTTTAGGGCAAATGATGTCAAAAAACACAAAACGGAATGAAAATATTTCCCGAGAAAGACTATTCTATCGAATTAAATAAAGATAGTTCGTTAGCGCTTTCGGAATTAAAAAATCAAACATTATCGAAAGAACAGTTTGTTACTAGTTGGAATAATCAATCATTCATTGGAAAAATTGAAACGAATGAATTTGAAGTAAAACTTTCAAAAAAAATAATCGGAGAATTTTGTGTTCTAAATGGAAAATTAGAAAACGGAAAAGGAACGTTAAAAATTCGGACAGGTAGAATTATTAAAATCATTTTTATTGCGATAGTTCTGTTTGCGATTTATGGAATAATTACAGCAATACTCCGAACGGACTTTGAACTAGTATTCCACCTTGTTATGACACTATTAGTTATGAGGTTTATTCTAGAATTAGGATTTAGATTTGTTTCAAAAAACGCAATAAATAAATTGACTGATATAATCGGAATAAAAACGTTGCAGAACACCGTATAAAATAATGCGTAGTTTAAGCAGTAATGGTAAAAAAAAAACATAAAGTATTCTAATTCAAACACCTTCTGATAAAAAAAAAGAGTTTCTAATACATGAGTAATACACAACCAGCTAAGAATATAGTAAAAACAGTATGGCATACATGGATTAGTAGTTCGGCATGGCGTTGGTTTCAGAAAGCAATGGTATTAATAATTTTCTTTTTAATGGTAAATCATTTAGCAACACGCGATAGTTTTCCAGATAGTGAGTCGTATAGATTCCCCATAGAAGGTTTTCTGTCGTCTATTGTTTTATGTATTCTATTTGGAATCATAGCACATCTTAATTTTACATTTTACAAGAAAAAGTATTTCTCTAAAAAAGTAGAAATTGTCACTATCCTATGGTTTATGGCTTCTACTCTAGGATATATTACAATCTTGTATTTTCCGGTAAATATTATTTTTAATATAGTTGCAGGCGGACAGTCAGAGTTTTATTATTTATTAATTGGATTGCTAATTACCTTATTATTGAGTTTTATTCTCATAGGTTTATGGTATGCACAAGACATATACAATTTATATAGGTTATCCATAAAAGATGCTGAAATTACAATTGAAAGTGGCGCAAAAATAACGAAGCTTAACTATCAAAATATTGCGTGCTTTTACAGCGAAAACAAAATTGTGTATGCTGTTCAAAAGGATGGCACAACAATTAACACCGATTTTACATTGAACGAGCTCGAAGAAAAAGTAAACGATCAATTATTTTTTAGAGCCAATCGACAAATTATCATTCACAAAGATGCTGTAGCCCAAATGGAAAAAATTGAAAATGGAAAGCTGCGTATTCGATTAAAAGTTTCTACTGTAAACGATACGATTGCTGAAATCAATATCAGTCGTTACAAGCGAAAAGCTTTTATAGATTGGTTTCAAAAAAAAACACCAAAACTATCGACTATTCAGTTATAAATTAACTACCACTCAGTAAAAACATAAGTATATTAAAGGGTTTTCAGAGAATTTGTTCATTATTTCGCTTCGAATTTAAAATAAGAAAGCAATGAATAAAATTACCTTAAGACAAATATTAATTCCGTTAATTACTTTTACAATCATCTGTTTTTTATGGTTTGGACCAATACGTATTGGTTACATAGAAAATATCATTATTTCTATATTAATCATTATAGCGAATTTTATAGAATACAAAGAAAAACCATTTTCAGCACTTGGATTTCAACGTGAAAAATTCACATTCAAAAACATCTTCGTACTTGCTCCATTAGTTGCGCTAGGACTCTTTGCTTTTTATGTTTTTGCATTGGTCCCCGGAATTACAAAACTCACAGGAGCTCCCATAGATTATTCAAGTTTTGACCAATTGAGAGGAAATCTCCCAGTCTGTTTAATTGCTTTGTTATTAGTGTGGAGTGCTACAGCGTTTGGAGAAGAAATTATCTTTCGAGGTTATTTTATGCGACAGTTTGTAAAATTCTTTGGAGAAAGCAAAGTCAGCATTGTGCTTAATATTGTCCTATTTGCTTGTTTCTTTGGTTTTATGCATAGTCAACAAGGAATTACAGGACAACTTGTTACAGGGATTGTCGGAGCACTCTTAGCCCTGATATTCTATTTGCGTAAATACGATTTGTGGTTTATTGTTGCTGTACATGGTTTTTTTGACACCATTGCTTTAATTTGCATTTACTTCGGTTTGGCATAACGATTCCAAGTTACTACACCTGCAACTTGAAGTTATCATTTGTCTTTGGACCAAGCGCTTATTTGAAATCCTTTCAACTAATATGGAGTAGTGGAGTAATGCTTTTGGATTGCACCTATTTTTGATTGGAATTTTAATGAGGCTACATCAAATAATTCCGAAAATACTATCGTATCTTGCTTTATTCACTGTCATATCTTATAGTATGATATCTATTCTAAAGTGGAGTAATGGGAGTTCCGTATTGGTAACAAAATTAGAAATGGTATTAGCTTTACCAATGGCACTTGGTGAACTCGGATTAGCAATTTGGCTTCTAATGAAAGGAGGAAGGGAAAAACACCAAAATAATGTGCGTAATTTATTTAAAAATTAATCTTTTCTATATTAATGATAAAATTTCTACCCTTATATTTTACGGTACCTGGATTAATATATTTTTGTCTGATTTTAGCTGTTTTTATCGACTCACTTATTAAAGTAATCAAATTTTGGAGACTAAATAAAATTAAAAATAAGGACTTCCTTCTTGGATTTATTATTTCTCTTCTGCTTTTTGGAATGCTTTATTTAATATATCGAGGAGTGGACCAAAGTTTAAGTCGGATTTTTATAGCTCCTTTTTTACTGATATTTTTACCTTACTTTTTGCATATCGTAACCTATAAAGACAAAAAAGAAAATTACACCTATAAATTATCGGTAATAATTATTGTTTTTTCCGTGGTATTAGGAATCTTAAAATCTATAATTTCTAATCTTCTATAACAGGTATAGGAATAAAAAAAACGCTAGTAAAATGAAAAATACATGAAAAAAATAGACTGGAATCTTATGAACGAAACAATATTTTGGTGGGAAAAAAAATGAATTATTTTTAATATTGCTGTTGGTCTATCTGGAGTATTATCCTTAATTGTAGTATCTCCTTACTTTTTTGGAATTATAGAAATAATGGGAATTTTAATTTGGGCTATCCTCGCTAATATTCTTTATTCAAGTGGTATTTTAATTGAAATTATTAATTTGTATTATTATAGTAGTAAGGTGAAGTTTTTTAAATATAGATTTGGATTTTATGTGTTTGGATTACTTCTTTATTGCGCTGTGACATTCTTTTATCCATTTCTTTACTTCTTTCCAACTTTTGATTAATTAATAAAGGAGTTAATTAGCAGACAAACTTCTTAAATAAAAGTACTTTTCCATTAAAAACATAAAATTGTTTGTTGTAGTTTTGCAGCAAGTAATTCGCCTTATCGCTATTTTAATTTATTAAATTAGAGGAAAGTCCGAACACCATAGTGTAACATAGTGGTTAACAGCCACCAGTCGTGAGATTAGGAAAAGTGCAACAGAAAGTATGTACAGGTAATGCTGTAGTGAAACCAGGTAAACTCTATGTGGTGCAATGTCATGTAAACTAATGTTTGAGCGTACACGCGCGATGTTAGAGGGTAGGCAGCTAAAGTGTATTGGTAACAATGCACGTAGATAAATGATAAGGACTTTTTCTTTTAGAAAAAGCACAAAATTCGGCTTATAGATTTACTTAATCAAACAAGCCCTTTACGTGAGTAAAGGGCTTTGTTTTTTGCTATAAAATCAACTATTCCTTGGAAGGAATTACTTTATTTTTTTAATTTATTAGTGAAAAACCCTTGTAAAAAAAAGAAACCAAATATAATTCTTAGTTCCGCTTTCCTTGTTTTTAATAATTGCTTAGTACAAGATAGTAAATAGATGAATACAAGAAGTGCAAATTGTTGATTTTCAGTATTTATACGTAAGAAAATAAAGACAAAATTTGACGTATAAATTTACTTCATTAAACAAGCTCTTTACGTGAGTAAGGGGCTTTGTTTTTTATATTTTTTATTGACAAGAGTAAGATTTTGCCTAATCTGCCTTAGGCAGTGCAAAAAAACTAAACATGTTTCCACCGTAACTTTTAGAATGCGAGTAATTTTGCAAGTTGGATAAATCGGTATGTTTAGAGTGTTCTATTATTAATAAACCTTCTTCTTCTAATAAGCCGTTTTGAAAAATTAGTTCCGGTATTTTAGAAAATTTTTCTACAGGAAAATCATAAGGAGGATCTGCAAAAATAATAGTATGTTTTGTAGTTGTTTTTGCTAAGTAGGTAAATACATCACTTTTTATAGTTTGTATTTCCATGTTAAAAGCTTCCGCCGTTTCGTTTATAAACTTAATACAACCAAAATGGGCATCTACACTGGTAATGTCTTTTGTTCCTCTAGAGGCAAATTCATAGCTTATGTTTCCGCTTCCGCTAAATAAATCTAATACCGATACATCATCAAAATAATATTGGTTATTTAAGATATTGAATAGAGATTCCTTAGCCATGTCTGTGGTTGGTCTAATCGGTAATTTTTTTGGTGCAGTTATTCTTCTGCCTTTGTATGTTCCTGAAATTATTCGCATGAAAAGCTATGCTTTAAAATATAATTAGAATGTTTTGTTTCTTCTGCTACTAGGTAATTCGTGTTTGGCTTCCCAAATTGTATATGTCTTATATACTTATATACCATGTTGTACAATGTATCCTTTTCAATAATAGTACCCAAAAGTACTAGTGTTAGTGTTTCCGGATTCAATTGTAATTGTTCTGCTGTAAAGAGAATATAGTATATAAAATCTTCTTTCGAAGTATACGTAAAAGTATTGTAAAGTGTTAAATTTCCTTTTGTGGTTACTACAATTTCAAAATGGGTTTTATTTACATGCACATACATTTTTTGGTCTAGTGCATGTTTTTCGGTTTGTAAAATTTCTTCTATTAAAACCGTAGAAAAATGCTTGTATGCAAAGGTGCCAAACCTTTCGTATAAATAATTATTAATATTCATGTAAGGTACATAAACATTTACACTATCATTTATTGCAATAGCATCATGTGCAATAAAATCGGTTTGCAGAATTTTAGAATTAAATTTTAAGTAGTCTGCAATGACATTTTCGTTGAATAGCGGTTTTGGTACAAGTGTAGCCAGTTCGTTTATATAAATAACGTGTATAGTGCTAAAAGGGGTTTGTAGCGCTTCTGTGTTTTTAAATATTTTTTTTAACGCGTCTAATACTTGAAAAGGGGTTTGTTTTTGAGTAACCTCAAAATGCTTTAAATAACCAATGGTATTTGTATCTCTTTGAAGTATACAAAAAGAAAGTCCATTCAAACTTATTTGAATGGACAACTCTTGGTTAATTAGTATGTTTGTTTTATTACTCGCTGTCGCCATAAGTTTTTGGCCAGTTACCACTAGTATTTATTTCATTTAAAGATCCAACTCTAATCGCATCTCCATTAACACCATCTACAGAAATTGTTTCGTTTTCTTGCGCTAATAAATCTTTGTTTTGATCGGCTAAAATTACGTTCTTTAATAATTTTGCTTCAAAAACTGGGATTTTATTTTCTCCTTCTTCACCAAGTAAACCAGCTTTCATTTCAATTTTGGCACCATTAATATTCATCATGGTTTTATATCTATCTGATTTTTTAAATAACGAATCTTTTACAGAAACATAACCTAATGTATCAATAACAGTAATATCTTTCATGGTTTCAACACCACCAAAAGCTTTTGTTCTTTCCACATCTATAACCGTTTCTATTCTTCGTTGTGTAATAGTAAACTTTGCAGTATCTATAAATTTGATTAAGTTTTCAAAGTTAGGAGCAAAATTACCAATAACTTGTCTGTGTGCTAACTGTGCATCTCTAACATCTACCATTTTTTCAATTACGGCAGCGTAACGTTTTTCTTTTACTTTATTAAATTTAATAGGTTCATAGATAGAATTAAAAGTTTGGTAACCTAAAAAGGCTATTAAAGCCCAAAGAGCTATCATTAAAACTGGTCTTAACTTAGATGGAATAAACTTATCTATAAGCCAAACCAATCCAATAGTTACAAGAATTACTGCAATCGCAATTAGTATTAATTTCATAGTATGATTAATTAAATTTTAATAAAGGTCTTTCGCAAATCTACAATTTTTTTTTAATCGTTAAAACCAAAGTGCATAAAAATCATCACTATATTTGAGGAAATTTTATTAGACCGCCATAATTAATGAATGCTTCCCAATTTTATTCCCTTGTAAAACAGCAGTTTCCGTTTAAACCGACTCCAAAACAAGATATTGTTTTATTGCAACTTTCTGAGTTTATTTTTTCGGAAAGACCAAATGCCCTTTATTTACTAAAAGGGTATGCGGGAACCGGTAAAACTACTATAATTGGTACTATTGTGACACATTTAGGGAAAGCAAATAAAAGTGCTGTGCTAATGGCACCAACAGGTCGGGCAGCAAAAGTAATCTCTAATTATTCTAAAAAAGTAGCATTTACCATTCATAAAAAAATCTATTTTCCAAAAAAAGATAAAGGTGGAGGCGTGAAATTTGTTTTGCAACCAAATAAACATAAAAATACCATTTTCATCGTAGATGAAGCTTCTATGATTCCAGATACTCCTGGAGATTCTAAACTTTTTGAAAACGGATCCTTGCTGGACGATTTAATGCAATACGTGTATTCTGGGCAACAATGTAAATTATTACTAATCGGGGATACGGCACAGTTACCACCGGTGAAATTAGATTTAAGTCCCGCTTTAGACGAAAACACATTGAGTCTAAATTATAATAAAGAGGTGACTAGAATGGAATTAGACGAAGTAGTACGTCAAGGACAAGATTCTGGAATATTAGAAAACGCTACCATTTTGCGTGAGGCCATATCTAGTGCTTTCGCGGAAACCTTTAAATTTGATTTAAAAACCTTTACAGACATTGTTCGTTTGGTGGATGGTTATGAAATTATGGACGCTATTAACGATTCTTATAGCAACTTAGGAAACGAAGAAACTGCCATTATTGTTAGAAGTAACAAGCGCGCAAATATGTATAACCAACAAATTAGAGAGCGTATTTTATTTAATGAAAATGAACTTTCTGCAGGGGATTATCTCATGGTTGTTAAAAATAATTATTTTTGGATTAAGCCAACAACCGAAGCTGGTTTTATTGCAAATGGCGATATTATTGAAGTTTTAGAAATATTCTCGATTCAAGAATTATATGGTTTTCGCTTCGCGGAAGTAAAAGTACGTATGGTAGATTATCCTAATATGATTCCTTTTGAAACGGTTTTACTTTTAGATACTATTTCTGCGGAAACACCTTCGTTGGCTTATGAAGATTCCAACCGATTATACCAAGAAGTACAAAAAGATTTTGCCGACGAAACCAGTAACTATAAACGGTTTTTAAAAATTAAAGGAAACAAACATTTTAATGCCTTACAAGTAAAATTCTCGTATGCAATTACTTGTCATAAATCACAAGGTGGACAATGGAATACTGTTTTTGTAGAGCAACCATATTTACCAGATGGTATTAATAGAGATTATCTGCGTTGGCTATACACCGCAGTTACAAGAGCTAAAGAAAAATTGTATCTTATCGGTTTTAAAGAGGAGTTTTTTGTAGAAGATGAAAGCTGGAAGACAGATGACAGATAACTAAAGACCAAAGATTGTAGATTTTAGAATAAAATATTTTCTAGTAATAGTAATATAAATAAGACTTCTTCCTTTTGGGAAATCGAAGTTTCAACGATTCAAATAAATAAATATTAACTAAGAGTTAAAATGCCACAAAGGGATAGATGGGAACAGAAGCTATTTTAAGTATATTTTTAGGAGTAGGTCTTGCAGCATCTGTTGGATTTAGGGTCTTTGTTCCATTATTCGCACTAAGTTTAGCGGCACATTTTAATGTTTGGGAATTGAATGAATCTTGGCTTTGGATTGGTAGTTTAACAGCCGTAATAACACTTGGTGTGGCAACTATAGTCGAGATTTTTGCCTATTACATTCCGCTTGTAGATAATCTGTTAGATACTATCGCAGTACCTTTAGCCGCAATTGCAGGAACCGCAGTTATGGTTTCTACGGTTGCAGATTTAAGTCCTGCTATAACTTGGGCTTTAGCAATTATAGCAGGTGGAGGAACCGCTGCCGCAATAGCAGGAACCTCCAGTGTTACAAGATTAGCGTCTACAACCACAACTGCTGGTTTGGCAAATCCTGTAATCTCAACTTTAGAAACAGGAACAGCAATTATTATGTCTATCCTCTCTGTATTTATTCCCGTTTTGGCCTTTATACTTGTTGTTATTGTGCTGTTTATAATTTTTAGAGTTTATAAAAAGTTTAAATCTAGGAAGGCTTAAATCTATTTAAAAAGTTATATTTTTGTAATAAGATTAATAGTATATATGAAAATAATTTCCATGATTCCTGCACGTTATAGTGCTTCTCGTTTTCCAGGTAAGCTCATGCAAGATCTGAATGGTAAAACCGTTATTCTTCGTACCTACGAAGCGACTAAAGCAACCAATCTATTTGATGATGTTTTTGTGGTAACCGATAGCGAAATTATCTTTAAAGAAATTACAAGTCATGGAGGTAAAGCAATCATGAGCATAAAGGAGCATGAATGTGGTAGCGATAGAATTGCCGAAGCGGTAGAGAATCTAGATATAGATATTGTTGTAAATGTGCAAGGTGACGAACCGTTTACGGAAGTCGCTTCCTTAAAAAAACTAATCCAAGTTTTTAAAGAAGATAAAGAGAAACAAGTCGATTTAGCTTCTTTAATGGTGCATATTACAGATGAAGAAGAAATTAAAAATTCGAATACCGTAAAAGTAATCGTAGATCAAAATAATTTTGCTTTGTATTTTTCACGAAGCCCAATTCCGTTTCCTAGAGCAACAGATGTTGGCGCAAAGTATTATAAACATAAAGGTGTTTATGCGTTTAGAAAGGAAGCATTATTAGATTTTTACAGATTACCAATGTTACCATTAGAGGCTTCAGAAAAAATTGAATGTATTCGTTATTTAGAATATGGTAAACGTATTAAAATGGTGGAAACAGATGTCGAAGGTGTTGAAATTGATACGCCTGAAGATTTAGAAAGAGCAAAAAAGCTCTGGAAGTAATTACAAAAGAATACTAGTAGTTGTAACCTGGATCGTATTTGAAATGCCTTCCGCGAAAGCAAAAAAATAATTGAATAAAGAATACCAAAATATAAAAGTAATTGGCTTTGATGCAGATGATACACTTTGGGTGAACGAAACGTATTTTCGGGATGCAGAGTTAGAGTTTGCAAAACTTTTAGGTGGTTTTGAAACTGCTAATAAAGTAGATCAAGAACTTTTTAAAATGGAGATGAAGAATTTACCTTTGTATGGTTACGGAGTGAAAGGTTTTGTTTTATCTATGGTAGAAATGGCTTTAGAATTATCTAATTATACCATTTCGAATAAAACCATAGAAAAGATTTTAAACATTGGTAAACAAATGCTTAAGGAGCCAGTAGAACTTTTGGATGGCGTTGAAGAAACCTTGAAAGGCCTCTCTGGAAAGTATAAATTAATCGTTGCCACCAAAGGAGATTTATTAGATCAAGAACGAAAATTAGAGAAATCAGGATTGCTAGATTATTTTCATCATATTGAAGTGTTAAGTGATAAAAAAGAAGAAAATTATTCTAAACTATTAAAGCATTTAGATATCAATCCGTCCGAATTTTTAATGATTGGAAACTCATTAAAGTCCGATATTTTACCATTAATAAATATCAAAGCAAAGGCTATTCACATTCCGTTTCATACCACTTGGGCACATGAACAAGTAACCGAAAAAGAAACCAATGGTAAAGCATATAGAACCGTGAAAAGTTTAAAAGAAATTTTAAATCTAGTTTAGCAATTTGAAAAAGATCAATTTAGAAACATGGAATAGAGCAGAGCAATTTCAGCATTTTAATAAAATGTTTGATCCTTATTTTGGCGTTACTATTCCGTTTGATGTTACCAAAGCATATCAATTTTCTAAGGATAATGGCATTAGCTTTTTTGGTAAATATGTACACGCTTGCATGCAAGCCATGAATAGTATAGAAAATTTAAAGTATAGAATTATAAATGAAGAGGTAGTTGTGTATGATGTTATTCATGCATCTGCTACCATAATGAGAAAAGATAAAACATTCGGATTTTCTTTTATAGATTTTGATGAAAATTTAGCTGTTTTTTTAAATAATTTAGTTGAAGAAAAATTAAGGATTGAATCCTCTAGTAATTTATTTCCAGAAAGAAATGGATTAGATTGTATTCATTGTTCCGCAATGCCTTGGCTAAATTTTACAGGACATAAAGAACCGTTTTTTGGAGAAAAAGATTCTGTTCCTAAAATAGCATTTAGTAAAGTAAATAAAGATAATAATGCCTTAAGCATGAATGTAGCAATAGCGGTTAATCATGCATTGGTAGATGGTTACCATGTTGGTTTGTTTTCCGAAAAGTTTCAATATTTTTTAAATCAATAGGAATTTTAGTAATAGTATTTCTATTTTTGTTAAACAATTATAATAAATGAGTTATAAAAATTACCCAATGGTGTCCAGAATAGTTTATGGACGTGGAAGTTTTAATCAGTTAAATGACATTTTATCGCCTAAGCGAAACGGCGTTAAAGCACCATTTATATTTTTAGTAGACGATGTATTTAAAGGTAAAACTTGGTTAACCTCAAGAATTCCTTTGTCTTATGATGACAAATTAATTTACATCTCTGCCGAAGAAGAACCAAAAACTTCACAAGTAGATGAATTGGTAGAACAAATAATTTTGGACTATAAAGAAAGACCATCTGGAATTATAGGAATTGGAGGAGGAACCATTTTAGATTTAGCAAAAGCGGTAGCTTTAATGTTAACTAATAAAGGGGAGTCTAAAGATTATCAAGGTTGGGATTTAATTAAAAATCCAGCAATTTATCATGTTGGTATTCCTACCATTTCGGGAACTGGAGCAGAAGTTTCTAGAACTACTATTTTAACGGGACCTGTTAGAAAACTAGGAATTAATAGTGATTACACACCATTTGATCAAGTGCTATTAGACCCAGAATTAACTAAAGACGTACCAAAAGACCAATGGTTTTATACCGGAATGGACTGTTTTGTACATTGTATAGAATCTTTAAAAGGAACGTACCTAAATGCATTTAGCCAAACGTATGGCGAAAAAGCTTTGGAGCTTTGTAAAGAGATTTTTCTAGAAGATACGCTAAGTGAGGAAGAAGCTGCAGATAAACTAATGATGGCTTCTTGGCATGGTGGAATGAGTATTGCATACTCTCAAGTAGGTGTAGCACATGCTATGAGTTATGGTTTAGGCTATTTATTAGGTGTAAAACATGGTGTTGGTAATTGTATCGTTTTTGAACATTTAGAAGAATATTATCCAGAAGGTGTTGCCATGTATAAGGAAATGCGAGAAAAACATAATATTACCATTCCTCAAGGTGTTTGTGCAGATTTAAGTGATAAAGAGTTTGATATCATGATAGATGTTGCCTTAAGTTTAGAACCTCTTTGGGAAAACGCTATAGGTAAAAACTGGAAAAAAACAATTACCAGAGAAAAGCTTAGAGCTTTATATCAAAAAATGTAATTTTTTATGCTGACAATTATATACAAATTTATATACTTTAAAATAATGAAATGGAAACTCGTAGGTGAGTTTCCTAAAGAGTTGAAGAAGTACGTGATAATAGCGGTACCGCATACCAGTTGGCATGATTTCTATATTGGATTATTAATCCGAAAAATTGCAAATACAAAAATTAATTTTCTCGGTAAAAAAGAAATATTCATATTCCCTTTTGGTTATTATTTTCGAGCTGTAGGAGGAAGGTCATTAGATAGAACTCCTGGTCAGAATAAAGTGGAAGCTATTGCTAAACTTTTTGAAACTAATGACGAATTGCGATTAACATTAGCTCCTGAAGGTACTAGAGATAAAGTATCCGAATGGAAAACAGGTTTTTATCATATAGCAAAAGCGGCAAATGTGCCAATAGTAATGGTTACTTTCGATTTTGGAAAGAAACAAAACAAAATATCAGCACCTTTTTATCCTACAGATAATATGGAAGCAGATTTTGCCTTTATGCATAATTTCTTCAAAGGTGTAAAAGGTAAAGTATCCGATAAATCTTTTTAGCGTTAAAGTGAATTTTGAAGCCGTGATCCCCAAACGGAACTGCTTTTAGCACTACTAAATTTCATATGATATATTAAAATTTTAATATTCAAGTAGCGTCTTTTCAGGAAACAAGAAGCCATAAATATGGAATTAAAGAAGCCGAATCAAGTAATAAACATGGGAGGACCATGGATAGCAGATTTATACGTCGGTATTATATTCGTTTCTAGTATGTGGTTATGGACAACATTGTTTAAAAAAAAGAAAGCAGTATTATTTTCGTTGTAAAGTATCATCAAGTATCTAGATGGTAGAAAAATAACTTCTTTACTATTAACTCGTGGAATAATAAATTAAAGCTAGAAAGTGAGTCGAATGGTAAGCTTGATAGACTAATTTTTTTCTGAAGCAATAAGTAAAGATGAACTTGTTATGGATACCGGATTACATAGCTACACTAAAAAACATCTTCAATTTTCAATATAGATTGAAAACGCAAATTTCTTTACACAAAACCGATAACCGGCACCAAGGCTTTATTTTAAGTAGTAAAGAATCGTATTTAAACTAGAAATGAAACCTAAAGTAACGCATACATGGGGTCCATTAAAAGGAACAGGTGTCAAGTAATACATACTCATTTATATAATTTAAATAACTTTTTTTATTAAACAGCTGTTTATCAGTAGTTTAGTTTTTCCAATTTACACTTTAATAATATAACTTTAAACCGCTGATTTATAGCGCATTAAACAATGTTTAAGTGATCAATTCATTGATTATCAGCATATTATATTTGTATTGTTCGTAAGTTTTATTACATTTGTGCTTTCTTCCTAACTTTTTTAGCTGTATTTCCTAAAATACACATACTGACAATTACTAATACCTCTTTTAGTGGCATTAATTTTTAAAACCATAAACAATGGGAAAGAAAAAATCCACACCTGAAAAATCTGCTCCGAAAAAAAAGACAGTTTCAAAAAAGGTTACTAAAGCAGCATTAGAAAAAGTTAAAATGCGTAAAGAAAACCTTAGTAAAACCAAGTTCGTAACTGGTAAAAACGCCATTTTAACCGCATTAGAATCTGCTTCCTTTAGAAGTAAAAAATCGGTAACAGATGCCGTTAAAAAATGTAAGTATAAAGCGGTAGAACTTGCTCCAGCAGTACGGATGCTATTTAAAGAAAGCGAAAATAAAGCGGTTAAATTATCCGAATCCTACGCAAAAACCATTAAAGACCCAAAAGAGAATAGAGAATTCTTTCAAGGGGTTGCACAAATGGAAAGAAAAGAGCGATGTGCTGTTATTAAAGGCTATCGCAATGCAAACCAAGCAAGAGGTGTCGTACATGCCATGAGTCAATTGCCAAGACAACAATGCAGAACTATAATGCAAGATTTTGTGTTTGATAACAAAGGCAAAAAAGACGAAAAAGGTGTTAAAGAAGTTCTTTTTTGGCTTCGAGATGCTGGAGCACAAATGCGAAAGATAGAAGGACAAACACCTGTTTTTCCAGATGGTGAAACCGATGATGCCGTTGTCGAGTTTTTTGAAGATGTAGCAGATGCAATATCAGATGCTGTCACTACCATTGTAGATGGTCTTACAGAGTTTTTTGAGGATTTGGTAGAGGCTATTTCAGATGCTGTTAATTGGGTGGTTGAAGAAGTTGCCAGTCTGGCAAGAGCATTAGTGGAAGCTGGAAAACAACTTTGGGAAATCTTAAAAGCTGCAGCAGAACTTGCTGTCAACCAAGTAAAAAAGTTTGTAGAAGCAATAAAACTTATCGGAAAATCATTTATTGAAATATTAGAAGATGTTTTTGCCTTTGCAAAAGAAATAATCGCATCTGTAATAGATGCCATAGATAAACTTGGCGAAATTTTTGCAGATTTATTAAGTTGGTTAGCAACAAAAACATACGAGTTTATTAAAGCGGGTATAGAAGCATTAATAAGCATTGGTAAAAAAATCGGTAATATTTTGGAACAAGCACTCCAGGCTAGTGTGGCACTAGTTAGAAACGTGGTTAGAGCGCTGATAGAAATTGGTGAAACCATAGGCTCTATATTAGTAACATTAATTACGCGTCCTAGAGATTTATTGAATGAAGTGGTTAGAGCTTTTGGAGAACTAGGAAATACTTTAGCAGATATTATTCAAGAAACAGTAAATGTAGCAGCAGATTTTGTTAGAGATGTTGTTAGAGCAGCGGCAGCAATTGGTACCGCATTAGTTGAGTTTACAGACTTTGTCATTCAAACTACAAAAGAACTGGCAACCAAAGTAGTAGATGGTTTATTAGCTGCTGGTCGAACTTTAGTCGAATTAATCGCCACTATAGCAAACAAAAGTATTGTTGCAATTAAAAAAATTGTTGAGGCTGCTTTCGAGCTAGGTAAAACTATGGTAAACTTTCTAAAAGATGTGTTTGATTTAGCTGTAGATTTATTAAAGGAGACCATAAAAGCTATGCTAGAAATAGGTAGAAAAATTGCCGAATTCACAAAAGCAATGGTAGAATTTACATACAGAAATGCTGCTAGATTTATTGAAGCTGCACTTGCTGCAGGAGCTACTATTGCAGATATTTTAGAATCTGTAATGGAAGAAACGTATTTCGTATTTAGAAAAATAGTGAATGGTGTATTACAAGCTTTAGGTCCTGTTGCAGATATATTTGAATGGCTAATTGCTAGAGGAGAAGATCTAGCTTCCGAAATTTGGAGACAAGCCGTTTTAGCAATTCGTTTTGTAAAAGAATCAATTACAGAAGTTATGGATTGGGCTTTAGAACAAGCAGATGCTATTTTTGATAGACTTTTAGAGTTAGTGGAAGATATTGGAAGTAGAATTTCTGAAGTGATAGATTGGGCAATCGCTGTTGGAGACGCTGCTTTAGAATTTTTAGGCGAAGCTACAGAACGAATAGGGAACTCCATTGGTTATGTCCTTAATTATTTAGAAAATGATTTTATTCCAGGTATTCGAAAGTTTGTGGAAGGTGCATTAAGAGCAGCAAGCGCAATAGCTGGTTTAATTGCTTGGGTTGCTAATAAAACCTTTGAAGTCATGCGAGAAGTTGTTATTGGTGCTTTGGCGGCAGGAATTGCTTTAGCTACTTTATTAACCGAAATTATGTTACATCCAGATCAAACACTCGATCTCTTTATTGCAGCAGCTAGAGATATAGGAAATTCTATTCAAGATATTTATCAATCCGTTTTAGATACAGGCGAAGAATTTTTAGAAGAAGTAACACAAACACTTAGAGAATTAGGGGAATCTGTTGAAGATATGCTTTCCGCAGCCTTTGAGGTAAGTGCCGGAATGCTAGGAGCTACCATTTCAATACTTTTTGAAATGTTAGGTAGTTATAGAAGTTTAACGCCTGCAGAAGAAGCAGATGGTCGTTTTGTTTTTGGAAATTCTATAGATTGGGATAACATCTTTATTGCTACAGAAGGTCCGTTAAATGATATTGTTTTTGGGGTTCAAGATTTTGTTACTAGAAACCAAGATTCACGCGCATTTGTAACGGGTAACTTAATAAATTTTGATGTAGATGATGATTTTAGTCGTGGTACTTTAATTCACGAATTGACACACGTTTGGCAAAACCAAAATACGGGTCCTGTGTATTTAGCACATGCTATTGCGGCGCAAGTATTAGGTGGTGGTTATAACTATGGATATAATGAAGAGGATGCGGATATTGGTATCAATATTCCAAACGCTTTTTATACACCAGTAGGATCACCTCCAACAATAAATATGAATAATGTTTCTCAAGGATTTTGGACTGGAGAAGGAGGAGAAACTGTTTTAGAAAACACCAATTCTTTTACCGATTTTAATGAAGAGCAACAAGGTCAAGTTTTAATGCAATTCTTTGTTAGAGCACGGTTATTAGGACAAACAGGAGATGCTATTAATAGATTTCAACCTTTTGTAGATGAAGTTAAAGCAGCATAAAACCATTTTAATTGTAAAACCACAATTTTCTTCTGGTTCTAAATCGGAAGAAAGTTTTACGTTGCTTAAAAACACATACATTAAGCATGATATAGAGGTGCATGTAATAGATTACGACACCAGACCAAGTTATAAGGAAATGCAAAGTCAAGTGCAAACAGAAGATGCCGTATTATTAATAGGTGATGCTACATGTTTTCCAAAAAATGCATTAAAGTTTCCATTTATTAAAACGATGGAAAACAAAAAAATACCGATTGCTTGGTTACCCATTAGAAATAGTAAGGATCTATTCACATTTTCTAAAACGATTCATGAAGTGCATGGTAGAAAACAAGAACAATGTGCTATCGCATTACTTTCACAAAAACATCCTAGATTTGTAAGAATTGTAGATCGAATGGCTACTATTTTAGAAACACCAAATTTATTACCATATAAATGGAGTAGTGATTTGCTCTTTAGAGAAAGTATGATTGAAGGTCTGGAAAGCGGATTGGGTTTAGCAACTTATTTTGGTCATGGAAGACCAATTGGTTGGGTTGGTTATTATGGTTTGCGTTCGCATCATTTTGAAAATAAAAATTCAAAACCTATTGGTGCATTACTATCGCTATGTTGTAAAACAGCAAGTAGGAAAAACACAGAAATCTCTTTTTGTGAGCAATTGGTTTTAGATGGAAAAACAGCAGTAAGCTTTGGAGCAGTAGATCGTACTTTACACACAGATAATACCAGATGGTCTATTGGTATTACAAAAGCTTTATTAAGTGGGGCAAGTACTATTGCTGAATTAATTATACAAGCAACACCAAAAAATCTTTCGTCGTATACACACTATCGGTTAATTGGCGATCCGTTAGCACCAATTTATTCTTCTAATAAAACCACATTATTCGCTAATAATATTAAAACATATCCATGAAAAATATAATAATAAATACGATTCTATCTCATTTTAGAGATGTGAAACCTAAGTTAGAAGTCGATTCTAATGATTCTAACTTTAAAGAAGAATTGGGTGTAGATTCTTTAGATATGGCAGAATTTGTTGCCAGAATAGAACAGGAATACAGAATTGAAATTCCAGATACAGATTGGTCGCAAATTGCTACGGTAAATTTAATGGCAGAATACATTCATAATGTCCATCACTAACAAAATAGCGGTTTCCGGATTAGGTGTTATTTGTTCCTTAGGAAATAATATAACCGATTTTTGGAAAGCTTTAATTAACGATTCCTGCGGCATTAAAAACTGGGAAGATTTAAAGAACTTAGATTTTAAATATACACATGCTAGTCGTGTAGGAAATATGGAATGTGATCCTTTGCAAAGAGGATTTCATTTTTCTATTTCAGCAATAGAGCAAGCCGTAAAGCAAGCGAATTGTTCCAACACCGAAAATTGGGGCTTGTTTTTAGGAACGACTATGGGAGAAAGCGCTGCTTTTGAAGCTATAGCAGAAAAAAATACAACGCTTAATCCGGAAGCATATACAGGTTTCGGAATTTGTAAACGTTTGATGAAAAAGTATCCAGAAATCACTAATTTTCAATGTTTTGCTACCGCTTGTGCGGCAGGGAATTATGCGCTTAAAGCAGGAATGGATGCGTTGCAAAAAGAAGAAGTTTCTATTGCAATAGTCGGTGGCGTAGATCCTTTTTCAAAAATAGCAATGACTGGTTTTAGTAGGAGCAGAGCGATGAGCCCTTCCGGAGTTTGTAAACCTTTTGATATCCATCGAGATGGCATGATTTTAGGCGAAGGAGCAGGTTTTCTAGTTTTGGAAAAAGTAGAAAATGCGACAAAAAGAAACGCGAATGTTCTTGCTGTTTTAGAGGATTGTGCTTTGTCTTGTGATGCCTATCATCCTACAGCACCAAAACCGGATTCTTCCGGAATTATAGATTGTTTTCAGCAACTTTTAAAAACAAATAATTTGAAGCCTTCGGAAATAGATTGGATTTCTGCTCATGGAACAGGAACCAAACTTTCCGATCAATCGGAAGCGCATGCAATTGCAAAAGTATTTGGTACTCATAAACCGTATGTTTCTAGTATTAAACCTAAAATCGGACATACTTTGGGTGCTTCTACAGCTATTGAAGCCATCGTTTCTGTACTTTCCATGCAGCATCAAACCATTCCACATACCTTAAATTATAACCATGCCGAATTTGATATTCTTATTCCGAAGAAACCCGTTTTAACCACAGTAAATAAAGTGTTGAATTGTGGTTATGCTTTTGGAGGACTGAATTCAATTACCTTATTTTCATCATGGAATTAAATTGGAACACATACGAAGCGCTAGGAGAATCGGAAGCAGATTTAGCAACGCAATTTGTAGATGCTATTTGTGCAAAACAGGATTTTGAGTTCTACGGAAATCAATCTGCTGTATATTTTATATCGTCTAATGCTGGAACTTTTTCTTCTATTGCTTTTTGGGAAAACGCTCTAGAACATAGTCCGCGTTTTGCTAATCCTGGAATCTTTCCTTGGACACTCGCCAATGCAACTTCTGGATATATTGCGAGAAGATTTTCTATCACCGGACCTAACTATACGATTATAGATAATACCATTAACGAAGCACAATTGATTTCTAGTTTTAAAATGGATGCATTAAAATATTCCTTAAAAAATGCCATTTGTGTGCATTGGGAATTAAAAGTAGAAAAGGAACTACTTGCAGTAATTGCTAAGTGGTGTATTATTTTGGCATAATATTTGAAAATATAGAAATGTAGTACACTAGTGAAACATAAAGTAAACGATACGTCCCTAAAAAGAAACATTAGCTAGCTACTTACAAAAGCTACTTGAATAGAAATTCAAGTAGCTTTTTTTAATTCGTTTCTTCTGGTGCTACCTTAAAATTTTTCATATCATTTAAAGGTTCTAGAACATTATATTCTGCCCAGATAGATGCATCGTACGTTTTAGAATCTTCAAAATCGATTCTCGTTTTTTCGGTATAACCATTATAATTACTAGCTTCCATATCTTCTCTTGAAATGACTAAAAGCTCGGATTTTCCTTTAAAGGTTCCTTCAATTTTAAAGTTAAAAGAAACTTTATTTCTGGAGTTATCATTTTCAATAAACTTAATTGGTCGATTTACATAAAAGTAGCGATCTACTTGGTTATTTATATAATTAGGATAGTAATAATTGTCCGCATCTTTTTTATACACGACAATTCCTCTTCGATTTTTTTCAACGTATTTTACGCCAAATAACAATCTTAAATTAAGTTTGTCTCCAATTCTATTTTCATAGAAGGTATAATCGGTTCGAATAACAGCAAAGGTTTCATTAGAAACATACATGGTTCCTGTATATAAAGCAGAAGATCTTTTAGGTTTAAATTCTATAATATAAACCATTTCGCTGTCTAAAAAAGTGACATCTTTAAGAGAATACTTGTACTTTCTAGTGTTGGTAACAAAATCTAATTTGGCATCCGGGTTCGAAAAACTACTATTCTTTATCATGTTAAACGTTTCGTTTTTTGCATATCGAAGCGTATTCACGGTATCTTGTCTTTTCTTAATTTCTTCTTTATTTACTGTAGCAGAATCGGTTATTTTAAAAAAACCAGATTTAACGGTATACATTTTGTCTTTATCTAAATGTTTCATAACGATATTTTGTCCGCGTTCTGCTATACTTTCCATCGATTGATCGTTCTTTTCATCCCGTAAGCTAATTGCTTTTTCTACATCTAGTTTGGCATTATCTTTATCCAAAATCTTTAGGGAGCCTACAAAATCTGTGTATTGTTTTGATTTATTATTTACTAAAGAAGTTTCTAATTTATCAAAATCATCATTGAATGCTTGCAGTTGCTTTTTCTTAAAACCAGTAGATTTTTTAATTTCAAAATCTGCTAAATCACCTATTACATAATCTGTTTTCCTGCTAAAAACTTTAAATTCATTGCGGTCTAATCTGTAATTGCTTTTTAAGTTAGCATTCACATAAAATAGTATAGAATCTGCAGATAGTGCGGTATGGTTTAAAAAGACTTCGGAAAGTTCATTCATCTTTTCCTCTAATATATATGCTTTAGAAGTGAAGTTTTCAAGGAGCAATCCATTTTTTTCAAAACCTAAACAGGAAATTTTAACGGAATCTGTTGCTGCAAACCCTTTGGTGTCAATAGAAAAACTTCCTTCTTCATTAGAGATAACGCCATAATGTTCGCCAATTTGAATGGTTGCAAAAGGGATTTCCTCGTTGGTAGAAGATAGAACTTTTCCAGAAACGGTTTGTCCTTGTATATTATAAAAACTGAAAATACTAAGTGAAAGAAAGAAAAGGATATTTTTAAATTTCATAGACTTGCTTTTTATTAAAACGATTTACGATATATAATGTTACAAAAAAAACCTAAACAATTTGCTTAGGTTTTAAAAAAAAAATCGAAAATTTTCTATATTTTTATTCTTCCGTAGATTCTTCCATGGTATGATATACGTTTTGCACATCATCATTATCATCTAATTTCTCTAGAAGCTTTTCTACATCTGCAGCTTCTTCTGGAGTCAATTTTTTAGTTACTTGTGGTATACGTTCAAAACCAGAAGAAAGAATTTCAATACCTCGAGATTCTAATTCTGCTTGAATAGCACCAAAACTTTCAAAAGGAGCATAGATTAAAATACCATCATCATCTGCAAAAACTTCTTCTGCACCAAAGTCAATAAATTCTAATTCTAGTTCTTCCGGATCTAATCCTTCCGCTTCAATTCTAAAGTTACAAGTATGATCAAACATAAACACTACAGAACCTGAAGTACCTAAACTACCATCACATTTATTAAAATAGCTTCTTACATCGGCAACGGTACGCGTATTATTATCTGTTGCAGTTTCTACTAAAACAGCAATTCCGTGCGGTGCATACCCTTCAAAAATCACTTCTTTATAATCGCCAAGACTTTTATCACTTGCTTTCTTAATAGCGCGTTCTACATTATCTTTAGGCATGTTCACGGCCTTTGCATTTTGAATAACCGCTCTTAAACGCGAATTACTTGCCGGATCAGGACCACCTTCTTTAACAGCCATAACAATGTCTTTACCAATACGTGTAAAGGCTTTGCTCATAGCAGACCAACGTTTCATTTTACGTGCTTTACGAAATTCAAAAGCTCTTCCCATTAAAAATATATGTTTTTAGTTTCCACGATTCCCGATAACTACAGGAAGGAAACTTATTAATTAAATTGTTTGAATTACAAATATAAAAATTACAATCGCAAACTGCAACAACTGTGGTTTAGATATTTTAATATGATTGGTTTTATAAGGAGTTATTTCACAACGTTTTCCAAAGTACCGCATAGATGTACCATAAAACAAGACTAGTTTGCATGCTTTACTCTAGAGAAGTGGATTGCTAAATGTATACTATTTTTAAAGTTGAAGTGCGCACTGCTAACTGCGATTGAAAACGGTTAATTAATCTTCGTCTTCGGGAACAACAATGGCATCAATAGCCTTAACAAGTTTGAAATCTTTTTTTGTTACGCCGTTTACATCATGTGTAGATACCGTTATTTTTAAAATATTATACACATTACTCCAATCTGGATGGTGATTTTGGGCTTCGCACTCAAAAGCGATTCTACTCATGGCACTAAAGCAATCTTTAAAGTTATCGAATTCAAATTCTGCATGAAGTGCATTGTCAAAATAGTCCCAATCTGGAAAATGTAATAATCGTTTTTCTATATCTTCTGCTGAAATTTTTTCCATTTTTATTGTTTTATAATGCACTACAAAATACTCATTTTTAAAACATCCTTACTCTGTATTTGTAAGTTTTTTGGTAAAAGGTTATCCTTTGGTAAAACAGCTAAATATCTATCGTCATTAGTAGTGTACACTTGTTTGTAAACGGGTTGATATAATACGAGAGAAGCTACAATTTCTTTTATAAACTCATCATGATGTATTAAATCGGTGCTTCCTAGATGGAAAATCCCGGACTTACTTCTGTTAATGATATAATGTATTTGCTGTGAAAGTTTATAGTCTGTAGTTACGTTTATTATTAAGTTAGGAAAAACCTCTATCGGTAATTTCTCTTTTAATTGCATTTTAATCTCTTCGACTCTAGGAGAGCCTTGTCCAAAAACCATTGGAACTCTTAAAATTGCCCATTTTTTTTTGGGTAAACGCATGAGCATATTTTCAATTTTAATTTTAAAATGCCCATAAATACTAGAGCTTAATGTTTTGTCTAGCTCGTAACTAGGATAGTTTTTATACGCATCAAATACGTTTGCAGACGATAAGAAAATGATTTTGCAATCGTGATGTTGTACATATTCTGTAATGTGTCCATGTGCTATTGTTTGCGTTGCAAAGTTTCCGCGAAGCGCTGAAATAATAATACTAGGTTTTGTAGCTTCTAATATTTCTACCACGTCATCTTCTTCGTGATTATAGTGAAAAAATTGTTTGTTTTTTTCGGAAGCTGTATTGGATGTGACATAAGTGCCAAAAACTCTAAAATAGGCGTAGAGCTCTTTGTAAACAGCATTACCAATAAAGCCATTAACACCAAGAACTAGTATTTTATGTTTTTTTTTATCCAACATTATTGGGGCAATTCTTTAAAAAATAGAAAGTTTAGTTTTGGTCGTAAAAGCTTCTAAAGCTTGCATACCAATTTTAGAATTTCCTTTTGGATTTAGTCCGGGAGACCAAGTGGATATAATGAAATTATTGGGTAGTAACGCAACAATACCACCACCGACGCCACTTTTTCCAGGTAACCCAACCTCGAATGCAAACTCACCTGCTTCATCATAAAATCCGCAAGTAAGCATAATAGCATTGATACGTTTTATTTGGCTAGCCGTTAGCCATTCTTTATTTTGCAGGCATACGCCATGATTAGCGAATAAAAAGAAAGCATTTGTTAATTGCTCACAAGTCATTTCTAAAGCGCACTGGTGAAAATAGAAATCTAGAACATCTTCGACATCATTTTTTAAATTCCCAAACGATTTTAAAAGATTTGCTGCCGCATAGTTATTAAAACCTGTAGCTTTTTCTGAAGCTGCAACAGCCTCGTTATAATCGATAGTTGGATCGTTTGCTAAAGCGCGAACAAAGTGTAAGAAATCTGCTTTGGGGTTTTCTAATTGTGAAACCAATATATCTGCAATAACAATGGCTCCAGAATTTATAAATGGATTTCTAGGAATTCCATTTTCAAGTTCTAGTAACGATAATTGATTAAAAGGATCGCCAGAAGGCTCCACGTCCATACGTTCCCATAGCGCATCTCCTTGTAGTTGAAAAGCCTTAGAAAGCGCAAATGCTTTAGAAATACTTTGAATAGAAAAAGGCGTTTTAGCTTCACCAACCGAAAAACTTTCTCCAGAGATTAGTTGTAAATGGATACCAAAATTATTGGCATTTATATGCGATAATTCAGGGATGTAATTTGCGACCAATCCACGATCTATTTCTTGTTTTAAATCGTTGTGGATGGTATTAATTACCTCTTGAAAATCTATCATATTTAACCTTTATAAAATGGTAATTTTACAACCGTTGCTGGAATCGCATTTTTACGAATCTGTATGTTTATCTTACTGTTTACATCTGCAAAAATAGTTGGTACATAACCCAGACCAATTCCTTTACCAAGCATCGGACTCATAGTTCCAGAAGTAACATTACCAATCTTTTTACCTTGACCATCTACAATATCATAGCCTTGACGAGGAATTCCTCTTTCGTCTAATTGGAATGCAATAAGTTTACGTTCTGAACCTCTTCGTTTTTCATCTGCTAAAGCTTCGGAATTTGTAAATTCTTTAGTGAATTTTGTAACCCATCCTAAACCAGCTTCAATAGGAGAAGTAGTATCATCTATATCATTTCCGTAAAGACAATATCCCATTTCTAAACGCAGTGTATCTCTTGCAGCAAGACCAATTGGCGTAGCTCCAGCTTCGGTAACTTTATCCCAAATTTGTTTTACTTCTGTATTTTTACAATAAATTTCAAATCCGCCACTTCCTGTATAACCAGTAGCAGAGATAATCACGTTTTCAATACCTGCAAAATCGCCAACAACAAAATTGTAAAATTTAATAGCAGCCAAATCATGACTAGTAAGGCTTTGCATCGCTTCTACAGCTTGAGGTCCTTGAATTGCTAGTAAAGAATAGTCTTCACTTATGTCACGCATTTCTGCATCGACTGTATTTTTAGAGGAAATCCAATTCCAATCTTTTTCAATATTACTAGCATTAACCACTAATAAATATTGTTCTTCTTTCAGTTTGTAGATAATTAAATCGTCTACAATTCCGCCATCATCATTAGGGATACAACTGTATTGCGCTTTGCCAATAGTAAGTTTGCTTGCATCATTACTACATGCTTTTTGAATTAACGCAAGTGCATTCGGACCAGAAATTAAAAATTCTCCCATGTGACTTACATCAAAAACACCAACACTTTTTCTAACCGTTTCGTGTTCTATGTTTACGCCTTCGTATTGTACAGGCATATTGTAACCAGCAAAAGGAACCATTTTTGCTCCTAGAGCTTCGTGTGTAGCAGATAATGCAGTGTTTTTCATAAAGAATATATTTTTTCATTTCCGTTGGGACGGAAATCTTGATTATTTAATTATTGAATAACAAAAGTATTGAAAAATTTTGAGTTGGTTTTAGGAATAGCAATAATATGGAGTTAAAGTTTTTTTGAAGTAAAGTTTTGAGTTTTTGAAATTAAAGGAATGAATACGATGCTATAAAATCGTTTTAATGTTTTCTTTCAACAGTTCCTTTAAAATGGAAATTCTGTAGTTTTTTCGAGAAAGTTAAACCACTATTTTTTTTGCCAAGGAAATTTACCTTCTAATTCTACTTGTAACGAAAGACTTAAAAATGTTCTAATAAGAACAATTAGCCCTAAAATAGAAACAGATTTTAATGATGGCTCTGTAACCACTGTTGCCATAATATCTGCTGCAATTAATATTTCTAATCCTAAAAGAATGGATTTCCCAACAGATTGTCTAAGTGCTATATAACTGACCGCTTTTTTACTTTTGATTAAAAAAATAAATTTTCCAATGGCGAATATGGAACCAAAAAAAATGGTTAGCACTCCAATTGCTTCCATTATTGTTGCAACATAATCGATGTATGTTTTAATATTTTCCATCTAATTGTTAAGGTTCTGTTTCATTATGTATCTCTTTTTAGACGCTATAATATCGCTTTTATAATTTAGAATTGCAATTTATTTAATCTCCAATTCTTTCTGTTTTTACTTGCATAAACTTTGTTTGATATTAGCAGTCGGAGGTAAGTCTGCAAATGTTTTTTAATACATAAGAGACTTCTTAAACTTTCTATTTGGTCAGTGTTTTATATACTTCATCAAAAATTTCTGGTTTATCTGCTAATACAATTAGTGTGTCATCAGCTTCCACTTTGGTTAAACCATTTGGAATAATATAACTTTCGCCTCTTTTAATCATTGCTATAATTGCATTTTTAGGAAAGCCTAATTCTATGATTTTCTTATCTACCGCAAAGCAGTCTTTAGATATGATAAGCTCTTTCATTTCTGCTTTAGGGTTTTCCGTTAGAAGCAAATCGGTATCGGTAAATTTCTTTTGTGTTTCTGGTAATCCCACACCTAACCATTTTGCAACAATAGAAAGTGTGGTTCCCTGAATTAAAATAGAAGTAACCGAAATGAAAAATACAATATTAAAAATCATGTGTGCTTTATCTATTCCTGCTAAAAGCGGATAGGTAGCAAAAACAATAGGAACGGCACCACGTAAACCAACCCAAGAAATATAAAACCTTCTTTTCATTTTCATCTTAAAAAACATAAGACTTATAAATACGCCAATAGGTCTAGCAACAAGGATTAAGAATACGGAGATAAGTAATCCGATACCCATATATGGAATTATTTGAGAAGGGAAAACGAGTAAACCAAGCGTAAGGAATAATACAATTTGCATTAGCCAAGCTAAACCATCAAACATTTTTAAGATAGTTTTTTTGTGTATTAGGTCTTGATTTCCTAAATAAACGGCACAAATATAAATGGAAAGAAATCCGTTACCTCCTACAAAGTTGGTAGCAGAAAATGTGATAAACATCAAGGCTATTACTAAAACAGGGTAAAGCCCTTCAAAATCTAATTTTATTTTATTGATTATATATTTACTAGTAACGCCAAAGGTTATACCCAAAATACCACCAAAAATCATTTGTTGTAAAAACAATGGGATAATAGATAGAAAACTTTTGTCTTGATTAATAACTAAGGTTAGAAAGGCTATTGTAAGTACATAGGCCATTGGGTCATTACTTCCGCTTTCTAACTCTAAAGTGGGTCTTAAGTTGGTTTTAAGTGCAAGACTTTTAGAACGTAGAATGGAAAATACGGCAGCGGCATCTGTAGAAGATACAATAGAACCTAATAATAGGCTTTCATAAATAGTGAAATCGGTAACAAACCATACAAAAGTACCGAGAGAAACTGCTGTAAATAATACACCTAATGTGGATAACGCAATTCCTTCTCGAAGAATGGGTTTTACAGATTTCCAATTGGTATCGAGTCCTCCTGAAAACAATATAAAATTTAGCGATACAATACCAATAAATTGGGCAAGTTTTGGATCGTCAAAACGAATACCTCCAATACCGTCAGATCCTGCTAGCATTCCTATTCCTAAAAACAGTAATAAGGTAGGAACACCAAACTTATAGGAAGTCTTACCTGCAAAAATGCTGATAAGAAGTAATAAAGAGCCAACTAATAGTATATTTTCAATCGTTAAATTCATGCATTTTTCTTTTTGAAATCAAAAGATAAAGATACTGCTAGTTCTCTAAAAACCCATAAAAAAGGAGCACTTAACTTATGCGATTTTTCGACGTAATTGGAATTTGTTTAACCTACGAGTTGCATACTATAACTTTACCACCAAACCACAAAAAATTTTAGGGTTTCCCCATTTGTTTTTTTTAACCAACATAAAGGGGCTTTTTCTTGATTTAAAAGCGGTTTTAATTCCTTAGAAAAAGTATTGTACGATTGCCAGGAATCATGTGTTGGAATATCGATTAGCCAATCTCCTTTATCGGGAATAAAGAAGGTGCAATCTTTAAATTCTTGTAGCTCTTTTTGGGTAATATAAAAGCCTTTAACACAAGAAGCATTTATCGCTTTAAAAGGAATATTCTGGTTGTGAAAAGGAACAAATAGTTGTGCTTTAAAACTGACGCGTTGTTGGATTTCTTCCACTTGTAAACCTAGTTTTTCTAGTACAGGTTTTGTGCAAGTATGATAGAGTAGTGGTAATTGCTTTTCTTCTAGCTTGGCTAATTTTTGTACAAGGCTATCTTTTCTATTCGGACCAATCCAGTGGTCTATTTCTTTAGTCCCAACAGTTTCATCATACAAGTAAAATTTATAGATAATTTCTAAATGAATGATTTGTTCGTCCTTTTTAAGAAGACAATCTATTTCTCCAATAGTAAGCTTCCCGTTTTGTATCTGAATGTTTTCGATTAAAATAGAAACGGTTTCGTCTTGTTTTAATTGCCGACTAACAAAACGTTCGACTAATTTGCCAAGTCTTAATTTAGGTGTTTCTGAAGCATTTAAAATAGCGATTGTATTAGAGATTTCTAATTGTTGCATTTCAAAATCCGAAGTATTTAACCACAAATTTGGTGTGTTTAGAAAACCTAAATATTGTAATGTTATGTCTTTCATCTATATTAAAATCGCTTTGTGAATTTTATTTGTCGTCTAGCAAAAGTATTGAAAAAGAAGGAGATGTTTGTGAGAAATATAAGCGTATAGCAGAAGTATTAATTTTTTATTAGAGGATATTAAACTTAAGTTAAAGGGCTCATATTTTTTGGTTTTGGGCATTTTTATAGATAAGTTAAAGTATGGAAAATATTTTAGTAGCAGGTGCAAATGGCACTACAGGAAAAAAAATAGTTAATCTTTTAAAGGAATCTCTATATTTTAACCCAATAGCAATGGTTAGAAAAGAGGAACAACAAGCTTATTTTAAAGCAAAAAATATAGATACCGTTTTAGGAGATTTAGAAACAGATGTTTCTCATGTATTTAATAATTCTAAAAGCATCGATAAAGTAGTATTTGCTGCCGGTTCTGGTGGAAAAAAAGTAGTCGAAGTAGATCAAGAAGGCGCCAAGCGATTAATAGATGCTTCTAATAAAAATGCTGTGAAAAAGTTTGTGATGCTTAGTTCTATGGGAGCAGATCAACCAGAAAAAGCAGAACAATTACAAGACTATTTAAAAGCAAAACATAATGCGGATGTATACTTGAAATCTAGCGGATTAAATTATGCTATTGTTAGACCAGGTGCATTAACAAATGGCGAATTAACGAATGCCATAGATTTGGAAGAAAAATTAAATACCAGAGGAGAAATAAGTAGAAATGATGTTGCGCAAACATTAGTGCGTACGCTTAATGATGACGTTGCAAATAATGTCACTTTCGAAATCATAAAAGGCAACACATTAATTGGTGATGCCTTAAATAAAGTATCTTCTGTTAAAGCGTGATTAGCCTTTTAATAAAAAGGACTTTAAACCATCGTAGCTGCCAATTTTGGTGGCTACTTTTGTTTTTCCCATTACCGCTTGAATTTGTTTTGGTAATGCTTGTTTTTCTAGGATAACTTCTTCTACAACATCTAAAAACTTAGTTGGATGTGCTGTTTCTAAAAACACGGTATGTGCATTTGGGTTTTCCTTTAAATATGCTTTGCAACCTAAATAACCAACAGCGCCATGCGGATCTGCAACATAGTTATAGTTGTTGTAAATTTCTAACATGGCTTCTTTCGTTTCTATATCTGAAAAACTATAAGAAGAAAGGTTGTTTTTTAGGCTATCGAAATTGTTTTTATAAATTTCTTGAATACGAATGAAATTACTCGGATTACCAACATCCATGGCATTACTTATCGTTTGTACCGATGCTTTCGGGTTGTATTCTTCGGTTTGTAGATAATTAGTAACCACATTATTTTGGTTATTGGAAGCTATAAAATGTTTAATTGGTAAACCTAATTTTTGTGCCATCATTCCTGCGCAAACATTTCCAAAATTCCCACTAGGTACAGAAAAAACAATGTCTTTGTGTGTTTTATGTAATTGCTTGTATGCAAACATAAAGTAGAAAAGTTGTGGTAACCAACGTGCAACATTAATAGAGTTAGCAGAAGTTAATTGCATTTTACTGGTTAGTTCTTCATCTAAAAAAGCACGTTTTACCATGTCTTGACAATCATCAAAAACACCATCTACTTCTAAAGCTCTAATGTTTTGCCCAAGCGTGGTAAGTTGCATTTCTTGTATATCACTTACTTTTCCGGAAGGATATAATATCACTACGTTTACACCTTTAACGCCAAGAAAACCGTTTGCAACAGCGCCTCCAGTATCTCCAGAAGTTGCCACCAAAACAGTAACTTCGTTGGTGTTATCTTTATTAAAATAGCCTAAACATCTTGCCATAAATCGAGCACCAACATCTTTAAAAGCCATAGTCGGACCATGAAAAAGTTCTAAAGTCGAAATATGATCGTTTAGTTGTACCACAGGAAAATCGAAAGAAAGTGTTTCTTCAACTATTGTTTTTAAAACGTCCTCCGGAATTTCTGGATAAACAAATTGTTTAATGGCTGTAAAAGCTATTTCCGAATAGGATAAGTTATCTATATTATCAAAAAAAGCTTTTGGTAAAGGTGTAATATTCTCAGGGAAATATAATCCTCTATCGGGAGCTAATCCTTTTATTACTGCATCTTTAAAAGATGTATTTGGTGCTTTTTTATTTAAACTATAGTAATTCATTTCCTTTTAATTTTACTTTTAATACAGTTGTCAGTCTGAGCTTGTCGAAGACTAATCTTTTTTATACAATTTCTATTGTTTTAATCCCTTCCGCATTAATTTTAGAAGTGAATGTATAAAATTCAATTCCTGTTGTGCCATATATTTCTTGTATCGCTTTTTCTACTTTTTTCGCAGTTTCTATGCCTTCCGATAAGGAGAAAATAGAAGGTCCAGAACCAGAAATCCCACAACCTAAAGCGCCATTTGAAATAGCGGTTTCTTTTACTTCGTTGTAATGGGGAATTAACTTACTTCGGTGCGGTTCTACAATAACATCATGTAAAGAATCTCCTAATAAATTATAGTCGTTAGTGTGCAAAGCATGCACCAAACTACCAACATTAGACCATTGTGTAATGGCGTCTTGCATGGGTACGTTTTTTGGTAAAATACTTCTAGCTTCTGCAGTTTTAACTTCGATTTGCGGATGAATTATAGTTGCATATAAATTGGATGGAGTAGGTAGCTGTAGTATTTGTAAAGGTGTATTACTTTTTACTAAAGTAAAACCACCAAAAATTCCGGGAGCAATATTATCTGCATGTTCGCTACCACTTGCAACTGCTTCGCCTTTCATAGCAAAGTTAGAAAGTTGCGTTTTGTTATATGGTTTTCCTAATAATTCATTGATGGCAAAAACAGCACCCGAAGCACTAGCCGAACTACTACCAATTCCGCTTCCAGGTTTAATCTTTTTATATATTTCAATTTCAAATCCGCAATCTGGATTCGCGTCATTATAAATTGCTAGAGCAGCAACGCCAGCTACGTTTTTTTTGGTTTCTAATGGTAAATCAAAACCTTCGATTTTTGTTATTTTAATTCCCTTTTCGATTGTCTTTTTAATAACCATTTCATCACCAACGGTATCTAAACAAAAACCAAGTACGTCAAATCCGCAAGAAACGTTTGCAACTGTGGCAGGTGAAAATATTTTTATTTGATCCATTGAAATCTATTTTTTTCATTTCCGCGAAGGCGGAAATTTTATATTTATACCTACAAGGTTTTTAAAACCTTGCAGGAAACAGTTGTTTTTTATTTCCGCGAAAGCGATATTTTTTTAATTATACCTGTCAGGTTTTTAAAACCTTCAAGGAAATCATTTGTTTTACGTTTGAGTAAGCACTGCCTACTGTGACTGAATACTGCTTACTTATATACCTATTTATTAGCAATTTGAATAATATTAGCAAACAAACCAGAAGCAGTTACATCTGCTCCAGCTCCAGCTCCTTTTACTATTAATGGTTGTTCTGGATAGCGTTGCGTGTAAAACATGACAATATTATCTTTTCCTTCTAGGTTGTAAAAAGGGTGTCCTACCGGAATTTCCTTTAAACCAACTTTCGCTTTTCCGTTTTTAAATTCTGCAACATATTTTAACTGACAGTTATTTGCTTTTGCCGAAGCGTATAGTTTTTGAAAATGAGCTTCGTCTGTTTTTAGCGTTTCGTAAAAATCATCTACAGAATCGCTTTCTAAATTCGCTTTGGTTAAAAAGGAATCGTTTATAATATCTCCAATTTCCATCTTTTCACCATTCTCACGAGCAAGAATTAATATTTTTCTTGCAACATCAATTCCGCTTAAATCTATTCTAGGATCTGGTTCTGTATAGCCTTCAAATTGTGCTTGCTTTACGGTATCATGAAAGTTTCTTTTATCACTAAAATTATTAAAGACAAAATTTAAACTACCAGATAAAACTGCTTGAATACTTGTTACTTTATCTCCAGATGCAACTAAATTCTTTAAGGTGTTTATTATTGGTAGTCCAGCGCCAACGTTAGTCTCGTATAAAAATGGTGCATTATATTTTAGAGATAAATCTTGTAAGTTTTTGTATTTTTCATACGTATTAGAACATGCGATTTTGTTACATGCAACTACCGCAATACTATTTTTAAGATAGTCTGCATATAGATTAGAAACCGCTTCATTTGCAGTAATATCCACAAAAATACTGTTACGTAAATTCAGTGCGATTACTTTATTTAGAAAGCCTTGTAAACTAGATGTATCCGAATGATGAAATTGGGATGTCCAGTTATTTAAATCGATTCCTTTTTCATTAAAAATCATTTTTCTGGAATTTGCCATTCCAACAATTCTTACATCAATTTTAAGATTCTTTTTTAAATACGCATGTTGCTGTTGTATTTGGTCGATTAGCTTTTCACCAACATTACCAACACCAGTAATAAATATATTAAGCTGTTTTGTGTTCTCTTCAAAAAAGCGTTCGTGTAAGGTATTTAATGCTTTTTTTACATCCTTATCTGCAATTACCGCAGAGATGTTTTTCTCTGAAGCACCTTGAGCAATAGCTCTAATATTAATATTATTTTTACCAAGTGTACTAAACATTTTTCCACTAATACCTTGATGATTCTTCATGTTATCACCAACAAGAGCGATTATAGATAAATCTTTTTCTACAATTAATGGCTCTATTTTATGCAGCGATATTTCGTTTTCAAAAGCAGTATCTATAGCTTCTTTAGCAAATTCTGCATCTTTAGATTCAATACCTAAACAGATGGAATGTTCTGAGGAAGCTTGCGTAATTAATACAATGTTTATTTTTTCTTGTGCTAAAGTTTCAAATAAACGCTTTGAAAAACCAGGAATACCAATCATTCCGCTTCCTTCTAAAGTAAGTAGAGCAATATTGCTAATATGGCTTATTCCTTTCACAGGAGATTTTCCGGTAGAAGCAGCCTTAGAAATAATAGTTCCGACTTCTTCGGGCTTTAAAGTGTTTTTAATATGAATAGGAATGTCTAAATTTAAAACCGGTTGCACTGTTGGAGGATATAGAACTTTTGCACCAAAATGCGATAATTCCATGGCCTCTTGGTAAGAAATAGTATCTATTGGATAGGCTTGTTTTACCAGTTTCGGGTTTGCAGTGAACATACCACTAACGTCTGTCCAAATTTCTAATTGTTTCACTTGTAAAGCTGCAGCAATAATAGCAGCAGTAAAGTCGGAACCGCCACGGCCAAGTGTGGTGATTTCTCCTAGTTTAGATTTAGAAACAAATCCAGGAAGCATCGTTATTTTTTGATTCGCTTTATTAAAGTAGTCTTTAATATTTTGATTTGTAATTTTATATTCTACTTCCGCTTTTGTGAAATTAGAATTGGTAACCACTAACTCCTGACTATTTTTTAATTCTGCATTAATACTTCTACTTTTTAAAGTTTCTGCAATAATATAAGAAGACAATAATTCCCCAAAACTTACAAGTTTGTCGGATGTTTTAGGTGATAATTCATTTATCAAATAAACACCGTCTAAAAGGCTCTTTAAATCTTGTAGCATTTTTTCTACGTGATCTAAAGTTTCCTTGTTTTTAGTCGGAATTAATTCAGAAATAATACTAAAATGTTTTTTCTGAATGGCTTCAAATTCCTTTATATAATCTTGATCTTTATTGTTGGCTAATGCACCAGCTTTTAGCAATCTATCTGTAATACCACCAACAGCAGAAACTACACATATTATAGCATCGGTTTTAGAATAGTCTTCTAATATGCTAATCACTTTGTTTATGTTTTTTGAGCTTCCTACAGAAGTTCCTCCAAATTTTAGTACTTTCATTAGATTTTACTTAATTATATAAGTTTTAATATACGTCTCAAAAGTATTACATTTACTTCTAAAAAAATATTAAAACGCTATTTTTGAGGAATTAGTAATATAAGATGCAGATACTGATTAAAATGAAACAATCCTGATAAAATCATTTGTTCCATTGAAAATTATTAAATGAATTTAGAAGACAATTAAAAAGCAATACGAATTAACAAATGAAGATATTTTCGAAAGAACAAATTTACGAAGGCGACAAATTAACTGCTGAAAAACAAGGCATAACATCTACAGATTTGATGGAGCGTGCTGCAACCCAAATTTTTAATTGGATGCATATGCGAATGCAAGGAGCACAAGTTCCAATTCATGTTTTTTGCGGAATTGGTAATAATGGAGGAGATGGTTTGGTGTTAGCAAGACATTTAATTACGCATGGTTATAACGTGAAAATGTATGTTATTAATTATAGTGATACACGATCTAAAGATTTTTTAATCAATTACGATAGAATTAAAAACATTTCGAAAGTTTGGCCTTTATTAATGACAGATGCCGAAGAATTTCCAGAGATTCATCCAGATGATATTATTGTCGATGCTATTTTCGGAATTGGTTTAAATAGGCCAGTTGTAAGTTGGGTGAAAGCTTTATTTCAATATTTCAAAGCATCCAAAGCTTTTACTTTAGCTATCGATTTACCTTCAGGTATGTATCCAGATCAAGTACCAGCAAATGAAAAGGATGTTGTTTGGTCTCATTATACATTGAGTTTTCAAACGCCAAAATTGATTTTCTTTTTACCAGAAACGGAAAAATATACGGTGCAATGGGAAGTTTTAGATATAGGAATAGATCCCGAATATTTAAATGCAACAGACACAGCATATGAATTGATTGGAAAAAACGAAATGCTTCCTATTTATAAACCAAGAGAAAAATTTTCGAATAAAGGAACGTATGGTCATGCGCTTATAATAGGAGGAAGCTATGGTAAAATGGGATCGGTTACTTTGGCAAGCAGAGCAGCATTATCTTCTGGTGCAGGTTTAGTTACTGCATATATTCCAAAATGTGGGTATACTGCTTTACAGTCTTCATTTCCAGAAGCAATGGTACTTACAGATACAAATGAAGAAATACTGACTAATATTTCCTTTGATATAGAACCAAATGTAATTGCTTTTGGAGTTGGAGTAGGAACCGCAACAAAAACCATTAACGCTTTTGAAAACTTTTTAAAAACGAATAAAATACCTTTGGTTATTGATGCCGACGGAATAAATATTCTTGCTAAAAAGAAGGCCTTATTAAAGTTATTACCAGAACAAACTGTTTTAACGCCACATCCAAAAGAGTTGGAACGCTTGGTTGGTAAATGGAACGACGATTTTGATAAATTAAAGAAGGTGAAAGCCTTATCTAAAAAATACAAGCTTATCATTGTAATTAAAGGAGCAAATAGCCTTACTGTTTTTAAAGATAAAGGTTATGTGAATACGACTGGGAATCCAGGGCTAGCAACGGCAGGAACTGGTGACGTACTTACTGGAATTATAACCGGATTAATAGCGCAAGGTTATGAGCCGCTTTCTGCAACGCTTTTCGGAATTTATTTACACGGAAAATCTGCAGATATTGCGATCGAAACTTTAGGCTACCAAAGTTTAATTGCTAGTCATGTTATTGAAACTTTGGGTCAAGCATATATCGACTTATTTAAGCAACCAGAACAACCTCAAGTAGAGGAAGAGGAAACAGAAGGAAAAAACCAAAGACGTAAGAAATAGTAAAGAGGAAAAATAAAGAGGAAATAGTAAAGTATAGAAATAAAAAAAAGCCACTCTAAAGAATGACTCAACTACGTTATTTATAGTGTGGCTTTTTTTTTATATTATAAGCTTAAAGAAGCGAATAATGTATCAAATTTTGGGCTAGAAGGTCTTGGTGCATCTGCATCTACAACAACGCCATTTGGATCTATTAAAATAAATCTAGGAATACTATTTACTTTAAAAGCAGCAATGAAATCAGATTTCCAGTTTTTATCGGAAAACAATTGAATACCACCCATTTCTTTTTCGATAATCATTTTGTTCCAACCTTCTTTTGAAGCTTCAAAAGATTTGTCTTTATAACCTCTTCCTTCATCTACAGAAATACTTACAAATTTCACTTTTTTATCTTCATATTTTTTCTCTGCTATTTTTAATGCAGGAAGTTCCGCTAAACATGGTCCGCACCAAGTTGCCCAGATATCTATGTACACATAGTTTCCTTTTAAATCTGCTAAAGAAGTAGTTCCTCCTTTTTGGTTTTCATAGTTATCAAAACTTGCGGAAGGTTGACCAATATAACTCGCAAATTGTTCTGCTCTTGCTTTTGCTCTTTCTTTACCTTCAGCAAAATAACCTAACATTTTCTTTTCAAAACCATCCACCTCTTCTTTTTCTGTTGCATAAAAAACAGGATCAATATCTTTGTTTTCTTCTAAAAAGGTAGCTCGCTTTTCGTTTATTTCAGAAATACTCTTTGTGAAATCTTCTTCTTCAAAATCAAAAAGGCTAGGAGGGAAAAGGGTTTCTTCAAATAATGCTTTTTTAGCTAAATAGTTATTTGTTTTATCTCCAATTCCGGTATAACTAATGGTTTCATCAAACATCTTGGTGTCTAATGTCATATTTAAATCATAGCCATTTTGTAGGTATACATTAGAGCTTTCACCACCATCATAAAAATTATATATTCCTGTAGCTACTTTTAATGTATCGCTAAATGTACCATCTTCATTCACCTTAATTGTTTTAGAATATGTTTGGGTTCTTAAAATAATAGAGTCGCTATTTTTATCTGTAATCGTTCCAGAAAAGGTAACATAATCTTTAGCTTCTTCTTTACAAGCAACAATGCTTAATGCGCATAAGGCAATTAATAGTTTTTTCATTTTTTGTGTTTTAGTTTCTCAAAAATAGGAATAATAAATTAGTATTTCCTGTATTTAATTATTAACAATAGTTGCATAACTAGTTTTGAATTGTCATTTTTGAATTACTTAAAATAAAACATGAGCACATACCATTATATATCTTCCGAAAAACTAGACATTGTAACCATTTACAATATTTTTAAAGACAATAAAAAATTAAAACTATCGGAAGAATCTGTAGGAAAAATAAAAGCCTGTAAAAAATATTTAGACAAAAAATTAAGTGAAGCAGAAAAGCCTTTTTACGGAATTAATACTGGTTTTGGTTCTTTATATAATGTCGAAATTTCTAAAAAGGATTTAACGAAATTACAGGAAAACTTAGTGATGTCACATGCTTGCGGAACCGGAGACCGTGTTCCAGAAAGTGTGGTAAAAGTGATGTTACTTTTAAAAATACAATCTTTAAGTTATGGACATAGTGGTGTACAATTAGAAACTGTAAATCGATTAATAGACTTTTTTAATAATGATGTTTTTCCGTTTGTATTTACACAAGGATCTCTTGGTGCTTCTGGTGATTTAGCGCCTTTGGCACATTTGGCTTTACCATTAATTGGAAAAGGAAAAGTAGTACATGATAAAAAAGAAATGAAGGCAAGTACCATTCTTAAAAAGTTTGGATGGGAACCAATAAAATTAGAAGCTAAAGAAGGTTTAGCACTCTTAAACGGAACGCAATTTATGAGCGCTTATGGCGTGTATCTTTTATTAATGTCACACAAAACATCCTATTTAGCAGATGTTATTGCTAGTATTTCATTGGATGCTTTTGATGGAAGAATTGAACCTTTTCATGATTTAGTACATCAGGTTCGTCCACATCCTGGACAGTTAAAAGTAGCACGACGTTTTAATGAATTTTTAAAAGGAAGTGAAATTATTACAAGAGAAAAACAACATGTGCAAGATCCGTATTCCTTTCGTTGTATTCCACAAGTTCATGGGGCAACAAAAGATACTTTAGATTTTGTGGAACGCGTTATTTTAACGGAAATCAATTCGGTTACCGATAATCCTAATATTTTTCCAGAAGAAGATTTAATTATTTCTGGCGGAAATTTTCACGGACAACCATTAGCATTAGCGTTGGATTATTTAAAAATTGCAATGGCAGAAATAGGAAATATTTCGGAAAGACGTGTGTTTCAATTAGTATCTGGATTGCGAGGATTACCAGCTTTTTTGGTAGACAATCCGGGCTTGAATTCTGGTTTTATGATTCCGCAATACACAGCAGCGAGTATTGTTAGTGCAAATAAACAATTAGCAACACCAGCAAGTGTAGATAGTATTGTTTCTAGTAACGGACAAGAAGATCACGTAAGTATGGGAGCAAATGCAGCAACGCAAGCTTATAGATTAATACGAAATGTAGAGCGTGTAATTGCTATAGAATTAATGAATGCTAGTCAGGCAATCGCGTTTAGAAATCCGTTAAAAACCTCTCCTTTTTTAGAATCCTTTTTAGAGCTATATAGAAAAGAGGTTTCCTTTGTTAAAAAGGATAGAGTTTTACATGATGATATTGAAGCATCTATTCAGTTTTTAAGTGATGTAGACGTAGAAATAGAGGAGTTGTTTTTGAATAATTATGGCGTTTAATTTGGCTTACTTTTTTTTGCAAAGTTGATTTGCCCAAGAAATAGCTTCGTCTAGGTTTTTAAACATTTCGAAAGGTTTATCAAAAAAGAGTTTTTCAATTAACGCATTATTCATGTCTATTTCTTTTTCAGATACCACAGCAAAACCAATAAGGTTCTTTATTTTTTTGGTTTCAAAATAAACGGCAGGATTAACACCATACGAATTTTCACGATTTGTTATGTAAACAAATTCGTTGTCTTGATAAAAAGTTTCTACTAAATTTATTAGTATTTGATTCGATGCTACAGTAACCGTTTCTCCTTGGTTTATAACTACAATTAAGTAATTTTCGTTGATGCTAACAAAGCCAATACCTATGTCTATGTGTTTTGTTTCCGTCATTATTAGCTGGTTTTGATGTATCATGTTAAGATACAAAAAAAAAAGAGGTTATCTAAAAAAATAGATAACCTCTTCTATCATAGAATATAAATATTAAGATTCCGCTGG
Source organism: Lacinutrix sp. MEBiC02595 (assembly GCF_053601555.1). Classification (NCBI taxonomy): domain Bacteria; kingdom Pseudomonadati; phylum Bacteroidota; class Flavobacteriia; order Flavobacteriales; family Flavobacteriaceae; genus Lacinutrix; species Lacinutrix sp. MEBiC02595. The sequence continues at coordinate 80,377 of NZ_JBSHNU010000246.1, read as the reverse complement.
TTTTTCAGCTTTCTCAATTTCAATTTTTAATTCATTAGATTCTTTATCTAAATCCATCATTATTTTATCTCCTTCTACTAATTGGGAAGTAATAATTTCTTCCGCTAAAGTATCTTCAACATACTTTTGAATAGCACGTTTTAATGGTCTAGCTCCATATTGTTTGTCAAAACCTTTATCTGCAATATAATCTTTGGCTTCTTTACTTAATTTTAAAGTGTAACCAAGATCTTTAATTCGTAACAATAGTTTTTCTAATTCAATATCAATAATTTTATTAATGTCTTCTTTTTCTAAAGCATTAAAAACAACGACATCATCAATTCTATTTAAAAACTCTGGAGCAAATGCTTTTTTAAGTGCATTTTCAATAACGCTTCTAGCATTTTTATCCTCTTGCGATTTTTGAGAAGCAGTACCAAAACCAACGCCAGTACCAAAATCTTTTAATTTTCTAGAACCAATATTAGAAGTCATGATAATAATAGAATTTCTAAAATCTATTTTTCTACCAAGACTGTCTGTTAAATAACCATCATCTAAAACTTGAAGCATCATGTTAAATACATCTGGATGCGCTTTTTCAATTTCATCTAGTAAAATGACAGAGTACGGTTTGCGTCTTACTTTTTCTGTAAGTTGCCCACCTTCTTCGTAACCAACATATCCTGGAGGTGCACCTACAAGTCTAGAGATTGCAAATTTTTCCATGTATTCACTCATGTCAATTCTAATTAAAGAATCTTCAGAATCAAATAACTCTCTGGCTAAAACTTTAGCTAATTGTGTTTTACCAACACCTGTTTGTCCTAAAAATATAAAGGAGCCAATTGGCTTATTCGGATCTTTAAGTCCAGCACGATTACGTTGAATTGCTTTAACAACCTTGGCAACAGCTTCGTCTTGACCAATTACTTTTCCTTTTATAAGTTCTGGTAATTCAGCAAGCTTATTACTTTCTTTTTGCGCAATTCTGTTTACGGGGATTCCGGTCATCATGGAAACCACATCAGCAACATTATCTTCGGTAACAATTTCACGATGCAATTTGGTGTCTTCTTCCCATTTCTCTTGTGCGATTGCTAAGTCTTTTTCGATGCGTTTTTCATCATCACGTAGCTTTGCCGCCTCTTCGTATTTTTGCTTTTTAACTACAGAAGTTTTTGTTTTCTTCACTTCTTCTAGTTGTTTTTCAAGTTCTAGAATTTGTTTAGGCACTTCTATATTTGTGATGTGTACACGAGAACCAGCTTCATCTAAAGCATCAATAGCTTTGTCTGGTAAAAAGCGTTCTGTCATGTATCTACTAGTAAGCTTTACACAAGCTTCAATAGCTTCTGGTGTGTATTCTACATTGTGATGCTCTTCATATTTACTCTTAATATTATTAAGAATTTCTATGGTTTCAGCAACCGTTGTAGGCTCGACAATTACTTTTTGAAAACGACGTTCTAAAGCGCCATCTTTTTCAATGTATTGTCTATATTCATCTAAAGTAGTTGCGCCAACACATTGTATTTCTCCTCTTGCTAAAGCAGGTTTAAACATGTTAGAAGCATCTAAACTACCTGTTGCTCCACCAGCACCAACAATGGTATGAATTTCGTCTATAAAAAGAATAATATCATCATTCTTTTCTAGTTCATTCATCACCGCTTTCATGCGCTCTTCAAACTGTCCTCTATATTTTGTTCCAGCAACTAGGCTAGCCAAATCTAGAGTTACAACACGTTTGTTAAAAAGGATACGAGATACTTTTTTGCTTACAATTCTATTTGCTAATCCTTCTGCAATTGCAGATTTACCAACTCCTGGTTCCCCAATTAAAAGCGGATTATTTTTCTTTCTTCTACTTAAAATTTGAGAAACTCTTTCTATTTCTTTCTCACGACCAACAACTGGGTCTAATTTTCCTTCTTCTGCCATAGCAGTTAAATCTCTTCCAAAATTATCTAAAACCGGAGTTTTTGATTTTTTGTTCGATTTTCCTCCTGTTGGAGCATTGAAAATATCTTTTGAAGACGCATCTTCAGAAGAAGTATCTTCATCTGGAAATTCTGCTTTTGGTTCTATATAATTATCATCGTTTGTAATCATAAATTTAAATTGTTCTTTAACATTATCGTAATCCACTTTGAGCTTATTTAAAAGCTTGGTAGTAGGATCGTTTTCATTTCTTAAAATACACAATAATAAATGTGCGGTATTAATCGACGTACTTTGAAAAAGTTTTGCTTCTAAAAAAGTAGTTTTTAAAGCACGTTCTGCTTGTCTAGTAAGATGTAGGTTTTTCTTTTCGTTAGAAGCCACTGCTACATTTGGGTTTGCAGGACTTAAAATTTCTACTTTACGCCTTAAATGATTTAAGTCAATATCTAACGCGTTTAATATGTTAATAGCTTTGCCGTTGCCATCTCTTAATAAACCAAGCATTAAGTGCTCTGTGCCAATAAAATCATGGCCTAAGCGTAGTGCTTCTTCTTTACTAAATGCAATTACATCTTTTACTCTTGGTGAAAAATTATCATCCATAAATTGTTCCTTTCTTCATTAAAAATACTAAAATCCTAATACTAAAATCAAAAACTATACCTTAAATAATAGGATATATGCTAATAGACGAAAAAAAGTTTATAAAATCAAAATAATTAACAGCATACTTATTAACTAATAAAGTATGTAAAATTGTTAATAAAAAGTCTCAAAAAAAACAATTGAAAGGCTTACTATGACTAATGAAAGTATTATATTAGCGTGTTTTGAAAATAACAGAATAATTTAATATTTTATATATATGGCAGAAGGAGAAAAACTCATTCCTATTAACATTGAAGATGAAATGAAATCGGCTTACATTGACTATTCAATGTCAGTCATTGTGTCACGTGCTTTACCAGACGTAAGAGATGGTTTAAAGCCAGTACATAGACGTGTACTTTATGGTATGCATGAACTAGGTGTTCGAGCAACTGGAGCGCACAAAAAATCTGCAAGAATAGTTGGTGAGGTTTTAGGTAAGTATCATCCGCATGGAGATACTTCTGTTTACGATGCAATGGTTCGTATGGCTCAAGAATGGAGTTTACGTTACATGTTAGTAGATGGTCAAGGTAACTTTGGTTCTGTGGATGGAGATAGTCCTGCAGCAATGCGTTATACAGAAGCGCGTATGCGTAAGATATCGGAGGACATGTTGGCAGATATTGACAAAGAAACAGTAGACCATAAATTAAATTTTGATGATACTTTAGAAGAACCAACCGTTTTACCAACACGTATTCCAGGACTTTTAGTGAATGGAGCTTCAGGTATTGCAGTAGGTATGGCAACGAATATGCCACCACACAACTTAACAGAAGTTGTAGATGGTATCATGGCTTATATTGACAATAAAGACATCGAAATTGATGAGTTAATGCAACACATTAAAGCACCAGATTTCCCTACAGGAGGAACCATTTATGGTTATGATGGTGTTAAAGAAGCTTTTCATACTGGTAGAGGACGTATTGTAATGCGTGCTAAAGCGAGAATTGAAGAGGTTCAAGGTAGAGAATGTGTTATTGTAACCGAAATTCCGTACCAAGTTAACAAAGCAGACATGATTAAAAAGACTGCGGATTTAGTTAACGATAAAAAACTAGAAGGTATCTCTACGATTAGAGATGAATCGGATAGAAACGGAATGCGAATTGTATACGTTTTAAAACGAGATGCAATACCAAATATTGTACTTAATAAATTATACAAGTATACTGCATTACAATCTTCGTTTAGTGTAAATAATATTGCACTAGTAAATGGAAGACCTCAAATGCTAAATTTAAAAGAGTTAATTCATTATTTTGTAGAGCATAGACATGATGTGGTTGTAAGAAGAACTACGTATGAGTTACGCAAAGCGGAAGAAAGAGCACATATTTTAGAAGGTTTAATTATTGCTTCCGATAATATTGATGAAGTTATTAAAATTATAAGAGCATCCTCTAATGGAGATGAAGCACGAACTAATTTAATAGCGCGTTTTGAACTTTCAGAAATACAAGCAAAGGCGATTGTAGAAATGCGCCTTCGTCAATTAACCGGACTAGAGCAAGATAAGCTTAGAGCGGAGTATGAAGAAATCATGAAAACGATTATCGACTTAAAAGATATCCTAGACAAAAAAGAACGTCGTATGGAAATCATTAAAGAAGAATTAGCCGTAGTTAAAGAAAAATATGGAGATGAGCGTCGTTCTGTAATTGAATATGCAGGAGGAGATTTAAGTATTGAAGATATGATTCCGGATGCAAAAGTAGTAATTACTATTTCGCATGCTGGTTATATTAAACGTACTTCCCTTAGTGAATACAAAACACAAAATAGAGGAGGCGTTGGACAAAAAGCTTCCACAACTAGAAATGAAGACTTCTTAGAACATTTATTTGTGGGTACAAATCACCAATACATGCTATTCTTTACACAAAAAGGAAAATGTTTCTGGATGCGTGTTTACGAAATACCAGAAGGAAGTAAAACCTCTAAAGGTAGAGCAATTCAGAACCTTATAAACATCGAGCAAGATGATAAGGTAATGGCATTTATTTGCACACAAGATTTAAAAGACGAAGAGTACATAAATAGTAATTATGTAATTATGGCGACTAAAAAAGGACAAGTTAAAAAGACTTCTTTAGAGCAATATTCTCGTCCGAGAACAAACGGTATTAATGCGATTACTATTAAGGAAGGGGATGAGTTGCTAGAAGCAAAGCTTACTACAGGTGAAAGCCAAGTGATGTTAGCGCTTAAATCTGGTAAAGCAATTCGTTTTGAAGAAGCGAAAACACGACCGATGGGAAGAAATGCTTCTGGTGTTCGTGGTATTCGATTACAAGATGAAAAAACGGATGAAGTTATTGGTATGATTGCCGTAGATGATATGGAAAGCAATATCCTTGTCGTTTCTGAAAATGGTTATGGTAAACGTTCTAGTTTAGAGGATTATAGAATTACCAATCGTGGAGGAAAAGGTGTGAAAACGATTTCTATTACAGAAAAAACAGGTAACTTGGTAGCAATCAAGAATGTAACAGATACAGATGATCTAATGATTATTAATAAATCGGGTATTGCTATTAGAATGGCAGTAAAAGATTTAAGAGTAATGGGTAGAGCTACGCAAGGAGTAAAACTTATTAATTTAAAAGGAAAAGACTCTATTGCAGCTGTAGCAAAAGTAATGCAAGATGAAGATGAAGTAGAATTAGATGAAGATGGAAATGTAATAATTCCGGAAGCTACCGAAACTATTGATGATGATGAAGATGGCACAACTCTTGATATTAGTGAAGAAGAAGAAGAATAAACAATACCATTAATTAAAACAAACTTAAAAAATGAAAAAACAAGTAATTATAGCTTTAGCACTATCTGTTAGTGTATTTTCTTTTGGACAGAAAAAAGAGCTTAAAACTGCAGAGAAAGCAATCAAAAACAATGATTTTTCTGTAGCAAATTCTATTTTAGATCAAGCAGAATCAATGCTTGCTGATATGGATGACAAATCTAAAGATAAATTTTATTACCTTAAAGGTAAAGCACTTTATGCTAATGGAGCAGGAAGTGATGCAGATTTAGATTTGGCAATTGAAAATTTTGACAAGGTAAAGAATGCATATAAAGTAGAAATTGGAGATGTAAAACAAAATTTAATAAATACACTTTTAACAAATTCTAATAACCAATATCAGGCTGCTCAATATTTAGATGCAGTAAAAGGATTTGAAAAATTGTATAAACTGATTCCTTCAGATACTACGTATTTATATTATGCTGCTTCTAGTGCAATTACTGGTAAGGATTTCGATTCTGCAGCTAAAAATTATGAAACGTTACTAGAATTAGGGTATACAGGAATTGAAAAACAATATGTTGCAACTAATGTAGAAACAGGTGAAGTAGAGCCATTTCCTAAAGCACAAAGAGATTTATTTGTAAAAGCAGGATCTCACATTAAACCAATGGAAAAAATATCGGAATCTAAAAGAGGAGAAATAGTTAAGAATCTTGCTTTTATTTACTTAAATAATGGAGAGTCAGAAAAGGCGCTTTCAGCGGTTCAAGCAGCAAGAAAAATGGATCCTACAGATTCTAATTTAATCTTATCTGAAGCTAATTTACATTATAAAAATGGGGATAAAGAAACCTATAAAAAACTAATTGAAGAAGCTATTCAGTTAGATCCAGACAATACAGATTTAATATTTAACTTAGGAGTAGTTGCTTCTGATAATGGCGATTTTGTTAAAGCAAAAGAGTATTATACTAAAGTAATTAGTTTAGAACCTAACAATGTAAATGCACAAACTAATATGGCTGCATTAATATTAGGAGAAGAAAATGCTTTGATTGAAGAGATGAACGGTTTAGGTACTTCTAATAAAGATAATATCCGTTATGACGAATTAAAAGCAAAACGTACTGGGATTTATAATAGTGCTATACCTTATTTAGAAGCTGTTTTAAAAGTGCAACCAAAAAATATTGAAGTAGCTAAAACGCTATTAAATATTTACGGTGCTATTGGTGACACAACTAAAGAAAAAGGAATTAAAACTTTAATTAACTCTTTAGCAAACTAAATATTAGTTTCTTTAGAGTACTAAAAAATGCCACTTCATTGAAGTGGCATTTTTTTTATAATAATTTTAAATGGAAAAGAGTATTATATAATCTTTTTGATTACTCTTAGTTTGTGGGTATGCATCCGCTTGTCGGCATTATATATTCCAGAATGATCTAATCTGTCTATTCTTACTTTTCCATGCGCATGAATAATATAATTATCTTCCATGATAATACCAACATGAATAATCACTCCTTCGCTATTATCAAAAAAGGCTAAATCACCTGGTTCACTTTCTTCAATAAAACTTAAAGCTTCTCCTTGTGAAGCTTGTTGCGAAGCATCCCGTAATAATTTATAACCATTAAGCTTGTACACCATTTGTGTAAAACCAGAACAATCAATCCCTAAAGGTGTTTTTCCTCCCCAAAGATACGGCGCATTTAAAAATGAAAAAGCGGTACTTATTATATGTTCTTTTGGATTAATGCTACTAGTAGTTGTACCATCAAAGGTATGTTCTAAAAGTTGTAACCCGTTTAAGGAAGCTCCCAATGTAACAGGATATAGATGTTGGTCTTTATCTTGAACAAATTCAATTAAATCATTTACAAGAATTGGAGCCTCTTGGTTTAGTGTATAATATTGGTCTTCCGTTATTTCAGCATATTGTTTATTATCAATCCAGCCTTCGTATTTATCAAAGGCTAACCGAATTTTGCTCCAAGATTTACGTTGCTCCAAAACTTTAAAATAATCGCCATACAAAACTTGCGAAACGAGTTCGGTTTTGTCGGATGGCTCAAATCTTAAAGGAACAATGCTTAAGTTACAAATTCCGTATTGCATTAATAAATTTGGTTGTTAGGTCTAAATTAAAAATTTATTCATTTTGAGTGAGCAACTGCGCACCGCAACTGAATACTGCTTACTATATTATTCGCGTTCAATTACAATAGCAGAAGCACCTCCACCACCATTACAAATAGATGCAGCACCAATTTTAGCGTTATTTTGTTCTAAAACGTTTAATAGTGTTATTATAATTCTAACGCCAGAACATCCTAAAGGGTGACCTAAAGAAACAGCGCCACCGTTTACATTTATATTGCTATCGTTTAAACCTAAAATTTTCATGTTTGCTAAACCAACAATGGAAAAAGCTTCGTTAAACTCAAAATAATCTACATCACTAATAGAGATACCAGCTTTGTCTAGTGCTTTTGGTAACGCTTTTGAAGGAGAGGTTGTAAACTTATTAGGTTCTTGTGCCGCATCGGCGTAACTTTTAATCGTTGCTAAAACTTTTAATCCTAATTCATTTGCTTTTTCTCTGCTCATTAAAACCATTGCACCAGCGCCATCATTTATAGTAGAAGCATTTGCTGCAGTTACAGTTCCGTCTTTAGTGAAAGCAGGACGTAAAGCTGGAATTTTATCCATTCTTACATTGGTAAATTCTTCATCTTTATTTACTATAACAGGTTCTCCTCGTCTTTGTGGTACTTCCACAGGAACAACTTCATTATCAAATTTCCCAGCTTCCCAAGCAGCAGCAGAACGAGTGTAAGACTGTATAGCATACGCGTCTTGATCCTCTCTAGAAAAACCATATTCTGTAGCACAAGCATCAGCACAAACTCCCATTGCATTCTGGTCGTAAGCATCTACTAATCCATCACGTTGCATACCATCTTCCATTTTAGCAGGACCAAATTTTGTAGCCGTTCTTGCATGAAAATAATGCGGAATTAAACTCATGTTCTCCATACCTCCAGCAACAACAATTTCAGCATCACCTAAAGCAATAGCTTGAGCAGCTTGCATCACTGTTTTCATACCAGAAGCACAAACTTTATTAATAGTAGTACAAGGTACAGTATTTGGAATACCAGCATAAATAGCCGCTTGTCTTGCTGGAGCTTGACCTGTTCCTGCTTGAACAACATTTCCCATTAAAACTTCATCTACCATTTCTGGCTTCAAATTAATCTTATCTAAAGCTCCTTTTATTGCAATTGCTCCTAATTTAGGTGCAGGAATTGTAGATAATGCGCCTAAAAAACTACCAATTGGTGTTCTTGCTGCAGATACTATTACTACTTCTTTACTCATAATTATGTGCTTTTAATTTTAATTGATGCGAAATTAATCAATTTTTGGCATAAATTAATACGATTAACATTTTATAACTATTTAAAAAGTATATTTTATTACATTTGAAAATAGTATTATCCCTATGAAAGACTTTATAAACAATTTATATAAAAATCACGCATTAATATACAAGGTGTTACTCTTTATAAGTGCCACGGTATTGATAGTGTATTTGTTTCCGAAACAAGGAAAGTTTAAATATAATTTTGAACAAGGCAAACCTTGGCAATCTGAAAATCTATATGCTCCTTTTGATTTTGCAATTAAAAAGACTTCGGAAGAAATTAATCAAGAAAAACGGCTTATCGAAAAGCAAGCTAGTTTGTATTTTAATATAGATGATAAAGTAGAAGACCAAGTAAGAATACATTACAAGACAGGATTTTATGAGATTTTCCCAGATTCTCTTTCTCAGGTAAAACTAAATGAATTATTTAAAACAGGTGAACTTGTTATAGATAGGTTATACAATAACGGTGTTTTAAATGAAAATTATGCATTTTCCGAAGACAAAAAAAGTGTACTTCTTAATGGGCAAACAACCATTAAGCAAACGCAGTTTTCCGATTTAGTACAGCAAAAGGAAGTAACTTCGATAGTTAATAAAGTGTTATTAGATAGTAATCAAGATTTTTATAAAACACAATTTCTTGCTTTATTTTTTGATGTTGTAGAACCCAATCTGGCGTATAATAAATCGTTAACCGATGGTGCTTTATTGGAAGATTTAAATAGAATAGCATATACTAGAGGAAGTATTAAAAAAGAAACCTTAATTATTTCTAAAGGAGAAGTAGTGGAAGGAGAGAAGTACCAAACTTTAGAGTCTTTAAAAAATGAATATAAGTCGCAAGTATGGACGGCATCCAATTATAACTGGGTTATTTTTGCTTATACATTATTAGTCGCATTGGCATTATTGATGCTATTACTTTTTCTAAGAAAATATAGATTAGATGTTTTTAATAATAATACCAAAGTAACCTTTATTTTCTTCAATGTTATTTTAATGGTATTGCTAACCACGTTGGTAATTAGTTATAATTCAAAATATTTATATGTAGTACCAATTTGTATTTTGCCTTTGGTATTAAAAGCTTTTTTTGATGCTAGATTAGGTTTGTTTACGCATGTTATAACTGTTGTTTTATTGGGATTAATTGTTCCAAATAGTTATGAATATATGTTCTTGCAAATTATAGCAGGAATTGTAACCATTCTAACCGTTTCTGAGCTATATAAGAGAGCTAATTTATTTATTTCGGTCGGACAAATAACACTTATTTATATCATTGCTTATTTTGCTTTTTTTGTAATTCACGAAGGAAGTGTAGACGCGATACATTGGGAAACTTTTGGTTTATTTGTTTTATGTGGGTTAGCAACCTTATTTGTGCAACCACTTATATATGCGTATGAAAAATTATTCGGATTAGTTTCTGATGTATCTCTCTTAGAATTGTCGGATACGAATTCGAAACTATTAAAAGAATTATCTAACAAAGCACCAGGAACATTTCATCATTCTTTAAACGTCGCGAATTTAGCGGAAGCAGCAGCGAATGAAATAGGAGCAAACGCCATGTTAATTAGAGTAGGAGCATTGTATCACGATATTGGTAAAATGAAGAACCCAACGTTTTTTACCGAAAATCAATCTACCGGAATCAATCCGCATGACGAATTATCCTCTAATGAGAGTGCAAGCATTATAATTGATCATGTTTTAGATGGTATTGAAATTGCAAGAAAAAATAACCTTCCAGATCGTGTTATTGATTTTATTAGGACACATCACGGAACAAGTGTGGTTTATTACTTTTATAAAAAAGAGAAAGCTATAAATGAAGATTTAGACATACAGGAATTCATGTATCCTGGTCCTAAGCCATTTAGTAAAGAAACGGCCATATTAATGATGTGTGATAGTGTAGAGGCTGCTTCTAAGAGTTTGAAAGAGCCAACATCCACAAAAATTGATAAATTTGTAGAAAACATTATAAATAAGCAAATGGAAGGGGAACAATTCTTAAATGCGAATATAACTTTTAAAGAAATTCAATCGATAAAAAAAGTGCTAAAACACAAGCTTGCAAACATTTATCACTTGCGGATAGAATATCCCGAATAATTTTTTAAAAAAAGTAAAAAAAATGCTTGTAATGTTTAAGATGATATCTTACATTTGCATCCGCGTTGAAATACAAACGCAATAGTTCTTAAATAAAATTACCGGAGAGGTGCCTGAGTGGCCGAAAGGAACGGTTTGCTAAATCGTCGTAGGTGGCAACACTTACCCAGGGTTCGAATCCCTGTCTCTCCGCAATATTTTTTTTATATTTTGATAATCATTCGGGGTGTAGCGTAGCCCGGTTATCGCGCCACGTTTGGGACGTGGAGGCCGCAGGTTCGAATCCTGCCACCCCGACACTGTTTTCGTAGAAACATAAAATCTACGGGCTCTTAGCTCAGCTGGATAGAGCACCTCCCTTCTAAGGAGGCGGTCTCAGGTTCGAATCCTGAAGGGCTCACTTAAAGCTTCACAGAAATGTGAGGCTTTTTTGTTTTTGGTAGGTTTTGTAATACTTCACAAAGGTTTTACATCTTTTTAAAATACCTTCATACAATTTAAAATATACTAAAGTGTGTCTTTTTTAGGTACACAATTAGGTACACTACTTTTCACTGAGGTACACCTCTTTCTCAAAACTAAAAAAATCATGAATAATTATAAAATCTCAATCCTATTCTTGCTTCATAAAGTGGGAATAAACAAACAGGGTAAATGCCCTTTACGTTGTAGGATTACATATAAGAAGAAAAGAAAAATATTCTCTACAGGACTATTCATAAATCCAGATAGTTGGAATAGTAGCCAACAAATAGCTAAGCCTCCTAACAAGGAAATTAATATTATTAATGCTCAACTAAGCCTCATAAGTCAAAAGATTAATGAGGCTTTTTTAATGCTTCAAATCTTACCTAATGAGTTTGATGTAGATGATGTCTATAGAAAATACAAGGGAGAGGATACTAAAGAGGAAATAACTATTCTTGGAGCTTATGACCTTCATAATGAAAAGATGAAAAAGCTTATTGGTGTTGACTTTAATAAGCTGTCTTGGAGTAGATATATAGAAAGTAGAAGGAAAGTAGCTGAGTTCATTAAGAGCCAGTACAAGAAGTCTGATGTAAAGTTGAAACAACTAGATTTGAAATTCATTAAAAATTTAGAATATTATTGGAAAACTGAAAAGCATCTAAAACAAGCCACTATATATAGAAGTATGCAAAGAGTTATGAAGATAATTCAATTTGCTATCAATGAAAACTACCTTCAACATAATCCTTTTAGTCTATATAAGAACAAGAAGCATAGAGTTGTTATAGTATATTTAACTGAGCCTGAATTGAAGAAGTTAATGAATCATGAGTTCATTCAAGAAAAGCTACAGAGAGTAAAAGATATGTTTGTATTCTGCTGTTATACAGGCTTAGCTTATCAAGAAATGAATAGTTTAACGACTCATCATATTAGTACTGGGTTTGATGGTAATTTATGGATTAATATGATTAGGAAGAAAACTGAGCAGCCATTAGCTATACCTTTATTACCTCAAGCTGAAACTATTATTAACAAGTATAAGCAAGTTGATTCTGACGTAGTATTTCCTAGTATTTCTAATCAAAAATTCAATTCATATTTAAAGGAGATAGGTGTGTTAGTTGGTATCAATAAAAACATGTCACATCACCTCGCTAGAAGAACTTTTGCAACTACTATCTTACTATATAATAATATACCAATGGAAATAGTTTCAGAACTCTTAGGGCACTCTAAAATGAGTGTAACACAAGATAGTTATGCTAAAGTGGTTCAACCTAAAATAAGTATTGAAATGAAAAAGTTAAGAAAAAAATTAAATAACTAAACATTTTGTTTAACTTTGCCGGAAATCAGTTAGAGGTTTTCATTCAATAGTCTCATTCTATAACTGATTTTTAACGAGTTTTCTACATTTTATAAGAACATATAGTTCTTTACACCGAGTTTTCTTTATGTCAAATGAAAGAGTTCATTTGAATATTAATCATTTAATATCATTATTATGATAAATAAAGAGAATATTGCTACACAAGAGTCACTAGCAATAAACAACCAGAAAACTGCCTATGCACCAGAGCAGATTGAGTATTTACAACAATTTAGCTCCTCTACAATTGATAGAGAAGACTTTGAAATTGACAAAATTTTAGAAACATCTAATGTATCTAAAACCACCCCTGAATTGCATCTTGATGAACATGAAGATTGGTTAGGAAATAATATTAAGAAAGAAGCCGATTTTATTGAGTTATCACTATATGACCATACATTAACTAGAGAAGAGAATTTTACTGATAGTGATGAAAAATTTGTGGTATTTAGAGTGACTAAAAATGGAGAGTTTGGTGTTGCAGACAAAGAGAATATAATACCTTGTCCTTCAGCTAAATGCTTAGTAGATTTATCTGTTATAGAGGATTATGACTCAGAATTCAACTTTACTCCTGTAGCCTATAGTAGCTTCATGGGAGTAGAAGTGTTAAATTTCATGAAGTATAATTCAAACTTTTTTACTTGTGATGAAAGAGTCTTCTTTATAACGCTATTGGTGAAGTTTAAATGCTTCGACTTTAAGCCTTTTTATTGGTCGAAAGAAAAAATATTTCAAGAAATTGGAGTTAAAAAGGATAGAGCAAACAAGATTATTAAGAAATTCATAGAGTTAGGTTTTCTTTCTACGGAATTAGTAAAAACTAAAATTGATGGAAGACCTATGCAGGCTACTTACTTTGACATTGATGGAGGGAAAGTAATAGATTTATTACCTGAGATTTTACTTAATGAAGAAGATAGTGAAGGGTATAACTCTACAGACCAAGACATTGAAAAGTATCTCAAACCTTCAATTAAGAAAGAAGAAAAGTCATTATCTAATCTTATACAATAACTAGATTTCAAGTTATTTTTAAAGGCTACTATAAAAAGTAGCCTTTTTCGGTTAGCGGAAATCCTCCAATAAAAGAGAATGCATTTATTTCTTTAATAGAACTTATAATATATATGTTATAAGAAATTATACTTATTAGTATATAATAGGAAGAACACATATGCTCTTTTATTAGAGGTATTCCGCTAATGACTTTCAGCATCCCAATAATTGGGATGCTTTTTTTTATGTAATTAATATTAACCTTCAAAAACAAAAGATTATGCAATTAAGACAATCAGAAAGAAAACAAGCCAAAATTAAAATGGCTTTACAAGGGAGTAGTGGCTCCGGAAAGAGTTTAAGCTCCTTATTGCTAGCTAAAGGACTAACTAATGACAATCTAGCTAAAGTCGCTGTGATAGACACCGAAAATGGCTCAGCAGACCTTTATGCACATTTAGGAAACTATAATGTATTGGCACTACAACCACCTTACACACCAGAGAAGTATATAGAGGCTATTGAGGTTTGTGAAAAAGCAGGAATGGAAGTAATTATTCTAGATTCAATCTCTCAAGTATGGGATGAGCTTTTAGACTTTCATTCAAAGTTACCTGGCAATTCTTTTGCTAATTGGAGCAAGGTTAAGCCTCGTCAAAATGCATTTATAAATAAGATACTACAAGCTGATGCTCACATTATAGCAACAATGCGCACTAAACAAGATTATGTGTTACAACAGAAAGATGGAAAGTTTGTACCAGAGAAAGTAGGACTTAAAGCAGTACAAAGAGATGATGTTTCATATGAGTTTACAGTAGTATTTGATATTGATATTAAACACTTTGCAGTAGCAAGTAAAGACAGAACTAATCTGTTTTCAGGTAAGCCAGAGTTTATGATAAATACTGCAACAGGAAAACGCATTTTAGATTGGTGTTCATCACCTATAAAAGAGGAAGATGTAAAGCAGGAGATAAAAGACTGTTTATCTGTTAGTAAACTAATGGAATTATACAAGGAGCATCCAAGTTTTCAGTTGCCATTAAAAGCTTTGTATCAAGCTAAAAAAGAACAGTTAGAACAATTAGTTAAACCAGAAAATTTTAGTCAAAATGGAAATAGTATCAGTAACAGAGCTTAGTAAGCAACATAATGGAGTATTTATTAATCCTGAAGGTATACCTAAAACTGTAAATCCTTTAGAAATACCTTCAGAAAATAAAGTATATAACCATAACCCATTCTTAGAGGCTAACACGAAAGAGGTTAGCCTTTCTACTTTGAAGCATGATTGTATTATACCTGTTTTTAGTAAGGATAACGAGAAAACATTAGCACATCAAGAGTTTATAGAGATAGCACAAGACTGTGTAAGTAAGGTGTTTTCGCATCATACTATAGAAGTACCAGAAGTAAGAGTATCTCATCAAATAAAGGGTAGGACAGCTGATGCTATTTATAAGCCAGTAAAAGAACTTTTAGACCATGAAAAAACTCAGTATTTTGAGAGGATGGCATTCATTATAAGAATTCCATCTATAACAGAAAACATTAATGGAAATGATGTAGCTTTAACAGTAGGAGGAGTTAGAGCTTACAACCAAGAAAACCTGTATAATAAGAAATCTTATGAGAAATTTAAATTCTTTATAGGTTTTCAAAACATGGTGTGTTGTAACCTTTGTATTTCTACAGATGGTTATCAAGATGAAATGCGAGTTGGAACTTATGCAGAGTTACAGTCTAGAATAATGGACTTGATTCAAGGATATGATGCCCAAAATCATCTACAACAGATGAAGCAATTATTTAAACAAAACTTAACAGAAAAACAATTTGCTCAGCTTATAGGAAGGGCAAGATTATATAACTATTTACCTAAAGAAGAAAGACTTAAAATTCCAGAATTGTTACTTAATGATGGGCAAATTTCTACAGTAGCAAAAGACTATTATTTAGATAATAGCTTTAGTAGAAACGAAAATGGAGATATTAATCTTTGGAATGTATATAATCTCTTCACAGGAGCTAATAAGAGCTCTTATATAGACTCTTTTCTATCAAGAAATGTCAATGCCTTTGATTTTACAAAAGGGTTGGCTAATGCTATCAATAGTGACTCTAACAACTATTGGTTTTTGAGTTGAGTGAAGCCCAATCTTTATTTTTATAGAGGTTGGGTATTTTATTGTTGTTCAAGCAAGTTGTTAATTATTAGAACATCTTCTACAAGTATATAATTCTCCTGATGGTTTTTTGTTATATAATGGGTTTATGTTTCAAATCTCCGATATGAGGAGTTGCAGCTCCACTCCAGTTAATGTTACCATTATTAGCTTTTGCGGATTCAATCTTTTCTTTGAAGTTGTTTAAAGTGTTTTTTATAGCCTCTTTAGTAGCTCTTGAACCAGCAAAATATTCAAATTCTATAGGTATACCATTAGGATCTTTAGAGTACCTAATTGATAACTCTTCTCGTTTCTCTTCAGGTATATTGGCTTTATCGCACAATACTTCAAATGAGCTTGAAACTCCTTTTATATCTTCTATTTCTGTTCCTTTTAAAGTGGATTTCAGTATTATTTCTGATTGATCGTCTTTAAAGTGGAAGAGCGGTTTTGATGCTGTCTCATCTTCAATTCTAAATTCTTCAGCAGCTTTTTTAAATTGTTCGTCTTTCCAAAGAGCAACAATGTTGACTACAACTTCTTGAGGTAGAGGTCTATGTTTGAATACTGTTACGAACTTTTCTTCATTTCTTATTCTTGCTTTAAAGCCTTTTGCATAGTCTAAACTTTCTGTCCAGCTTGCTATTCCTTCAAAAAAATCATCATCAATCAAAATTGGTATAAGTTCTTTAGAATTAATAAATCTCTTTCTATAACAACTACCATTAACTTGTTTGAATTCCTTTGGTAATTTCTCACACTGAATAACAAGCTCGTCAGCGAGTAATCTTCTTCTTTCTTGGACTTCAGACCAGCCTCTTTGCCAATCTGATATAGCAATTAGAAGCTCTCTAGTAAATATGTTTTTATTTATCATAAAACGGTTTCTTAATCTTGTCTTTAAAGATGCTTTTTCTTGTACAGTTGGATTAGTTATTTTACTTTTTCAACTAAATCCTTGAGTTTAGAATGATAATCTTTATTACCATAATTTATTAAAATCAAATTAGCTCTACTTCTAGTGATACCAGTATAAAGAATTTCATCAAAAGTCATTTGTAAGTTGAAATTCTCTAATATTAAAAAGACTGTTTCACTTTCCCATCCCTTGAAACTATGAATAGTAGAGAGTTTTACTGTTCCTCTATTCATATGAAAGTGAATCTTCTTGTTGTTACGAATCATCTTGATATTGCTACCTTGTTTTTTAGGTCCAAAATCTTCCTTGAAATTATCAATAGCTTCCTTGTTTTTACTTAAGTATTTTAAGAATTCATCAAGACTTGTTGAAAATCTCTTACAGTATATCTCTAATTTATTTTTAAACTGTTCTGGGTATTCAGAGTATAAATCATTTAAGGTAAATAATATACTTATTTGATTAAAAGCCTTGTTGTCTGTCAAGTACCTTTGCTTATTCATTAAGTTAATCCCATCAACAAGCCAAAGAGGTTTGTTTTTTTGTATGTAATTTAGTCCCATTAAGTAAACTACTTCATAAGTTTCAAACATGGTGTTGGTTTTCTCATTTGAAGAGTAGCGGTAATAAGCATCAAACTTTTTTAGTAATGAAACAGAGTTTCCTAAAATTGTAATATCATTTGGAGGAATCTCTTTATTGATTGCATTTTCATAAATTATGGTGTATAGACTACTTACCCTGTCTGCGTCTTGCAAGTAAATATAATTTATGCTTCCTTCTTGGTTTCTCTCGAAAGCCAATTCTAAACTTTGAGATTTTTTGTTAAAAGAATCAACTTCATACTTATCTTTAAAAATATCTTTTTGATACAAAATAGCTAAGTCTTTAATTTTGAAATCAGAACGAAAACAGTTTTTTAATTCTGTAACACCTCTGACATTAGTCGATATATCTTTAGCTTCAGTTTTGTTATTATATATGTTCTGTTTAACATCTCCAAATAAGATGTATTCCCCATTCTCAGCAAGGAAGCACTCTTTAATAATCTCCATCCAAGGTCTTTTGTAATCTTGAATTTCATCAATTAATATTACCTCATAAGGTCTAATTTTTTCTTTGTTCTCAGTGAAGAGTTTTTTATTAGAGTAATAGTTGCTTTCAAAATATTTGTCTTTTTGCTCATCAGAGTACTCATCAAATCCATCAGGTATTACTACAGGTATTCCTAAGTTATTAAGTTCAGAATTAATGAACAAATGATAATTAGAAATCACAAAGTTCTTCCAAGGAAATTCCTCTCTAACTTGACTAATTTTGTCCTTGATATAATTTTTTAAAGTTATATTGTAAGTTAGTATAAGTACATTTCCATTAGTCCTTTTATGAGCTTGAACTGCCCTTGCTGCTAAGACAGTTGTTTTTCCTGAGCCAACTACACCCTTTATTCTTTGCTCTTTTCTAGTAGCATCATAAATGATTTCAAGTTGTTTTTTACTGTATTTAATGTCTTTACCATCCTCTTTTAAATGTATTGGAGGTTTAAGAAATCTTCTAAAGCTGTTATAAATTTCATCTGTAAAAAGAAAAGAAGGCTTTTCAGACTTTAAATATCTTTTTTTTAAAATAGTATTCAGGTCAAATTCATTAAGGTTATTTCTCCCAATTAGGTCTATATTATATTCTAAAAATTTTAAATACTTATTATTGATTTCAAAGGGAGTTACAAGTAATTCCTTTATTTGTTCGGAATCTGCCTTGTGAAAATATACTGCACATGAAACAATATTAAAATGTCTAATGTTCTTAATTTTTTTCTCAAGTAATTCATCTATGTGAAGCTCATATAGGTTCTCCTTGTATTTTAGCACCTGTGATATAGGAGATTTTGATGTTCTTATATTACCGTTTTTAATTACAAAATTCTTTCTTTCATCAAGTTTGTATAAATCAAGGTTATAGTCTTTTACTTCTATAACTAAGACACCTTGACCTTTCTTCATTATTACGATATCTGGACGGTCACCATTCATGTATGGGTTGAAGTAAACCTCAAATGATTCATCAAGGTTAGTATCAAGAAATTTTAATAAATGTAATTCTCCCTCTGTAGGTTTTACTTTTTGAGATAATATCTTATCATATGGAGGAATTATAGTAGCCATTTAGTTACATGTTTTATCTTATTTTCTTGAAAATCTCTTCACTTAAAACCTTACTATCTTTAATATTGTTATCATCTAAGACGCTTACAAAACCTAATTTGCACTGGTTTTCATTAATCCCTGGATGTGTGTAAGTATAGTTGCCAAAAACACTGTCTTGTTGATTAACTTGAGGGTAAAGTAGCATACTTCTTGTAGAGTTCCAATGCAAGTTATAGGCAAACATTTGTTTTAGGTCACTATCAGAAGGGTTACTTGACTCTACAATTTTCCATTTGGTATCAATTATAAAATTTTCGTCTTCAGCATTAGATATCACAATATCTGGTCTAATACTTTTATGCTCCCAAAAGGTATCTGAGTTTTGAAAAGAAACTTGAAAATTTTCAGGTTTATGTTTGTTTAAAATTCTAAAAATGTATTCTTCCCAAAGTACATTCATATCAAATAGTAAAGTAAGCATATTGTCTTGACCAAAACTAATATTAGGAGAGTAGTTAAGGATTAGCATTTTAGCTATGTTTAAAGCTCTTTCATAAGGTTGAGACTTCCTGTTTAAACTTACTTTCTTAAAGTGTTTAGCGCTTATTTCAATGCGCTTTACAGCATCAAACTGGTATAGTAACTTGTTTGTTTTATCGGATAAATGAGAGTTGTCAAACGAGTCTAGAACTTGTAGACCTTTAAGTAAAATCTGATGTATTAAATGGTCTTTGTCATAGACTTGATGTTCACAATAAAATCGTTCTTTATGTACTGTGTTTTTTTGTAAATTTTGTGCAAACAACAGTTTTCCTTTAAGAGCTAACTGATTAGTTTGAGTTCTTCTGTATTTTTTAATTAAGCCTCTTTTTATTAGCTGCTCAACTTCTTCTAGATACATTGTAAAGTAGGCTTCTAGAATAGAATGGTATCTTTTTTTTAGTTGTGTTTCTGAAACAGTTTCAACTTGAATTTTCTTACACACTTTAAGCATGTGAAGTAAAACACTTTGCCAAGTGTCTTTTTCTTGTTGAGAAGTTTCATTGTTTTTATCTGCCTTTGGGAGTATCTCTATAGTTAAACCACCTATTTGTATAACACCTACATAGCTAACAAACTGAATGCCATTATAAATAGTCTTAAAGTATTTGTTATTGCCTTCTTCATTAAACTTTACTAATGACTTAAAATGGCTCTCAGTGAAACCATTGTCATCAGTAAATCTTAATTTCTGATATTCAAAAACTTGTATGAGGTTCTTGTTTGGCATTAGTTATTGTAAATAGATATAAAGTCTGAATCTTCCATGTTATCAATAGGTTTTATTCTGAAAATCTTTTTATCTGTAACAAAATCTATTTCATCATATGCTTTAAAAGGAGCTAAGATTGTTTTGTTTTTAATAGCCTGTTGTTCTACAAATCTTTCTCCTAACACTAAGCCTATCTTACCAAAATCACCATAAAAGTATTCTTCTAATAAAGGTATGATACTATCTTTGAAAACAAGTTTTAAGTCTTCTAATGTATTAATATTGAAAAAATAGGAGTGACCTATTTGATGGTCTTTATCTACTAATAACTCAATTCTTTGATTAATTCTATCTAACAATAATTCAAGATTAACTTCTTGATAGTTAAGCTCATTTAGAAGTTCTGGTTTTGGTAAAACTTCTTCAAAAGAAAATCTTCTCCTTAAAGCTGTATCTAAAGCTTCAACACTCC
Organism: Lacinutrix sp. MEBiC02595; assembly: GCF_053601555.1. Lineage (NCBI taxonomy): Bacteria > Pseudomonadati > Bacteroidota > Flavobacteriia > Flavobacteriales > Flavobacteriaceae > Lacinutrix > Lacinutrix sp. MEBiC02595. Next base: position 59,673 of record NZ_JBSHNU010000246.1, on the reverse strand, counting down.
TGTCAGCAGTATTCATTGTTCCAACAATGTAAACGTTGTTAGGTACTGAAAATAAGCTTTTAGAGTAGGGTAGAGTTACACTAATTGACTCTTTTTCTCCTAATCTCTTATCTGTTTCAATAAGTGTAATCAATTCTCCAAAGATTGCAGATACATTTCCTCTGTTTATTTCGTCTATGACTAATACGTAGTTTCCTTTCTTTTTATCTTTAATTTTTGTAGTTAAATGGTGCTTAGTTTTTAAATACTCTATAATACTACTTGCATAACCTCCCCATCCATCAAACACATCAAAACCATTAATTTGTTTTAATAATTTATCTTTAGTTAAAGTTCCTTGTTTTTTTATATCTTTTGAGGTGTATAAATTTAGATTATTATTACTATTTATATTAATCCTAAATTCTTTCTTTCTTGGAGTTTTAAGTAGCAAATAATCATCAGTAATTTCGCTTATTTCATTTAATAAGCTTTGATAAGCATCTTCAAAATTAGATTCTTGTTTTACTTTAGCTTTATTACAAATTTCTTTAAAAATACCATCTTTTACATCATAGATTACTTGGTTATCTGAAGTTTCAGGTTTTATACCTTCAATGAAATCTTCATAACTTAAACTTTGGTGAAAAGTGGTAAAATGTATATTACCCGAGTTTACATAAGTATCATATTTTGCTAATATAATTTCTCTATCATCGAGAGAATCAGAGTATTCTTTATTTTCTATAATCTCTACAGCTATTTTTTTTGTTTTATATGTTTTACCAGTTCCTGGAGGTCCATATAAAATTTGATTTAGTGAGTGTTTTTTTAAGTCCATGCTGTTTGTTTTTAAGTCATCCCCATTAGAAAAGTCATCTCCATTGGAAGGAATGAGGAACTTATTAATCTTATCTTTTGTTTCCTTCTTTGTTAAAGGATAAAAAGTAGTACGAATACCATCATTTAAAGTGAAATTTTTTACATCTTTTTTTAACCAAATTATGCTTCTACTATGTGCAAAAGGATAATTCTTATTGTACTTATAGTTGTCTATTATTTTACCAATTGCAATAACAGAGTTTCCATTCATTAAGGTTACGATGTCATTTTTATTTGCATTTAAGTAAAAGTCAAATATTTCTCCTGCTTTTCTAGTTTTAACTCCTTCACTTCCAAAAGTCTGTTTGTGTTTGGTTAATAGTTCAGAAACCTCTTCTTTAGTCTTTATCTTTTGAGCAGCTAAATCACCGATATCATTCCAGCCTAAAGCAATATAATCATCAGAAAGCATTTCTTTAGAATAAGAATGATCTCCATCATTAGAGCCAATTCTCCAATACTTGATTTTATCATTAAAATGATTAGCTACAGTGTATATAAAATCTTGTGTTAGTAAGTGTAAACTATCATCATCATAATTATTATCTTTCTCTGTAAATTCTTTATATTCATCAGAGAACTCTATGTCTTCTTTTATAAACTCTAATACTTGATTAGAAATGTCTAAGTATGTTCCTAAATTTTCTTTATTTCCCGCTTTAATCGTAGGGAGTTCCATTTTCTGGTAAAACTTTTTTACCATTCCATATTTAAATAAGAAATATTTTTTTGGGTGCTGTAAAGTAAGGTATAGGGCAATAGCCCTTAAATCATTATGACTGTGATACTTTATTTTTTTATCAGGTATAAGCTCTTGTAGTTCAGGTAATTTAGTGTCATAAAAATTAATAAAATTATTAATTCTATCTATTAGTGGTAGACCTTCATTGAGTAGGGTAGAGATGGCATTCTCCGTTTCTGATCTAAAATTTTGAAACATCCAATTGGTATGCTCTATTGGATAAAAATTACCACTAAGCCATAGGTTTTTTGGTCCAGACACATTAAAAGCATCTTTAAACATTTGAGGCTTGTTCTCCGCATCCCAATCCCAATTACTGTAGACTTGTTTAAGTACAGACCACTTATACTTCTCAGTATGCTCTGAATCAGGTAATCTAAAATAGTCTTTGTATTTAGCCCAATATGTCCTTAGAAGTTGCTTATCTATTGTATTTACTTTGTCCTTTTTCATCTTACCATCTAAAAATATAAAATAGTTACTCCTACCTAATACAGCTTTAGGTCTGCCATTTCCTTTTAACTCATCATAATCGAAAAACGCTGTATTTTTTTTACGATTTTCACCATAGATGTTTTTAGTTAAAAAAGATTTTAGTTCTTCATAATTTCCATGAACTACACTAAATAGGTCTCTAGTAGGAAAAAAACTATTGATTTCATCTAACTTTATTTCTATTTCTTCTAATGAGTTACCATAGTATTGTCTGTAAGACTCAGCTCCATTTTTTAATAACCATTTTGCAAACTCAATCTTTAAGTTTTCTTTGCTAGTCTTCTTGCTGTTGTCTATAGTGTATCCTAACTTTTCAAAAGGCTTGTTAGCTTTTCCTCCATATAAAGTCGATTCATCTATACTATAACCTTTAAGTTTAGCAATAATCCTAATAAAGTCTTTAGGAGGAAAGGGGTCATCATTTACTAACAAAGAGTACTTAGTTGATGGTTTTAAAACTATGTTGTTGTCTTTAATATGATCATAAGTCTCTTTAATAGAGTCATTATCTATTAGTTTAAAGAACTCTGAAGCTTTTATTGTCTTGAAGGTTTCTGGCATTTATTTCTTGTTTTTACTCAACTCATCTATTAATGTTCCTATCAAAGTACCTCCTGCAGCAGTTACTAAAAATAGAGGTAATCCTATTGCTCCTCCAAGTGCTGCTATTCCTGCACCAGAGCCACTAACTGTAAGTAATGCACCACTAGCTCCAATAACACCTAGTCTTTTAGCCCAAGAAGCATTCTTCCAAGATTTCTTAGTCTTGGTCTTTATTATTTTTCCAAGACTTATAAAAGCTGTTTTATTGTCGAGTTCTTTTAGAGACTTTATCTTGTCTTTAACATTAAGATTTTTATCATTCTGAATCTCTTTAACATTTTTAGCCCAAGCTAAAATTTCTTCTTTCTCTGAGGTGTTTAATTTCTCAACTATAACCAAAGTTTTCTCTTCCTTCATAACTTTAAAACTTAAAATATATATTAATCATCAATGTAATAGTTGTTATCTTTTAGATAATTATCAAATTCCTCTTTAGATCTTAACACATTAGGTTTACCATCTTCTTTTACAAAAAGATACTAACCTCTATTTTCTAAATAAGAAAGTTTTTTTTTCTCTTCTTTACTCATCTTTTAGTTTTATAGACTTGCTACTTGCATCAAAGGTATAATTAACAATATTCCCATTTATAATAAGCTGTACAGCTTCATCAATAACTTCAAAAGGGACAACAAACCATTCTCTAGGGTTTATGCGTTGTCCTTTCTCATTAGTGAATTCAATATCTAAACAAGTACTTGCAAAAAATCTGTGTAACAGGTTCTCAAGTTTATCTGCATTTCTATTATAAACGTTATAGGTTGCTATTTTCTTTACATCTGCATAAAGATAAGTAGCTTCTTTTCTTGCATTTTTTATTCTATCATCAACAGAGTTACTAGAGAAACCAATCTTATATAAATCCTTGATTTTAGAAATTTTTGGGTCTATAGACTTAGACTTTAAAACATAAATCCAACCTGTTTGAACATCCTCCTCTTTTACTAAGCCTGAGTTTACAAACAGTTCATTTTCTGCATAATCATTAGAGTTGGTTATAAGTTTACCATTCTTTTGAATTTGCTTGCCTAAAGACCTGAATAGCATGTTGCTATATGTGCCATTTTCAAAAACAGTTCTTGTTCTACCTTCAAGTCTAATTCTATTCCCAGATTTCAATTCTATTTCTGACTCTTCAAGGTTAGCAGATTCTAAATAAAGTAGAATACCATCCATAATGTAATAGTTGCCTACATGAAGGTTCTTCTCAGTGTTTTTGTAAGGCTTAATTTCTCTCTTGCCTTCTTTTATTTCTTTGTGTACCTTTTGAAACAGACCTTCATAAGGCTTAAAGTCTTTTTCTTTTAAAGGAGTTCTCTGTGCTATAAAGTCTGCATCAGCTCTATCTTCTTGTTTTGGTGTATGTTTAAAAGTGAAAATAGATAGGTCTTTATCTGTGTCTAATAGACCTAAATCATCATCATTTAAAATGTCTTCTAAACTTTGTTTTTCCATTTCTACATAGCCTAACAAATTGTGTCTATCAAATGGCTTTACTATTTTTTTCTTTGTATCGTCTTCTCTAAAGTTTTTAAGTACAGCTAGAAGTCCATATTCAGACATACTAGATTTATTAGGTTCTCTATTATTCTTATCTATAAATATATTAATCTCTTCAAAAGAATCTATGAGTCTGTCTTCTTCAGTTTTTACAGTTGAAGTTTTTGCTTTTGAATCTAATAGTCCAAACTCATCATCATTAAAGATGTCATCTAGTGTTGGCTTCTTTTTACTCATCTTGCATCCTTTTACGTTTCAATTCTCTTAAGAAAATGATAGCTTCTGCCATTCTTTTTTCTTTATGGTCAAAAGCTTGTAGGTTAGGTTGCTCTCCTGTTTTTGTAACCCAATCTTTTATTTTAGGCCATAGTAAAATGGCTTCTTCTTCAGTCATTTCAATTTTAGTAGACTGTATGTGGTCATCTATTAATTTTAAGGTTTGAGCAGTAACAGCTTTAGATAGTATTTCAAAAGCTTTTTGGAATGGATTTACTTGGTCAATTAAGTCTATATGTATATCATCAATGTTGATAAAACTATTAGCCATTCTAATAAACTTTTTATCTCCTTGCTCTTCTATAGTGCTATTTTTAATTACAGAATCTAAAACCACATGTTGTCTCACAGCTTCTAGGTCTTCTTCATCTAAATCAGGATAAACTTCTCTTATTATTTTAGGTATAAGAATGGTGTTTATCGTTTCAGCATTTAAATTACCAGGCATTGCTTTCAGCATTTGGTCATCTTGTAAAATTCTAGCCTTAAGGTCATTTAAATCTGTTTCAATGATATCTTTAGCTCTTTGTGAAGTAGGTAATTTGAAACCTCCATTTTTAGGGTTTATAATTATTGTAAACTCATCATCTTCGCTTTCATCTTCATCATCTCTTTTTAATTTGAACTTAAAATTAGGCGCTAATACTTGTTCCATTAATAATGATGCTGTAATAGCTTTAAGCATATTGTTTACTGCAACTTTCACATCATCATTTTCTGCATCAGGTTCAGCTACTAAATTTGTAAACTGTGCATGAGTTTTGTTATTACTATCTCTAGTTGCTCTACCAATTATTTGTATAATTTCTGTTAATGAACCTCGATAACCAATAGTTAAAGCATGCTGGCAATAAGGCCAATCAAAGCCTTCTTTTGCCATACCTAAAGCAATAATAATGTCTATATCTTCTGGAGCTTTAACCTCTCTTAAATAGGCTGTAATCTTGTCTCTTGATTTTGGGTCATCATTTACTAAGTTGGCAACTTTAAGTGTTCTGTTTGCTTTTTTACTTTTTACATAAATAACTCCAGTTTTTTCATCTTGATAATCTATTTCACCCAATACGTCAATAACATGTGCTACCTCATCATGCTTTTCTTTTGAAGATTCTGCTGAGGTTACACTTGGTATATGAACAATTGTCTTTAAATTAGGGTCTAAAACTTCTTCTAAAGCAGACATTTCTTTATCAGGTTGTTTTTTATAATATCTACCTGTGTAAAAATGATAGCCAATACCTAAAGATTTTAAAAATTCATAACCATTTAACTGTTGGTAATAGTTGTAGGTTACTTTAGTAAACTTTGCTTCATCTTCTGGCATTAGTACAGGTATGTTGTCACCTCTAAAATAAGAACCTGTCATAGCTACAATGTGAGCACTAGATTTAGCCATGATGTTTTTTAAAACTTCACCTAATCTGTTATCGCCTTCAGCAGAAACATGATGAAACTCATCAATAGCCACTAAAGTATTATTTAATTTTTCTTCATCTAAGCCTTTAAAAGCATTCCGTAGAGTAGCATGTGAGCATATAAGGATTTTTTCCTCCGTATCTAAAAATTCTAAAAAAGCAGTTACCTTACTTTTTTCTGGTCCAGGAGTACATAAATTGTATTTAGGATTTGGGGACCAATCTGCAAAGAAGCCATATTTTTTTAATTCTGTAGTACCAAAAGAAGCACCAATAGCTTTTTCTGGAACAGCGACTATCACTTTTTTAATGCCTTGTTTATGTAGCTTTTCTAAAGCAATAAACATTAAAGCTCTAGACTTACCAGAAGCAGGTGGAGCTTTAATTAGTAAATACTGTGCAGAGTTTGCTTTAAATGCTTCTGCTTGCATTTCTCGCATACCAAAAGGATTTGTTTTTTTACTTTGTCCTGTTTGTTTATAGGTTACTTCTACTAAATTAGGCATATCTTATTTTTTACTTTTGGTCTTTCTTTTTTTCTTTTGTTTAGCAAATAGCGTGTCCTTTTTTATCATAGTTTCATAGAGCTTAAAAAGGTACTCTAAACGCTCTGTGTCATTTTTAAATTCTTGCAATCTATAACACTTCTCTATGGCTTCATCTAGGTTTTTATGTGCTTGCTTTAACCCCTCAGGCATGGTGTCTGGGTTGTATAACCAAGCCATAGTTTTACCTGTATGTTTAGCTCTTTCATCTAAAATATCAAATACATATTGATTTAAAGTTTCTTTTTGTTTGTTATTAAGGTCTGGGAAAGGAAATGTATTATAGCACAATTTAGCAGAATATCTATACCTTGTTTCTAATTTGCCTCCAATATTTTTTACCCATACCATATGCATTCTACTTGTTAAAACAGCAAATAGCCATGATTGAGCATTATATACAGCCATTGCAGAATCAGCTATAATAGTTTCAGGGTTTAAAAAGCCAATAGGAATATAATCTCTTGATTCTGATGAATGCCTAGGGATTATTAAAGAATCTGAGTTTTGATGTCTTATTTCACCAAATAAATGAGGTGTTTTAGCTAATCTTTTAGTAGCTTCTCTTTTACTCTTTTCTCTAATTTCTTCAACCTTTTGTATCCTATTCTTTATTTTAGGAATGTTTTTTGCTTCATCTAAATTATTTACCAACCATAAACAATATCTTTTACTTCCTCTTACAAACTCTAAGCTGCCTATAAAGTCTTTAATATATTCTTTTGTCTTTGAATTTTGAGATATTAAATCATCTTTTTCTTCTTTATTTAAAATTAAAAATCCGCCATCATTAGCCATATTTCCAAAATTCATTTCTGGGAAATTTGAAATAGGTTTGCTTCTTCCCTTAACTATTATGTTAGTGGAATCTAATAAGTATGGGTTAATATTTTTCGCAATTTTTTTAAGGTTATCCGTAAAAAGGTGTTTAGTTTCACTAGAAGTATTTCTAAGTGCAACTATGATTACTGTAACACCTGCATTACCTTTTGCATTGTTAGTCCATTTGAAGGATTGGTGAGCAAAGTCTATTTCAATTTGTTCAGAAATTAAATGTGGCCATATTAAAGCCACTTGTTCTCCTTGGCAAATAGAATTAGTAGTAACTAATGCCACTCTAGCATTGAACCCATTTATATATTCCTTTGCTTTATAAAACCAACAAGCTATATAATCCATATTATTATAGCCCTTAATGGAATGAAAAACAATACTCATATCTTTTTTCTGTTCAGCATCTTGGAGTCTTGCTCCTAGATAAGGAGGGTTTCCAATGATGTAAACTTCACTTGCCAAATCAATAGGGCAAACTTCTTTCCAGTTCTCTCTAGTAGCATTTCCTTGTTTTATTTGCCCTGCTTCTTTTAAAGGTAGTATTGGTTCAGACTTACCATAGTCAAATAGCTGTTCTTCAAAGATTCTATTCATTTGGTGTTCTGCAAGCCATAGAGCTAGTATTGCCATTTCATGTGCAAAGTCATCTAGTTCAATACCATAAAATTGAGATAAGCGTATTTGGGTAAACTCTAATTGAGGAGTAGGAGATAAGTCTATAATTTGTTTTAAAATTTCAATCTCTAAAACTCTTATTTCTTTATAGGTAATAATTAAGAAGTTACCACTACCACAGGCAGGGTCAAAAAACTTAATCTTTGAGATTCTATTGATAAGCTTTCTTAATTGTGGTATGCTATTTTGGTGTTTTTCATATTCTTCATAAAGCTCATCTAAAAATAAAGGTTTAATCACTTTCAAGATATTAGGAACAGAGGTGTAGTGCATTCCTAAGTCACTACGATACTCATCTATAACCACAGCTTGAATCATAGACCCAAAAATATCTGGGTTAATGTCTTTCCAGTCTAAATCTCCCAACTCTAAAAGCACTTTTCTTGCTTTAGATGAAAATTTAGGGCTCTTAATAGGGTCTTTAAACAGACCTCCATTAACATAAGGGAAATCTATTAGGTAATCCGGTAAGCCATCTTTTTTTTCAGTATTAAGCCTTTTGAAAAGGTCATTTAAAAAAACATGTGTATCACTACCATTTGGGTTAGTTTGCTGTGCTAAAGTATTAGTAAAAATACTGTCTTCATCAAAAATCTCTGTGTCCTCAGCAAAGAAGCAAAATAATAATCTAGATAAGAAAATATTTAAACTGTGTATGCTCTCTTTTGATTTGTAAATTTCAGGATTTTCATCCCTTAGATAATCATAAAGTAAAGCCATTTTATAAGCAGCATCTCTATCTGCTTGATTGTCGTTACTAGAGTTGTAAACCTCACTACCTGAAAGAGGTAGAAAAAAGCTATGATGATTGGCTAATTCACTTATTTGAATGTCTTTAGTTGTGCCAAACCTTAAATCTTTAGCTACAAGTTGTTTGTAGTCTGTTAGTATAGCAAACTTTGGTTTGTGTTTGAGTATTCTATCTTCTTTAGAAATAGTATCAATGGAACTAAGAAGTTTACCAGATTCTTCAACTTTAAAAAAGACTTTGTTTTTAGATAGGACTTCACCTTCAATTTTAGAAAGGTTGTAATCTCCTTTTTTAAGCATGGTTGTTACGGTTTTAGTAACACCATAAGCCATTAAAAAATCATAGATAAACTCTTCCTTAGAAAAATTATCAACTATAGCTTGAACATTGTTTTGTATTTCTTTACTATTCATAGATTACTCTTCTTCGTTTTTCAATCTTTTTAAAGTCAGTTTAACAGCTTCGATAGCTAAATCTTCTCCTTTTACACCTTCATATACTTTTTCACTTAACCACAACTTTAAAAGTTTACTATGCTCAATATCTAAAGCAATAGCCAATTTGTCTATTTGCTCTCTGGTGGGTTTTCTATCTCCTTTTTCAATTTTACTTATTAAGGCAGTATCTGTGTCTATCATAGAAGCTACTTCTCGCAGTAACAGGTTTTTAGTTTCTCTTTTAGATTTTAGTAATTCAGAGAGTATCATTTGGTAGTCAAATTAGTTCTTGTCAAAGATTGTCTAAATCTAATTAGAAATTTTGTCATAAAAAATTTTTGGAAAATATATTTTTTAAATGCTTTGTGAGAGCTTAAGATACCTTGTGCAAAACCCCCACTAAGTTCTGGGGATAAAGATGCCCCTACCATTTTATATAGTAAAGAAGATTTTCTGGCAGAGTTAATAAATTCAAGGTGATAGTTGAGATTTATATGCTGTTGGTAATTGATTTTCTGTGTGTGGTATACTACAACTCAAAAACTTTTAGAAACATGGTTAGAATCGTAAATTACAAAGAGAGACAGAAAGAGGATGGTACTTCATTCTTCGTTTTGGAACTACAAGGAGGCATTGAAATGGTATTAAGCAAGGTTACAGGTAACTTTTATGCTACTGCCAAGAAAGCTTATATACCTTCAACATTTGATGAGCAGGTATGTACTGGACTTATTGGTACAGAAATGCCAGGAAGCATCATTAAAGAAGACTGTGAGCCTTTTGAATATGTTGTAAAGGAAACAGGAGAGGAAATTACATTATCCCACAGATGGGTTTATGTTACAGAAGATGCTGTAAAGCCAAAGCAAGAAACTTTTGTGCCTAAACATAATATTATAGCTAATTCTGATGTGTTTTCACAGAATGGTATTCTTGAGCATGCAGAGTAAAAATATAAGCCTAGTCTATGTAAATAGATTGGGCTTTTTTTTTTGAGTTTTAAAATACCCTTACAATATTGTGCTTGATTGCTTATACCTTCATAAATAAAAGATAGTCTAACTGTAGCTAGTTTACACTATTAATATAAGGATATATTATTAATCTTGAAGGTCGGTTGAAATACGCCTAATTGATTGAAATGTTAAAGTTCAAGTGTAAATTTCTTTAAGAATAATAGAGTTAAAAATAAAAAATACCACTTGTGTCAAAGTACTATACTATTGCTTGACATAGATGGTAAGTTATATTATGAAACTTTGTAGAAGACTTTCTAAGAAGTATTTGAGAAAGAAGCTTCTTTTTCTAAGGTATATAAAAAAAATAATTATCATGAAAATTTCAGAAATAAGTGTCTCATACTCAAATAACAGGAGTGATAGGCTAAAAATAAGTAATAGTAAGCAGTCTTATGATATTATAAGAGCTTGTTGGAGTGATTCTACTATAGAATTACAAGAGGAGTTTAAGATATTAATGATGAATAGAAGTAACCAGATTTTAGGTGTTTATCCACTTTCTAAAGGAGGTGTTTCTGCTACTGTGGTAGATGCAAAATTAGTGTTTAGTGTTGCACTTAAATGTAATGCTTCAAACATTATTATTGCTCATAATCATCCAAGTGGAAATTTAACACCAAGTGAAGCAGATAAAAATCTCACTCAAAAGCTAAAACAGGCAGGTCAGTATTTAGATATAGTACTGTTAGACCACTTAATAGTAACTAAAGATGATTTTTATAGTTTTAGTGATAATGGATTGATAAAGTAGTCCTCTTTTTTACTTTTCTATATATAGTGAATTGGAAAAAGTGGGACTTTTTGTCTTTTGTTGATGTATGAAAGAGTGTGTGAGTAGACTTTTTAGGTGGAAATTTTCAGTTTGAAAGTCCTATAGATTAGTATTAATAGCTAAATCTTACTTTTTATCCTCTAGGTTTACAATGTCACATAAAGTAATTCCTAAATTATCAGCAATCCTTTTTAAAGTGTATAAAGTAGGATTGGTTCCACCAGCTTCTAAACGACTAAAGTTAGATTTTTCAATATTACATTTAGCAGCAAGGTCTTGTTGAGCAATTCCTTGCTTTTCTCTTAACATTTTAACTCGCTTTCCAATTGCTATTTGAAGTTGGTCTTTATCATCCATTTTAAAACACATATTATGTAGTTGTCAAAAATGATAATTAAGTACAGTGTTTTGGTTATCATAAATGATAAAATAAGTATGTTTGTTAAATCTATTATCTATAAGTGTTTATGGCAATTTCAAAGTTTATAAATAAAATACTATGAAAGTAAAAATTTCAAAATTTCAAAATACAGGAATAACAGAAGCTGATTTTCATTTCAGTTTAGAACATAAATTGAGTAGTATTAAAGAGCAGATAAATTTAGAGTCAGATAGTTTTTGTTCTTATGAACTAGATAGGGGTAAGAGTTCTAAAGATAAGCTAGTTTTTAGAAATGTAAATCATTTAAAAATGTTGCACAAATATCTTATATCTAGTTATTTCTATGTCGCCTTGATTGCATTTCCAGTTTTAGTAGTTTTACATGAGAGCTCTAAGGATGTAGATAGTGATGGTAATCTAACAAGTAATTTTATATACATATTAATTAGTTTAGCATTCCTTTTCGGAACATTTAAAGGGCTTAAAGTTCCGTATAGGATAGTTATTGACCATTTAACCATTTCTGAACAGAACCTTTTTACTAGAAAAGTAGATGTTTTTTTTCCAAAAAGAATACTAACTACAAATGTTAATGAAATAGACTTCGTTGTTATTTCATCAGAAGAACAATCATTATTTATAATGGAGAATGAACAGTTTGAGGTTATTGAATTCCTAAAAAACTATCTCAAAAAATTTCGTTTTGAAAGTCACTTATAAATAAAAGTATAAAAGAGAATGGATGAAATTAGCAAAGATGAAAACAAAGAAAGCACTTCAGAATACAGGAATCATTTAGATGTTTCCAATCCGATTTGTGAATACAATACATTCAGCACTAAAAGTGTTTGTAAAATGAAGACTATAGTGTTATGGCTAGAAAGGTACAGAGGTCTCTGTGAAGATACAGTTACAATACTAGCTGATAAAAGATATGCTTCTAAGCTGAATTCGGTAGAGGTTTTAGTAAAAAAGGATTTTGAGGTCTTATATGGTAAGATGTCGATTTTAAGCAAACTTTATAATAAAGAAACATATTTTAAACAACAACTAAACAATTACAAGTTAGTTCAAGATAATGTTTTAGGAAGAGAAAATTGGTTTGACTATCAGCATAAAAACAAAAATGAATATCAATTATTTTCAGCTGTCTTTTATGATAGTAGAGAGCTTACGCACTTCAATTTAAAGATAGATAAATTAACATTAAACCCTGAAGATTTTAAGTACACACTTAAATATATGAGTATTATAGAGGAAGCTAAAGCTATCCATTTTGAAGGAACAATAAAATCAATTGACGCGCTAGAGATTTTTAAAAAAACGAAAACTAAAAGAGCATACTCAAGACGTGAAATAGTACTGTCTATTGATGATTTCTGTTGTAGTGAACTTCAAGTAGTTTTTACAGATGGAAGGGTAAAACACTTAGAGAATTTATGTGTAGGTCAGTTTGTGAAAGTATTTGCAAGACTAACAGGAGGAGAGCTGAAAAACTCAGAAGGAATTAATGAATATAAACATCATTTATATGGTTGGCGTTTAGAAAAAATTAATGCTAAACGAAATGTAGATGAAAACATAAAGGAGATGGATTTGTATTATAAATACATTTTACCATTACCATTTTAAATAAAAACTATGGAATTAACAGGAAAAATAAAAGTCTTAAATGATGTTCAAAACATAGGGAGCAATGGCTTCAGGAAAAGAGAAGTTGTTATTACCACAGAAGAACAGTATCCTCAACATATTTTAGTAGAGTTCATACAAGATAAGTGTGATTTACTAGATAGTTTTGTCGTAGGTCAAGAAGTGAAAATAGCACTTAATTTAAGGGGTAGAGAATGGATTAATCCTGAAGGTGTAGCAAAATACTTTAATGCTATTCAAGGTTGGAGAATAGAGCTTGTGAATAGTGAACAGCCTACAAATCAAACACAAACACAGCAAGAACCTGTTAGCTTTTTAGATGAAGCAGATAATGACTTGCCATTTTAATAAAAATCAATTAACTAATAAATAATAAATACTAAATTATGAAGAATATCTTTTTAACATTAATAGCGATTTTGTCATTAGTAGGTTGTTCTAGTGATGATGACAATCAGGGAGAAGAACAACACATTAGTCAATCTCATATACTAGAGTTTACAACAGGAACTCTTGAAAGTTGGGTATCTGTAGGGTTAACAACGACATTGACTTTAGAAGATGGTACAGAGTCGACAATTAATTCAGATTTCGATTATACTCAAAATATAGTTAGTGTAGAGATTCCAGAAAATACAGCAAGTTTTGAGTTGGATTTTTATATAGAAGATTCTTCTCAAGCTGAAATGCGTTTTTATGGTTCAGTAGATAGTGTTAATGTTCATCAAGAAACTATAAGCCAACAAAGTTATCAGTATCAATATACTTTTAATTAAGGTATGTGTAATTCCTTATTAAAAGAATTTCGCTTTAAGATTGGGGAACAGTATGAGTTAAACGAATTTAATCTTCAAACTTTAAAATCAACTTTTAGTAATGGATTAGAGTTTGAAAACTACAAGTATATAAAAGGAGATTTTGAAACTCTATTTAGAGTACCTTTTTCAGGTAATCCAATTTTACAATATAATGGAGATATACTCTATAGCGTAATTTGCGAATTTGAGTCATCTCATTACAGTTATCTAAAATCTAAAGTTAATCAGTGTACATTTAAAGAAGTAATTGTTGAGGTCTTAGTAAAAGACAAAAGTAGTTGTCAACTAATATTGATGAAAAAATAAAAGGCACACTTTTAGGCACACTATTTTAAATAGGCTAGAGGTGTACCTTATTTTAAAATCTACGGGCTCTTAGCTCAGCTGGATAGAGCACCTCCCTTCTAAGGAGGCGGTCTCAGGTTCGAATCCTGAAGGGCTCACTTAAAGCTTCACAGAAATGTGAGGCTTTTTTGTTTTATAAGGTTTTGTAATACTTCACAAAGGTTTTCTCTTAAAACTAAAACTTCAGAAGAATCGAGTATGTAATGGATTTATGCTTTTTAAGGCACACTTTTCGGTACACTATTTTTACTTCAGGCGTACGGTTTTTTGAATCTAAATAATCCAATTAATTTTTAATCTGAAATCATCTATTAAAAATCTTCCATACATGGCAATAAAAAAAGCTTTACATTTCTGCAAAGCTTTTACTGTAGTTTTTAAATAGGAGAGTAGCAAAGAATCAAATTGCTTCGCTACTATATTATAATTCGTTTTATTCAATCTCCTTCCTATACGTTTTTCTACGTTTTATAATTTCGGGATCAAAGTGTTTCCAGATTTGTTGAATAGCAATATTATCTGCTAATTCTGGAGTTCTAATACAGTTTTCAATACCTTTATCTTTAAGGGTATCGTAGCACTCATTAAATATGATAGCGGTGATCCCTTTGTTTTGGTATTCTGGAGCAATTCCTATTAAATAGAAAATAATATCCTTGCTCTCTTTTTTAGCTTTTAACATTTTTAAAAAACCGAAAGGGAAAAGTTTCCCTTCAATTTCTTGCAATACTTTAGCAAATGAAGGCATAAGAATAGCAAAAGCAATCATTTTATCGTCTTTATCAAAAACAAATTTTATGTATTCTGGATTTATAAAGCTGATAAACTTCTTTTTAAAATATGCTTTTTGAATGTCGGTAATCTCCACAAAAGAAGCTAACGAGGAATAAGAAGTGTTAAATAAATCAAACATTTCATCTGCATAAGGCATGACATCTTTAGTTTGCGTAAAGTTTCGAACACTTACTTGATAACGCTTTTTAATTAAGGTATTCGCTTTTGTAAAAGAATTGGGGTCAATGTTGCTAAAAGGGAATCTACTTTCTATCCATTCTTTTTCCGGACGATAATTAAGATTTTCTAAATGATTTACGTAGTACGGATGATTGTACCAAGTAATCATAGTACCAATTACATCAAAGCCTTCGGTTAAAACACCAACTTTATCTAAATTAGAAAATCCTACAGGACCTTCCACATATTCCAAATTATGTGCTTTACCTATTTCAGTCACTTTATCCAAAAGCGCTTTTGATACTTCAAAATCATCTATATAATCGAACCAGCCAAAACGCATTTTCTTTTCGCCTTGGTTTTTAACTTCTAACCAATTAATAATAGCTGCAACACGACCTACAATTTCTTCGCCTTTATAGGCTAGAAAAAAATACGCGTCTGCATCGTTAAAAACAGGGTTTTCGTTTTTGTCGAACGTTTTTATTTCTTGCGAAATTATTGGTGGAACCCAATATTTAGAATCTTTATAAAGCTGGAATGGAAATTTAACAAATGCTTTAAACTCTTTCTTTGTATGTACTTGTTTTATGGTAATCATAAAATCAATAGTGCTTTATTCTTCATCAAAATTCTGTTCTTGCTTTTGTCTGTTGTTCTTTTTAGATTTTCTAGACTTTTTATCTTCTTTACTTTTTTTCTTCTTTTTTGCCTTAGAGCCATCACCAAGTTCTCCGCCATTATCAATCTCTTTATCTTGATGAAAATCTAATCGGTAAGAAGCACCAATAGTTACTCCGAAAACAGACGGTGTATCTTTAGTATTTAGCGTTAAAGCGGTATCTAACTGAAAGTTTCTGCTCCAAAGATAAGCACCACCAAAACGGATTAAGTTATCGGCGTAAAAATCACTACTTATTCCTTGTGCTTCTCCAAATACCACCCATTCGGAGTTGATAGACTTGGTAAGTGTTAATATATATGAAAAATCAGATTGGTCTGTTCCAATTCTATCTTTTACAAAGTTCATTACATATACCCAACCGCCGGCAAAGTTATTTTGTGTGGCAATCATTACTTTCGGACTAAAACCTTCCACGCCATAGGCAGTGAACGGATTGTCTTTAGCATCATAATTCGCGCCAGCATAAACAGCAACAGCAGGAATTAAAGATTTCCATTTAAATTTATGGTTTGCATTCCAGCTATAGATGTTCGGTTTTTCTTCTCCTGCTTTTTTGTAAGGATCATAAACCAAATATTTTGCTCCTATAGTTAATGTTTTAAAATTGCTAAATTTGCCTTCATTAGCAACCGTATTTGTAAAAGTTCTTTTTGTGGACTGGTAGGTTCCTTCAATATTAAGTTCTAATTGTTCCCAAAGAAGGCCATATCTCGCAGTGAAATCTACTCCTAAACTTTTATCGTCACGGTTTAAACGCGAATGATTTTCGTTTAACATATATGGACCAGCTTCAAATTGTATCACATTTGTGCCTACAGAAAAGGCGCTTTTAGATACTCCAGGTCTGTTAGAGTTTATTACTTCCGTGTATTGCGAGTAACTGGTTAACGAAACAGAAAAAGCGAAAATTGCTAAGTAGAATTTTAAGAACTTCATGTTTGTGAATTTGTTTGAGTTCAAATATATATATTTTATACTTTTTTTAAGAATTTATACCATAAATTAAGACATAAGAATTGTATTTTTGTTAAAAAAGGATTTTATGTTGCAATTAGCGTCTGTTACTGGAGTTGTAAAAGTTATCTTAATCATACTTTTAATTTATTATGGTGTGAAGATTTTATCTAGATTATTTGCTCCTATATTATTAAAGTTTATCACTAAAAAAGCTGAACAGCGGTTTGGCGAACAGTTTGGTGGTTTTAGAAATCCACAACAAGCTAAAAATGAAGGCGAGATTACTATCGATAAAATGCCGGATAATAAATCTTCCAATAAAAATGTTGGCGAGTATGTAGATTACGAAGAAGTAGAATAAACTTTAATCTATACTTTCTAAAAATAATTAGCTTCCCTAAAATTGGTTAAGTTTAAAAAATTATGATTATTTTTCAGACTTATTGTTATATATACATTTCATGCAATTTTCTATAAAAAAAGTACTTCCTCATTTTCTTGTTTTTATTGGTTTTATACTACTCTCACTTGCTTATTTTAGTCCGGTTTTAAAAGGAAAACAGATTTATCAAAGTGATATTAAGCAGTATATTGGTATGTCTAAACAACAAACCGATTTTAAAACAAATACAGGGGAAGAAACCTATTGGACCAATAGTGCTTTTGGTGGTATGCCAACCTATCAACTCGGTGCAAAATATCCGCATAACTACATAAAAAAGCTAGATTTAGCTTTACGTTTCTTACCGAGGCCAGCAGATTATCTATTTCTATATTTTATAGGTTTTTACATACTTTTACTCGTTTTAAAAGTAGATTATAAACTTGCAGCACTTGGTGCATTAGCCTTTGGTTTTTCTACATATCTCATTATAATTTTAGGCGTTGGTCATAATAGTAAAGCGCATGCTATTGGGTATATGCCATTAGTTTTAAGCGGAATTATTCTCACATTTAGACGAAAATATATCCTCGGTTTTTTACTAACAACGGTTGCAATGGCGTTACAGTTAGTTGCTAATCACCCGCAAATGACCTACTATTTAATGCTATTGGTCATTGTTTTAGGAATTGCCTATTTAGTCGATGCTTATAACAAAAAACTGGTACCTCATTATTTTAAATCTGTTGGATTATTAGTGCTTGCTGTAATGCTAGCTTTAGGATTAAATGCCACAAGTATAATGGCTACCAAAGAGTATGCGAATCAAAGTACACGAAGTAAAAGTGAATTAACTATTAATGCGGATGGTTCACCAAAAGAAGCTAGTTCCGGACTTACCAAAGAATATATAACGGAATACAGTTACGGATTTCTAGAATCTTTTAATCTGTATATTTCACGAATAGTAGGAGGAGGAAACCACGAAGATGTTGGCAAAGATTCTGCATCATATGACTTTTTTATAGGGCAAGGTGTTCCTGCTTTGCAAGCTAAAGAATATGTGAAACAAACACCAACATATTGGGGAAGTCAGCCAATAGTAGAAGCACCAGCATATGTAGGTGCAGTTGTAATATTCTTATTTGTTTTTGCGCTTTTCTTAGTAAAAGGAAGATTAAAATGGTGGCTTGTAGGAGGAACAATACTGTCTTTATTGCTTTCCTACGGAAAAAATCTAGGTTTCCTTACAAACTTCTTTATAGATTATATACCATTATATGACAAGTTTAGAGCGGTAAGTTCTATTCAAGTGATTTTAGAATTATGTATTCCTATTTTGGCAATATTTGGTTTATCACGTTTGTTTAATAGTTTTGAAAAAGACGAAGAAAAACTGAAAGCCTTAAAATATACCGTCGGTATTACTGCAGGAATTGCTGTTTTATTCCTTGTATCTAAATCTGCTTTTAATTTTGCAGGTGCAAATGATGGCTATTACAAACAAAATTATGGTCAGATGTTTATGGATGCTTTGCGGGATGATAGAAAAATGTTATTCACACAAGACACCTTGAGAACACTAGTGCTAGTATTGCTTTCGGCGGGAACTATATTTATGTTCTTAAAGAAAAAACTTTCCGAAACACTTGTAATTGTTGCTTTCGCAGTTTTAATTCTTTTCGATTTGGTTTCTGTAGATAGACGTTACGTGAATAACGATAATTTTGTTTCCGCTTTGCAAGTAAAAAAACCATATCAAGCGAATAAAGCAGATGTAGAGATACTTAAAGATACTACGCATTTTAGAGTTTTCGATATAACAGACGGTACAGCAAGAGCTTCGTATTTTCATAATTCTTTAGGTGGTTATCATGCTGCAAAGCTGAAACGTTATAATGAGCTTTTCGACTTTCATATTGCTAGAAATAATATGAACGTTTTAAATATGCTGAACACCAAGTATATTATTGCCGAAGAGGAAGGTGAAATATTTCCATTTACCAATACAGATGCTAATGGAAATGCATGGTTTGTGGAAGAATTAGAAGAAATGCAAACTGCAAACCAAGAAATTAAAGCTTTAGATAGTTTGAATACCAGTAGAAAAGCGGTGTATCTTAAAACGGAAGCTATTAAAGCAAACAAAGGTTTTAAAGTAGATTCTTTAGCCAATATTACTTTAAAGGAATACAAACCAAACTATATTAAATACCAGTCTAATAATACAAATCCTGGTTTTGCTGTGTTTTCTGAAGTTTATTATGGTAAAGGATGGAATGCCTATATTAATGGAAACTTAGAAGATCACTACCAAGTAGATTATGTATTGCGTGGCATGGAAGTTCCTGTGGGAAAAAACACCATTGAATTTAAATTTGAACCGCAAGTAATACAAACGGGAAGTAGCATAGCACTTGCGAGTTCTATTCTTTTTGGATTGATACTTCTGGGTGGATTGTTTTTTAAGTTTAAGAAGGAGTAAATATCATTCCTGCAAAAGCAGGAATCTAAAGCATAGTTTCAATTTTTAAGATTCCTGCCTTCGCTGGAATAACAAAATGAATAAAAAAAAGGTACTTATTATTAGTTATTATTGGCCACCAGCTGGAGGTCCAGGAGTACAACGTTGGCTAAAATTTATAAAATATTTACCAGATTTTAATGTAGAACCTATTGTTTATATTCCAGCAAATCCAAGTTATCCATTAGTAGATGAAAGTTTAATTAGTGAGGTTTCCAAAGACCTTATCATTATTAAACAACCTATAAGCGAACCTTATAAACTAGCTGGATTTCTTTCTAAAAAGAATACCAAATCTATTAGTAAAGGTCTAATTCCAGAAGTGAAAAAACAAACTTTAATGGAACGTTTGTTATTACTTATTAGAGGGAACTTCTTTATTCCAGATGCAAGAAAAAATTGGGTTAAACCTTCGGTAAGATATCTCTCTACGTACATAAGAGATTTTAAAATAGATACCGTAATTACTACTGGTCCGCCACATAGTATGCATCTTATAGGTAAGCAACTTAAAGAAAGACTAGGAGTGAAGTGGATTGCAGATTTTAGAGATCCTTGGACAACCATTGGCTACCACAAAGAATTAAAGCTAACTAAAATAGCGAAGCAAAAACACATCGATTTAGAGCGAAAAGTTTTGCAAACAGCAGATCAAATTATAGTAACTAGTAAGGTTACAAAAGAAGAGTTTCGAGAAAAAACAGAACAACCAATTACAGTAATTACCAATGGTTATGATGTAGAGAAAACCGAAGTGATTTCTTTAGATAAAAAGTTTACTTTAGCACATATTGGTTCTTTACTGGCCAAAAGAAATCCAGAAATTTTATGGAAAGTACTGCAAGAGTTAACACGTGAAAACGGAGATTTCGGAAAACATTTTCAGTTAAAACTTGTTGGAGCGGTTAGCGAAAATGTTCTGAAAAGCATTAAGCTTAATAATTTAAGTTCCTATTTATGTGAGGTAGGTTATGTTTCTCATAATAAAGCAATTAAATTACAAAAGAAATCTCAGTTATTGTTGTTAATTGAAATCGATTCTGAAGAAACAAAATGCATTATTCCTGGGAAATTATTTGAGTATATGGTTTCTAATAGACCTATAGTTGCAATAGGTCCAAAGGGGTCAGATGTCGAAAAAATTATTATTGAAACCAACACAGGAAACTATTTTGATTATTCGGATTATGAAAACTTAAAAAGTGTAATTTTAGCACACTTTAATGCATTTCAAGAAAATACATTACAATCGCATGCAATAGGATTGCAAAAATATAGTAGGAGAGAACTAACCAGTAAATTGGCCACGCTGATTTAGTTTGAAAATTCTGGATAGTTAATAGATTTTATTATGTTTGTTTAATTCCAAGGCGACCTTTTAGAATTTAGTATTTTATTTATTAAAAATTTATGGGAATAGTTGCTTCACAATCTATTAAAAACACCATCATTACCTATTTAGGTTTTGGTGTTGGAGCAATTAATACCTTATTTTTATATACCGCATTTTTATCTGCAGACTATTTTGGTTTAGTGGTTTTTGTGCTTTCGACAGCAAATTTAATGATGCCAATCCTTATTTTTGGAGTAAACAACACATTAATAAAATTTTACTCATCGTACAAAACAAGAAGGCTTCAGAATAACTTTTTAACCTTCATGTTATTTTTACCTCTATTGGTTATTATTCCTGCAGGTATTTTAGGTTCTCTTTTTTACGAAACGATTGCTAGTTGGTTAGCAAAAGAAAATCAGATTATTAAAGACTATACGTGGTTAATGTTTGTATTAGCCGTAGCCTTTGCTTATTTCGAAATCTTTTTCTCGTGGAGTAAAATTCACTTTAAATCTGTGTTTGGTAATTTTATGCGAGAAGCATTCCATAGGTTAGGTACCATGGCTTTGTTGTTCGCGGTATACTTTAAACAGCTAACTGTAGATGAGTTTATTTACGCAGCAACCATCGTATATATTATACGTATGCTTATCATGATGGTTTATGCTTTTAGTATTCGCTTTCCTAAGTTAAGTTTTACTAAATCTTTTGATTATGTAACCGTTATAAAATACAGTTTCCTCATTATTATAGCAGGTTCAGTTTCTATGGTTTTACTCGATTTAGATAAGTTTATGATTGGCGAATTAATAGAAATAGAAAACATTGCATATTATAGTGTTGCTATTTTTATTGCCACTGTAATTGCGGTTCCTGCTAGAGCAATGCAACAAATTATAAACCCTTTAACCGCATCGTATTTAAACAATAAAAACCATTGGGATTTAGAGCAACTCTATAAAAAGAGTTCTATAAATTTATTTATAATTGGTGGTTTTATTTTTGTACTAATTATAGTAAATATCAACCAGTTATATGCGCTTTTAAAACCAGAATACGGTCAAGGTTTATTTATTGTTTTTGTGATTTCTATGGTGAAATTAATAGATAACCTTTTAGGAAATAATAGTGCGATTATTTTTAATTCCGATTATTACAGAGTCATTTTAACCTTCGGTTTTTGTATTGTAGTACTTGCTGTAGGTTTAAATTATGTACTTATACCTAAGTATGGAATAGATGGAGCCGCTATTGCAAGTCTAATTGCTTTTACTATTTACGATGGTTTAAAACTTTGGTATGTTAGTTTAAAATTCAAAATCCACCCATTTACTAAAAAAACGGGATACACATTAGTGCTTATTATTGCACTTTGTTTAGGTTTTTATTTCTGGGAGTTCCCTTTTCATCCTATTATAAATATAGTAGTAAAAAGTACAATAGTAGCTTTGTTGTACGCATTTGTAATGCTTAAATTTTCTTTATCTGAAGACATTACAGCACTCGTAAAAAAACTATTAAAAATTAAATAATTTTTCCCGTTTTAGTTTATAGATTTTGAAGTTAGCACGTCATTATCTATTTCTCTATTTTTATTTTCCAGCCTCGAATGATTCCTTTAAAATATTAAAAATTTAAGTGCAACCGAAAAATTCCGACTACAAACAACTTGATAGTCCTTAAAAGGTATCCCATAAAGAAAAACCCTATCACATTGCTTTGGGGCAAACGGTGATAGGGTTTTCAACTAACCAAATTCAATATTTTATCTTCCTCTTCTAGTGCTTGATGTAGCCCTTTTAGAGGTTGAAGTTCTTGTGTTGCTAGCAACTTTTCTATTGGATCTAGAAGAAGTACTAGTTACCTTTCTGTTGGATCTTGGAGCATTTGTAGATGCAGTAGATCTTTTTCTAGGTGTAGTTGTTACTCTAGGAGTAGATTTTGTTCTAGGCTTTGTAGAGACCGTAGATCTTGGTCTAGGCGTATTAGTCGTTGTTCTAGGTCTAGTAGTATTAGAAGATGTTGTAGCTCTCTTACTACCAGTGCTTCTAGGTTTTGTTGTGTTTGTTTTTACTCTCGGACTAGAATTATTCGATCTAGGCGTATTGGTTGTAACTCTAGGTCTTGATGTTGTGCTTCTAGGTGATGAAGTAGTTACGCCACTTCTAGGTCTGGTGGTATTTGCACGCACTTTATTTCTAGGTCTATCGTTTCCTCTAGTAGCCAAATCACTTCTTCTGTTAATCGTGTTTCCACGTCTGCTAGCAACTGCAGATCTACGTCTGTAGTTATCTGTAAAAGGTCTAGTGTATTGGTATCTTATTGGTCTGTAATTTTGTCTGTAAGGTCTGTTGAATACAACACAATGGTTGAATTGTGGAATTCTAAAATATGCATGCCAAGGTCTATACACATAAAAACGGTTGTACACATTTATAAAACCAGAGTGATGTGAAAAACGATTATGTCTATTATAATGTATGTATAAACCACCAACTTGTGTAACATAACCAAAGTTGTTATAGTTTACAAATACGTTACCAATTTGATTTACACGACCATAGTAATCGTAAAAAACAGGAACGTGTTCTATTTGTACTATTGCTCCAAACTCATCATATTGCACATAAGCGTTGTAATCATAACCAGAGTTAAAGCTAATGCTTGTATTACCATGATTTACGTTAATATTTACGTTTGGTCCATAATTACGCATGTAAAAATCGAACTGTCCATCAGGAAAGATGGAAAATTCTACACCTTGCTCTTCAAATATGAAAGAATTGCCGTAACCTCTCGAAGCTGTATTGGTGTTAATATCATCTAGTGTGGCGGTTGGGTTTGCGTTTGCAGTAAATCCTGAAAAAAGGAGTGCTGTAAAAATTGCTAATATCTGTTTCATAATTGTAAGTTTTAATGTTGAACTTATCAAGTGAATTACAAGCATCGTGCCAAAAAAGGTTATACCTCTTTAAGGTGTTGATTTACAGTTGTTTTCCGATTTTTTATTTTTTTTTAAATGGATTATTAAATTTGATTATGAAAGATTAAACGGTTAGCTTTGTTTAGCTATCTATCTTAAATAAGGAAATAAATAGGAATAATTAGAGTTCCTACTCCTTGAAAAAAACTACACTTATGAAAAAATTATGCGTTTTTAATTTACTCTTTTTAATTATTGGACTCCATTTGAATGCGCAAGTATTTGAAGTTAGTTTCGCTTCAGAGGAAATAAAAGGAGATTTTTCTGGTAATGTACTATTATATCTTTCCAAAGAAAAAAAAGCACCAAAGAATATTTTTGTCGGATTGGAATTAACGCCTGTCTACAGAGTGCATGTAAAGAATTTAAAAGCAAAGGAAACCGTAACTTTTAATGACGACGCTATTTCGTATCCTGTAGAATTATCCAATATAGAAAGAGGTGCCTATTATGTTCAAGCCGTTTTCGACTTAAATCTTGGCGATGCTAATATTGGCACAAGTACAGGCAATATCTATTCCGAACCCATTCGCATAGATTTAGATAAGAACTTTAAAACGGTTTTTAAAATAGAAGCGAATCAAGTGGTAGCACCTACATTATTTAATGAAACACCTCTTTTAAAAGAATTGCGCGTAAAATCTAAGTTGCTAAGTGATTTTCATAAGAAGGATATGTTTGTAAGTGCAGCCGTAAGTCTGCCAGAAGGCTATTATGAAAATCCGGAAGCTACATATCCCGTTGTATATACCATTTCCGGATTTGGTGGTAATTATAAATATTATAGTGGTAAAGGAAAATCACATATAGGCAATCTAGGAGAACAACCTACAATTGTGGTTTATTTAGATGGAAGTTGCTCTGAAGGTCATTCTACATACGCTAATAGTGATGTGAATGGTCCTTGGGGAGATGCCTTTGTACAAGAGTTAATTCCTGCGGTAAACCAGAAGTACCAAACCAATACCGCTAATTTATTACATGGCCATAGTAGTGGTGGTTGGACCAGTTTATGGTTGCAAATTAACTATCCAAAGGTTTTTGCAGGTGCATGGTCTAGTGCGCCAGATCAGGTAGATTTTAGAAATTATCAGAATAAAAACATCTATGAAACCGATAATATGTTTTATGACGCAGCAGGTAATTTATTAGCAGATGTTACTATAGCAGGAAGATTTCCAGTGATTAGTGCGAAAGATTTTTACAGAACCGAAAACGTGATTTATAGAGGTTCGCAATTGCGTTCTTTTGATGCGGTTTTTGGAGGTTATGATGCGGAAGGAAATAGAATTCGATTGATCAATAATAGTTCTGATGGAACTATTAATAAAAAAGCACTACCCCTTTGGAAAAGATATGACTTGTCGCTTTTACTTCAAGAAAACTGGAAGGATTTAAAAAAAGACCTTAGCGGAAAAATTAGGATTTCGGTGGGTACAAGTGATAACTTTTATTTACATCATGCCGTAAAACTGTTGGAAGAAGAAATGAAGAAAATAGATGCTAAAATAGAATTCACTTATTATCCAGGAGATCATTTTACGCTTTTCACGGAGGACTACAAGAAAGATGGTGTTGCGTTTTTAGAGGCTTGTTATGCAAATTGGTTAGTTGAAAATAAATAAGCCCTTTTGATTTAGTAGAATAAGACAACGAATTAAAAAGCTTACGGTGGAATAAAATATGTAGTAGGCAGAGATTTATAAATCTTTAACAAAAAAAGCACTTACAAATTTGTAAGTGCTTTTTTTTGTTAAAACATATTGATTTAGTATTAAGTAAATTTATAAATCTACAAAACAGCAATACAACTAATCTCTACATTCACAAACTTAGGCAGATTAGCAACTTCTACAGTTTCTCTAGCAGGAGCAGAGTCGTTGTCAAAATACTGACCATACACTTCGTTTATTTGTGCAAAGTTGTGCATATCACTAATAAAGATGGAGGTTTTAATAACGTTCTCAAAAGTCATGTTTGCAGCAGCAAGAACCGCTTTCATGTTTTCCATAACTTGTTTGGTTTCCGTTTTAATATCGTCCATTACCAATTCTCCAGTTTCTGGATGTAATGCAATTTGTCCAGAAGTATATAAGGTGTTTCCAGAAAGAACTGCTTGGTTGTATGGTCCAATAGGAGCAGGAGCGTTTGGTGTAGTAATTATTTTTTTCATATTTAGTACCTGGGAAAGCTGGTATCTCTTTTAATTAAACTTTTATTTATATGGATTCTGAATCCTGTTCAGAATGACAATTGTTTTATAGATTCTTCAACAAGCTCAGAATGATAGTACTAAAGTATTACATTTTACGCAATACAAGTCAAGTATTAGGTTCTTAATCCAGTTCAGAATGACAAATATTTTATAGATCATATGACAAGTTCAGAATGATAAACGAAAATATTCTTCTTCAACTAACAACTAACAACTAACAATTAACAACTAACAACTAACAACTAACAACTAACAACTAACAACTAATTACAACTGATCGTCGGAGTCTTTACGTTTTTCGTATTTGATATCTTTTAATATACTAGATTTAATACCAATAAAGAAATTCCAAGAACTTCGTGTGCTAAAAGGAACCCAAGAAAGATTCATTCGCCAGCTTAATAAATCACGTTCAAATCGCAATTGCGTATAGGTGAAACCTTGATTTTGTAAATCATAACCAGAAGACGCACCAACAGTCCAACGTGGTGCAAACTCAATATCTCCAGAAAACATTAAAGAATGCGATGATATTTCGTTTTGCCTGGCAGCATTAGAGTAATTAACAGCGTAGGCAAGACGCAAGCTCCATGGGATTTTATAATTATAAAACTCGCTTGGTTCTTTATCTTCTTGTTTGTTATTGTTTAATTGTTGATTTGCAAAATCTTCAGTAACACCAAAAAGATCATCTGCTCGTCCACCACTTTTTAACGTTTCTTCTCGACTACTAGTTCTGCTTTCATCTTCTTTGCCATTAAAGGACGAACTATTTAGTGTATAGTTCATGGTCAGATTTGCGCTTGTTAGTCTAAATAAACTTCCTCCGTTATTTATGTTATAGGTATCTACTTTAGCATTATTGTTATCTAAAGCATAAGGATCTAGAACAGCACCAAAATTTATAGACATTTTATCGTTAAGAATCTGTGTACCTCCACTAACTCGCATCGGGCTCCATTGTAACGAGTCTCCTGCAAAATTATAAGAAGTAGAAAAGTTTAAGTTATTCAGTAAAATGATTTTTCTAGCTTCGGTTGCTGTGCTATCTTTATCTCTTACTTTGGCTTCAAAATTATTGGAAAGACTTAAACCCATGGAACTCGAGAAATTTTGATTTGGCGCGCCATAGAGGCTTTCTTCAAAACGAGAAAATTCTACTTCTTCAGCAACATCACCGTCGGCATTTACCACTTCGTATGAATCCCAATATCTATCAAAAGAAGGATTTATATTATAACTTACGGAAGGTCGCATCACATGCCTTATCGCTTTTATTTTTTTATCTTCCCCTTCTTTTTCAAAATTAAACATACCATAAATCGTGGTTCCTAAACTGGTACTAAAATTATAGGTTCTAAAGGAATCAAAACCACTCTTCTCTGTCGTTATTTCTTCTTCTAAATCTGTGTCATAATACTTATTGACGGTTTTAAAAGTCCAATTTTCTTCGTAGTTAGTACTAGCACTTAAACTAAAGTATTTAAAAAGTTTAAAGTTGGTAGATAAAGGAATACTATGTTGAACACCACTTATTGCTTCATCCCACATTTCCTTTTTAAAGAAAAGCGAATCTGTTGTGGTAATTCTGTTTTCTGCACTTAAATTATATTGAAAGTTTATATTTTCAATAATGCCATTTTTGCTTCCTGTTTTGCTTGCAAATGGATAAATTCTACTAACACTTGTTTGTATTGTAGGAAGCGTCATGCTTATGCTTTCTGTATTCGTGTTTTGCGAGTGTGTTGCTGTCGCACTAAAATTTACTTGTGGTTCTCCTTGAAATGTTTTCGAATACGAAATAGAAGAAGATAAAGTGTTATTTAAAAAGTTAGCAACGTTTACTTGGTTGATCGAGTTTTGGTAATATTGACTACTTCCTAAGTTTACAGAGGCGGAGAAACGGGAGTTCGGACTAGCTTTAGTGTCTTGATTGTGTGACCATTGTAAATTGTAAATAGTGGTTTTTGCGTAATCATCAAAGCCACGTTCACTAGTAATTAGGTTTTCGTACCTAAAACCAAGACTACCATTAAATTTATAACGGACTTTATATTTGCTTTGTAAACGCATTCCGTAACTACCATTAGTATAGTAATCACCAAGAACTGCTAAATCTACATAATCACTAAGCGCAAAATAATAACCTCCATTTTGTAAAAAGTAACCTCGAGAGTTTTGTTCCCCAAAACTAGGAAATATAACACCGGAAGTTTGTTTTTTGGTTAACGGAAAATAGGCAAAAGGCAATCCAATAGGAGTAGGTACACCGTAAATAAACATATTCGTTAGGCCGGTTGCTACTTTTTCGTCTGGTACTACTTTTGCTTTACGCAGTAAAAAGTAATATTCTGGATCTTCTCTGTTTTCTGAAGTCGTATATTTTGCGTTTTGTACAAAATAAACGGAATCGTTTTCCTTTTTAGAAATTTCACTGTCAAAAAATCCACCAGCTTGCTCCGTTCTAGAATTAAATATTAATGCTTTTTCCGTTTCTATATTAAAACGGATAGAATCTGGTTCTACTACTTGTGTGCCTTGTTTAAAAACAGGATGCTGTGAGTAAACACCTGCCGAATCTTTAACTCTTCCTGCGTATACTTCGTTTTTACTGTAATCGATAACGATAACACCTGCTTTAATTTCCATGTCTCCATAGATAATTTCTGCTTCATTATATAAGTATAGCTTTTGTTCCTTTTTATTAAAAGAAGTGTAATCTTTAGCTTTGTAGGTTACAATATCGGTAAGAAACTCCGCTTTAGGTTTTACAGAGTCTTTTTTAGTAGAGTCTTGGCCCTTTTCGGTAAGTTCTAGTGTACCATCTTTTGCGTTTGGTTGTAAAACTTGGTTTACATGAACAGCAATGGTATCGCTCTTTTTTACGGGTTCAATCTCTCCTCCAGATTTTGGTCTGTCTTGAGCGAAGCCACACATGTTAATAAGCATGGTAAAACTTAGAGTAAAAAGTATATGAAATTTATTTGTACGCAACGCTTTTAATGTATTTTTGTAAAAGTATGGCTCGGTTTTTGAATTGCCAAAATTACATATATTTTTTATGATTAATTTAATATTAAGCAATTTAAAATAATTCAAGCCTTAAATAGTTATTATCTGTATGCAAACGAATAGATTATTACATTTCTTATCTTTTATAATAGTATTAACAACATTTGTTAATGCAACCGCTGCTTTTGCACAACAAACAGAACCGTTTGTTGTCGTATTAGATGCTGGTCACGGTGGGCATGATCCCGGAAGACCAACAAAAAATGGCTATACAGAAAAAGAGATTGCCTTAAAAGTTGTTCTGCAAGTTGGTAAAAATTTAGCAAACAATAAAAATATAAAAGTTATTTATACTAGAAAGACAGATGTTTTTGTAACACTGCGTGGTAGAGCAAAAATAGCGAATGATGCAGATGCAGATTTATTTGTGTCTATACATTGTAATGCGCACCATACGCAAGCTTCTGGTACAGAAACGTATGTTTTAGGTGTTGGTAATACAGCACGTAACTTTAATGTTGCTAAAGCAGAAAACGAAGTGATCTTTTTAGAGGATAACTACGAAAAACATTACGAAGGTTTTGATCCTAATGCGCCAGAATCCATGATAGGATTAACACTAATGCAAGAAGAATATGTAGACCAAAGTATCATGCTTGCAGATTTGGTAGAGAAAAGTTTTCAAAACAAATTAAAAAGAAAAAGTAGAGGTGTAAAGCAAATTAGCCTTTGGGTTTTGCATAATACCTATATGCCAAGTGTGCTTATTGAAACAGGGTTTATCACTAACACAAGCGAAGGAAAATATTTAAACTCTGCAAAAGGACAACAAGAAATTTCTAAATCTATTAGTGATGCTGTCTTAGATTACAAAGCTACTTTAGATCAAAATATAGGAGCATTTGTTTTTGCGCCTCAAGAAGATTTTCCTAGCGTAACTAATAAGGAGCATGAACAAATCTATGAAAATGTGGTTTTTAGAGTACAAATCGCAGCTAGCTCCAGAAAATTAGCACTAAAAGCATATAATTTTAAAGGTTTATCTGATCTCTCTAGAGAAAAAGAAGGGAATCTTTATAAATATTTTCATGGCTATACATCAGACTATAACAAAGCTAAGCAATTGCAAGTCAGTGCAAAAAACAAAGGATATACGTCCTGCTATATAGTAGCTTTTAAAGACGGAAAAAAAATAGCTCTCGACCAAGCCTTAAAAACAAGTGCTAATTAGAGTCGTTCTTTGTAAATTTATTTCTAATTTTGTTTCATAACCAATCCAATAAACGTTGAAGTTATCTAGAGAAGTTAAAACTGCCATACTTGTTATATCCGGAGTAGTATTCCTTATAATAGGTATTAATTATTTGAAAGGAATAAACATCTTTCAACCTAAAAATGAATTCTACACAGAGTTTGATTACAATGCACTTACAGCATCATCTCCTGTTACTATTAAAGGAAATAATGTAGGAAAGATTAATAGCATTAAATACGACTTTGAATCTGGTAAAACAAGAGTCGCTTTTACCATAGATAAAGGATTGAAATTTTCTAAAGAAAGCAAAATGCGTCTTTATGAATTAGGATTAATGGGAGGAAATGCAATGGCTATCATTCCTGTTGAAGGAGGAACTCCTGCAAAAAGTGGTGATTTCTTAGCTTCAGAAGTAGAAGAAGGCCTAGTGAAAAGCTTAACTTCTAATTTTTCTGGCTTAAGCTCTGGTTTAGATGGAACGTTGCAATCTGCAGATTCCCTTTTGATTAGCTTAAATAAAATAGTAGAAGACGATTCCGATAAAGGATTGAAAAGTGCTATTGGCGAATTAAACGAAACTATAAAATCATTCAAGAATTTATCCTATTCTTTCAACTCTTTAATCGCCAAAAACGATGCGAGTTTAACAGCAGTACTTTCTAACTTTAAAAAAGTAAGTGAAGATTTAGCACTGCTTTCTACCGACTTAAAAGATGTAGAATTATCGAAAACCGTGAAAACTTTAGATCAAACATTACTAAATGTAAATGGCCTTTTAGCAGGTTTAGATAAAGGAGAAGGTACGCTTGGTAAATTGCTAACCGATGATGAGTTGTATACTAATCTAGAGGTGGCATCACAACAACTACAAGAATTATTACAAGACTTTAAATTAAATCCAAGTAGATATATTAAAGTGTCCGTTTTCGGGAAAAACAATAAAGAAGGATACATTAAACCGGAAAGCGAAAGACAATAAACCGACCTATACATGAATTACTTACCAAATATTATTTTTGCCATTGCACTTATTGTAGGCTTTGGTTACTTTGCTAGAAATGTAAAAAAACTTGTTCGTAATATAAAATTAGGGCAAGATGTAGATGTTAGTGATAAAAGATCATTACGCTGGAAAAACATGATAAACATCGCTTTAGGACAAAGCAAAATGGTGAAACGTCCGGTTTCCGGATTTATGCATGTGGTGGTTTATGTAGGTTTTGTTATTATAAATATTGAAGTTTTAGAAATTATAATCGATGGCCTTTTTGGTACGCATCGTATTTTTTCTAGCGTTTTACCAGAAGCTGTATATGGTTTCTTAATTGGTACTTTCGAGGTTTTAGCTGTTTTAGTATTTATAGCTGTCGTTATTTTCTGGATACGAAGAAATGTAATAAAAATAGCGCGTTTCTGGAAAGATGAAATGAAAGGTTGGCCAAAAAGTGACGGGAATATCATTCTGTATTTCGAAATGGTACTAATGACCTTATTTTTAGTAATGAATGCTACCGATCTTCATTTTCAAGAAATGAATTCTGGAAATATAATTAGCCAATATATAACGCCGTTATTCTCCGGAATGTCAGAAGGTTCTATCCATGTAATAGAAAGAGCGGCTTGGTGGTTGCACATTGTTGGGATCTTAATATTCTTAAATTACCTATACTTTTCGAAACATTTACATATTCTTTTAGCATTTCCAAATACCTTTTACGGACGCGTAAATAATAAAGGAGAGTTAAACAACTTAGCATCGGTTACTGCAGAAGTAAAAATGATGATGGATCCAGATGCAGATCCATTTGCAGCAGCGCCAGAAGGAGCAGAAGACGAAGTGCCAGCAAAATTCGGTGCTAGTGATGTGCAAGATTTATCTTGGGTACAATTACTAAACGCATACACATGTACAGAATGCGGAAGATGTACCAGCGAATGTCCTGCAAACCTTACCGGGAAAAAGCTTTCTCCTAGAAAAATTATGATGGATACCAGAGATCGTCTAGAAGAAGTTGGTAAAAATATAGACGCAAACAATGGGGAATTTAAAGACGATGGTAAGCAATTGCTTGGTGACTATATTACCAACGAAGAAATTTGGGCATGTACTAGCTGTAATGCTTGTGTAGAAGCTTGTCCCGTGAGTATCGATCCATTATCGATCATTATAGAAATGCGTCGTTATTTGGTAATGGAAAAAAGTGACGCACCAACAGAGTTGAACAATATGATGACCAATATTGAGAACAACGGAGCGCCTTGGCCATACAACCAACAAGATAGATTAAACTGGAAAAACGAGTAATATAATTTGGGCGTTACCACAAGGGTCGCGCTTTCGGCAGTCGCTTTTTTTGAGAAAAACAAAAAAGAGCTTCAACAAATGCCTCAATCCCTAACGCAGTTTCTCATAGAGAAGGCGGTCTCGTAAAGAGCAAAGGTATAAGTATAAAAAAATATAGAAAAAGTTTCACATGCTAAAGGCTAAAAACCTAAAATTATGAGCGAACAACTTAACGTGCCAACGATGGCAGAACTTATGGCAGAAGGCAAAACACCTGATATTTTATTCTGGGTTGGTTCTGCAGGAAGTTATGATGATAGAGCAAAGAAAATTACCAAAGCATTTGTTAAAATATTAAACAAAGCAGGCGTGAATTTCGCCGTTTTAGGAGTCGAAGAAAGTGCAACAGGTGATTTAGCGAAAAGAGCAGGAAACGAATTTTTGTTTCAAATGCAAGCCATGATGAATATCGAATTGCTAAATGAATACCAAGTAAAACGAATAGTAACTTGTGATCCACATTCTTTTAACTGTTTAAAAAACGAATATCCTGGTTTAGGTGGCGTTTATGAAGTGGTGCATCACACACAATTTATAAAGCAATTAATAGATTCTAATAAATTAGATATTAAAGAAAGTGATTATAAAGGAAAGCAAATAACCTTTCATGATCCTTGTTACCTAGGTCGCGCAAACTCAGAATATGATGCGCCAAGAGATGTTTTAAGTACACTAAACGCCAATTTAGTGGAAATGAAACGTAGCAAAGCAACCGCTTTATGTTGTGGTGCAGGTGGCGCACAAATGTTTAAAGAACCAGAAAAAGGAGATAAAGATATTAATGAGCTTCGTACAGAAGATGCATTAAAAACCAATCCAGATATTATTGCAACTGCTTGTCCGTATTGTATGACTATGATGTCCGACGGTGTTAAGGTTAAAGAAAAAGAAGCGCAAATAAAAGTGATGGATATTGCAGAGTTAATTGCAGATTCTCAAGGGTTATAATTCTTAAAAAAAATCTATGTTAAGAAAAACTATTTTATTCCTTTCTCTTTTTTGTGCCTTGCAATTTGCAAATGCACAAACAGAAGAAAAAGATGCATTACTAAATCAAATCTCCTTAGAAACTTGTGAATGTGTAGAAGACAAAGGCTTAGACTACACTTCTAATAATACCACTAAACTAGAATTAGAATTTGGTTTGTGTATCATGGAAAGCTATGGAAGACATAAAAAAAAGGCAGAAAAACTTTTAAATGTTTCCTTAAATGATGAAGCTTCACTAGAGCAATTTGGGGAAGATATTGCTTTTAAAATGATAGATAATTGTCCAGATGTTATTATGGCGCTTGCAGGTAATTATGCAGCAGAAGAGTTTGAAGAAGTTAAAGATGATTTAACTTTAGAAGGAGAATTCGTAAGTATAGAATCTCTACAATTCAATATGGTAGAGATTAAAGGGGATAATAATAGAACGCAAAAACTAATATGGTTGCAATACTTTGAAGGGGAAGAACTTCTAAATAATACCAAGAAATTAAAAGGAAAAAATCTAGAAGTTATTTATCTTCAAAAAGAACTTTATGATCCTAAGATTAATGAATACCGCAATTTTAAAGTAATCAAAAAAATATCCATTTTATAAATGTTAGTAGACTTTAATACATTACCAGATGAATCTCGCGTTTGGATTTACCAAGCGAATCGCTCTTTTTCAGAAAATGAAATAGAAGAGATTTCTAATAAACTAAATATTTTTGTTGAAAACTGGGCTGCGCATGGTGCGGACTTACAGGCTGGTTATGATGTTGTTTATAAGCGATTTATCGTGATTGGTTTAAATCAAAACATGAATAATGCAACAGGTTGTTCTATAGATGCTTCTGTTAATTTTATTCAGCAATTAGAAAAAGATTACAACGTAGATTTAATGGACAAAATGAATGTTTCTTATAAGCAAGGAGAATTCATTGCATACAAAACATTGATCGATTTCAAAAAAATGGCTAAGGACAAAGCAGTGTCTAAAAACACTATTGTTTTTAATAATTTAGTAAATACAGTAGCCGAATTTAAAGAAAACTGGGAAGTCCCTGCGAGCGAAAGTTGGCATAGTAGATTTTTATAATGTTAAAAGTAGAAAGGAACAATGGCTAATGAAATTTTTTTATTAAACATCTCTGGAACAGATAAACCAGGTTTAACGTCAAGTTTAACAGGTGTTTTAGCAGATTACGGCGCTAAAATTTTAGATATCGGTCAAGCAAATATTCATGACACGCTTTCTTTAGGATTTCTATTTGAAATTGGGACTAAAAAAAAATCAGCAGCAGTTTTAAAAGATTTACTTTTTAAAGCATACGAACTTGGTGTAAAAGCGAAATTTACACCTATATCTCTCGACGATTACGAGAAATGGGTTTCTCTTCAAGGTAAAGATCGCTACATTGTGACCGTTTTAGGAGAAAAACTAGTAGCAGAACAGATTTCTGAAGTTACTAAAGTCATTTCCGAACAAAACTTAAATATTGATGCCATTAAAAGACTTACTGGTCGTACTTCTCTAGTGAAAACAGAAGAGTATCCTAGAGCATCTATCCAATTGTCTATTCGGGGAAGAATAGAAAACAAAGCGGAATTGACCGCTAAATTCATGCAAATCTCTCATGACCTGGATGTAGATATTGCTTTTCAAGAAGACAATATTTATAGACGTAACAGACGTCTAGTTTGTTTTGATATGGATTCGACGCTTATTCAAACCGAAGTTATTGATGAGCTTGCAGATTTAGCAGGAGTAGGAGAACAGGTGAGAGCGATTACAGAATCTGCAATGCAAGGCGAAATAGACTTCAACGAAAGCTTTATAAAACGCATGAAGCTTTTAAAAGGGTTAAAAGAAGAAGTGTTACAAGAGGTTGCAGTGAACTTACCAATAACTAAAGGAGCCAAAAGACTTATTGATACTTTAAAAAAATACGGATTTAAAACAGCCATTCTTTCTGGTGGTTTTACTTATTTTGGACATTACCTGCAAAAAGAACTGGGGATAGATTACGTATATGCCAACCAATTAGAAATTAAAGATGGTGCTTTAACAGGTGGTTATCTTGGTGAAATTGTAGATGGAAACAAGAAAGCAGAATACCTTAAGGAGATTGCAATAAAAGAAGGTATTGATATTAGCCAAACTATTGCAGTTGGTGATGGAGCAAACGATTTACCAATGCTAAATTTAGCAGGATTAGGTATTGCTTTTCATGCCAAACCAACAGTTAAAGACAATGCACAAAGTTCTATATCCAGTATTGGTTTAGATGGTGTTTTATATCTTTTAGGGTATCACGATAGACATATTGATTTAATAGAGTAAAGAGTAAGGGATCTTCTTTTTTTCGACTGTGTAACCATTGTTACAAAATATATTCAAGGCATTTCCGTTATTTACATATTAAAATCTACTAAATGAAAAAGATAATCGTTTTAGCGTTTTTGCTTTTCCTTTCTGGAAATAGTTTTGCGCAAGAATGGATAACAAATTTTGAAGAATCGAAAACGTTAGCTGCTCAGAACAATCAAAAAATAGTTTTAGTTTTTCAAGGTTCCGATTGGTGTGGACCTTGCATAAAATTAGATAAAGAAGTTTGGAGCACAGAAGCATTTCAAACATTAGCAAAAAATAAGTTTGTCATGTTGCAAGCAGATTTTCCTAAACGAAAAGGAAATAGGTTATCTCCAGAACTACAAGAACACAATAATAAGTTAGCAGAAAAGTATAATCCAAATGGCTACTTTCCTTTTGTAGTCGTTTTAAATGCGGAAGGAAAAACTTTGGGAACTGCAGGTTACGAAAAATCTACTCCAGAAAAATACTTTAACAAACTAAATAACTTTTGAAAAATATCCTTTTAATAGTTGCTTGTTTAGTCGTTTATAATGCTTTTTCGCAAGAAGTTTATAGTAAAACAATCAAGCTTATGGGAAGTCGTTTTGATATTTCCGTTGTAGCAAATTCTAAGGAAGAAGGAGAAGCGTTTATAAATATTGCGGTAGAAGAAATTACAAGAATAGAACAACTAATTTCCTCTTGGGATGAGAATTCACAAACGTCATTAATAAATAATCAAGCAGGAATAAAGCCTATAAAAGTAGCTTCCGAATTGTTTCAATTAATAGAACGTGCTTTAAAAATCTCCAAATTAACGAATGGTGCTTTTGATATTAGTTATGCATCTATGGATAAAATTTGGAAGTTTGACGGTTCTATGACAGCTATGCCTTCCGAAGATATAATAAAGCAATCGGTGGATAAAGTGGGATATCAAAATATCCTCTTAAACCACCAAGAGCAAACCGTTTTTTTAAAGCGTAAAGGAATGAAAATTGGCTTTGGTGCAATTGGTAAAGGGTATGCAGCCGATAAAGCAAAGGTTATATTGCAAAGCAAAGGAGTTAAAGCTGGAATAATTAATGCATCTGGTGATTTGAATGCTTGGGGAAAACAGCCTAATAATAAAGATTGGATGGTTGCTATTGTGAATCCGTTAAATAAGGATAAAGTATTTTCGTGGTTACCAGTTAATAATCAGGCAGTAGTAACTTCTGGGAATTATGAAAAATATGTCCGCCTTAATGGGGAATTATACTCGCATATCATAGATCCTAGAACGGGTTACCCGAGTAAAGGAATTTTAAGTGTTTCTATTTTTACTAAATCTGCAGAATTAGCGGATGCTTTAGCAACTTCGGTTTTTGTAATGGGAGTAGAAGTAGGTCTAGATTTTATAAACCAACTAAAAGGTGTAGAATGTATTATTGTAGATGGTAAAAATCAAATTATTACTTCCAATAATATAGCGTTAAAACAAGATAAAGATGATTAAAAAGAGCATATTATTTTTGGGGATAATAGCAACATGTAGTTCATGTGTTGCTGTTAAAGAGTACGAAAAAGTGTATATAAACGATCCGGATATGAATTTATCCCAGAAGAAAGTAGATCGTTTTGAAACCAATTTTCAAGTATATCGTGAAGCTGCTTCTGGCGCAAATGGTGGAAAATCTGGTGGTGGTTGTGGTTGTAATTAAGTGAAACAAGTTTTTGTTTTATAAAAACGTGTAAGTGGAACTTATCCCATTGTAAAATGGGATCTCATTATTTTAAAAATAGTTATGAAAAAAATAATATTAATAGTAATCCTTTTTTCTTTTGGAAGTCTTATTGCACAAGACGCCACAACGGTATATAAAAAGCGAGTTTTAGAAACTACAGAAGTAGATTTTCTTGCTAGTTATTATTCCCAAGATGGAGATAATGCTTCGGTTACAGGAGGAATTGGTACCGAAGAGTTGACCGATTTTACACCAACCATAATTATTAGTTTGCCATTAAGTGCAGATGAAGTTTTAACCATAGACGCAGGAATTTCTACATATAGTTCTGCTTCTTCCAGTAATTTAGATCCATTTGATGGGGCTAGCGAAGGAAGTCCGTGGGTTGCTTCTTCAGGCGCTTCACAACAAGATACTTGGGCAAATATTAACGTTGGCTATTCGCATAGTTCTGAGGATAGAAATAATATTTGGAGTGCAAATGTTTCCTTTGCTAATGAATTTGATTACACTTCTATTGGTTTTGGTGGTGGATTTGCAAAACTCTTTAACGAGAAAAATACAGAAGTAGGAGTAAAAGCTAACGTATATTTAGATACATGGAAGCCTGTGTATCCCATTGAATTGGATATTTATAAACAAACAAATGGCAATTTAAATCAAGGCATTTTTCAAGGAGTAGATATATTAGATCAAAATGGAGATGTAAGTTCTGCTTGGAGTCCAGTAGCTGGTTTTGATTACATAAAGGATAAGTCTAGAAATTCGTATTCCTTGTCTTTTAGCTTTTCACAAATTTTAAGTAAAAAAGCGCAAATATCGTTGTTTTTCGATGTAGTGAAACAAGATGGCTGGTTAGCAAACCCAATGCAACGTGTATATTTTGGGGATGTAGATAATTATTATGTTGGTAATGCAGCAAGTATTGATAATTATACTTCTTCTAGTAATAGGGATGTGTTTCAGTTAGCCGATGCTATAGAAAAACTACCAAATAGTAGATTTAAAATTCCGCTAGGAATGCGTTTAAATTATTACATAAATGAAACAATTTCCTTAAGGACCTATTATCGCTATTACTTTGATGATTGGGGAATTAACTCACATACCGCCAATGTAGAATTGCCAATAAAGATTACTTCCAAATTTACAGTATATCCTTCGTATCGTTTTTATAATCAAACTGCTGCAGATTATTTTGCTCCTTTTGAAGAAAACCTATCTACGAGTGCATTTTATACTTCCGATTACGATTTGTCAAAATTTTCTGCCAATCAATATGGTTTCGGAGTTTCATATACCGATATTTTTACCAAATTTAATATCTGGAAATTCGGATTAAAGAATGTCGACTTTAAATACAATAGCTATAAGCGAAATACAGGATTGTCTGCAAATATTTTTGCAATTGGTTTTAAGTTTGTTTTAAATTAATCTATAGGTTTCTTAGAAAAGCATTCCTAAAAGCTGCTTAACTTGTTGTTTTTAACTATGGAAGTATTATTTTAACCAACACTTTATTTCCTGAAATAATTTTAAAAGAATGGATATAAATGAATGTATGTTAATGTGGATCTGTTTTTAAATGAGTAACAACCTAGTCTATATGCTTGGTTCTAAAAGCAAAGCGATCTGGTGTCTTTTGTTGCACTATAATGATTATTTATAAAGCGGTTAATAATTCTTCTAAAATCTATCATAAAGTCTGTAAAACTTCGTTTTAAAAATGTTATTTTGGCATAGTTTTTATGCTATATTTATTAAACAATTTTATGCGTCGCCACTATACCTTACTTTCCATATTATTTTTCACCATTTTTAGCCATGCACAAGAGAATAATCCGCTGTTGAAAGGAGATGGTATCTCCCAAAACAAATGGGTTGACAGCTTATATAATAGCATGACACTTAAAGAGAAAATCGGACAACTTTTTATGGTTCAGGTTTTTTCTAATCAAGAGGATGCGAACAAATCCAAAGTCGTTTCCCTTATAAAAAATCAAAAAATTGGAGGTATTATTTACTCCAATGGCGGTCCAGTTAGGCAAGCAAAACTAAATAATGAATTGCAAGCGGCTTCTAAAGTGCCATTATTAGTTGGTATGGATGCCGAATGGGGTTTGAGTATGCGTTTAGATTCTACCTATGCTTTTCCTTGGAATATGACCCTTGGTGCTATTAAAGACAATAGATTAGTAGAGCAAGCAGGAAGACAAATAGGAGAGCATTGCAAACGTTTAGGGGTTCATTTTAATTTTGCTCCTGTTGTAGATATTAATACCAATCCTAAAAATCCAATTATTGGAAATCGTTCTTTTGGGGAAGACAGAGATAATGTAACCGAAAAAGCGTTGGCTTTTATGAAAGGGATGCAAAGTGCTGGCGTTTTAGCAAATGCAAAACATTTTCCAGGTCATGGTGATACCGAAAGCGATTCCCATAAAACTTTACCATCTGTGCTTTTTGATGAGAAAAGAATAGATTCTGTAGAGTTATATCCGTACCGTAAATTAATTACAGAAGGATTGTCTAGTGTTATGGTAGCGCACTTAAACGTGCCTAGTTTAGAAGCACGAGAAGATTTCCCATCCTCTTTATCCAAGCATATCGTTACAGATATTTTAAAAGAACGTTTAGGTTTTAAAGGTTTGATATTTACCGATGCTTTAACCATGAAAGGTGCAGCAGATTATATTGAAAAGTCTCTAGACGGAAGTTCTACAATGGAATTAGAAACCGGAGGGGAAATAGATTTGATGTCCTTTTTAGCAGGAAATGACGTGATGCTAATGTCGGAGGATCCTGAAAAAGGAGTAGCTAAATTTATGGATGCTTTTTATAAAGGACAAATTACGGAAGAACGCTTAGCGCATTCCGTTAAAAAAATATTGCAAGCAAAGTATAAAGTAGGCTTAAATGATTATTCGCCAATAGGAACGATGCATTTAGTTGCGGACTTGAATAGAATTAAAGACGATGCGTTATATGAGGAGCTTTTAGAAAATGCAATAACAGTTGCCGAAAATAAAGCGGGTGTTTTACCATTGCAACAACTAGAAACGAAGAGTATTGCGTATGTGAAATTTGGGGATGACGATGGTTCGGTGTTTTTAAAAGAGCTTCAAAAATATACCCAAGTGCATGAAGTGAAAGCAGATAACTTAGAGGAGCTTTTAGGGAAATTAAAATCCTATAATACCGTTATAATTGGTTTGCATAGATCTAATGATAATCCTTGGAAAAGCTACAAATTCACTAAAGAAGAGCTTACCTGGTTGTCTGAAATCTCTAGAAATAATAC
Organism: Lacinutrix sp. MEBiC02595; assembly: GCF_053601555.1. NCBI lineage: Bacteria > Pseudomonadati > Bacteroidota > Flavobacteriia > Flavobacteriales > Flavobacteriaceae > Lacinutrix > Lacinutrix sp. MEBiC02595. The sequence goes on along the minus strand of NZ_JBSHNU010000246.1, from coordinate 18,547 downwards.
CGTAATTCTAGATATTTTTGTAAAACCGTATGCCCTTTTAGATGTAGATCCAATTAACAATATTAAAAGTGTTGTGGTTAGTTATCAAAATAGTGATATAGCACAGCAAAAGTCGGCACAAATTATATTTGGAGCATTACCAGCAAAAGGAACTTTGCCTGTTTCAGCGGGTGTAGATTTTAGCGTTGGGCAAGGAGATTTGTATAATGAAATTAGCCGTTTGTCATACACGATTCCAGAACGTGTTGGTATGAGTTCATACCGATTAAAAAAAATAGATTCTATTGCAAACTATGCTGTAAATGGCGGAATGACTCCAGGGATTCAGTTGGTGATTGCTAGGAAAGGAAAAGTGATTTATAATAAAAACTTCGGAAAGCATACCTATGATAAAGATGCGGAAGAAGTGAAATTTAATGACATTTATGACGTTGCTTCCTTGACAAAAATTCTTGCAACCTTACCGTTGTTAATGGAAATGGAAGAACAAGGAATCGTTTCCTTAGAAAGTAAACTGTCTGAAATGCTTCCAGAATATAAGACTTCTAATAAAAAGAATGTGACAATTAAAAGGATGCTTTCGCATTATGCCAGATTAAAACCTTGGATTCCTTTTTATTATGCAACCTTAGACTCGGTAACAAAGCATCCAGATCCTAAATATTATAGAAAGCATTTCGACCCAGAATTTAGTGTGAAAGTTGCGGACGAATTGTACATGCGTAAGGACTATCAAGACTCCATTCAAAAAATAATTAAAGACACAGATCTACTAACTAGACAGCGTTATCGCTATAGTGATTTACCATATTACATTTTAAAGAAATTTATTGAGAAACATTACGACAAACCTTTAGATGAATTGGCTAGAGATCACTTTTATGAGTCGTTAGGTGCAAATCATACCATGTATAATCCGAATAATAAAGTGAGTAATAAGAATATTGTTCCTACGGAGGAAGACGATTATTATAGATTTCAGAAAATTCAAGGATACGTGCATGATATGGGAGCGGCAATGCAAGGCGGTGTTGGCGGGCATGCGGGTGTTTTTAGTAATGCCAATGATGTCGCTAAAATCATGCAAATGTATTTGCAAAAAGGATATTATGGCGGAAAACGTTACTTAAAACCAGAAACGATAGATAAATTTAATACTTGTTATTATTGTGATGATAATAACCGAAGAGGAATAGGTTTTGATAAGCCGCAATTAGGAGATGCGGGTCCTACATGTGGTTGTATTTCTATGACGAGCTTTGGGCATTCTGGATTTACAGGAACCTATGCTTGGGCAGATCCAGAAGAAGAAATTGTATATGTATTTTTAGCGAATAGAACCTATCCGCAGGCAGGGAAGAATCTATTGTTAAGAGAGGATATTAGAACCAATATTCAAGCAGCTATTTACGAAGCTATTATAGATTAAGTGAAAGTTCTTCGTGTTGAAAAGTTATATGTACTTATATTTATAGGTGTTTATAGTTGCAAAGTTAAAACGTATCGTAAGATTTTTAGTTTTAAATAAAAAGTTTAAAACTATTCATAAAAGTTAATTACGCATTGCTCTCCTCTTTTTTTTTAGAGGAGAATGAATTTTGATTTTTCCCAAGGAAGATTAAAAGAAAGAGGAGTTCAATAAAAGTTTAATTAAAAAGATACCTGCTTTTGCAGGCGTAATAATGAAAATAGGAATTGTTTGTTATCCAACATTTGGAGGAAGCGGAGTAGTAGCCACAGAATTAGGTATACAACTATCTAAACGTGGTCATGAAATCCATTTTATAACCTATAACCAACCAGTTCGATTAGAATTGCTTGGTAACAATGTGCATTACCATGAAGTAAATGTACCCGAATATCCTTTGTTTCATTACCAACCTTATGAGTTAGCATTATCTAGTAAATTAGTAGATATGGTGAAGCTTCATAAAATTGAAGTATTGCACGTGCATTATGCGATTCCGCATGCCTATGCTGCATATATGGCGCAAAAAATGTTACGAGAAGAAAATATTTATGTGCCAATAGTTACTACGCTTCATGGTACCGATATTACCTTGGTTGGTTCACATCCTTTTTATAAACCAGCAGTAACTTTTAGTATCAATAAATCGGATGCAGTAACCGCGGTTTCTCAAAGTTTAAAAGATGACACTTTGCGTTTATTTGATATTAATAATGAAATTGATGTAGTTACCAATTTTATAGATATTAGTAAGTATAATCATGGTTTTACAGATTGTCAACGAGGCATGATGGCGAACGAAGATGAAAAAATAATTACGCATATTAGTAATTTTCGTCCGGTAAAAAGGATTGAAGATATTGTGAATATCTTTTATAATATCCAAAAGGAAATTCCTGCAAAACTAATGATGGTTGGCGAAGGTCCTGAGAAAGAAAAAGGAGAGCTACTTTGTGAAAAATTAGGTATTTCGGATAAGGTTGTGTTTTTCGGACAAAGTAATGAGATTGATAAAATTCTTTGTTTTAGTGATTTATTCCTATTGCCAAGTGAAACCGAAAGTTTTGGTCTAGCAGCTTTAGAAGCAATGGCTTCCGGAGTTCCTGTGATTTCTAGTAATACAGGAGGAATACCAGAAGTAAATAAACAAGGAGTTACTGGCTTTTTAAGTGATGTTGGCGATATAGAAGAAATGGCTAAAAATGCAATCTATGTTTTAAGCGATGAAAATCGTTTAAATACCTTTAAACAAAATGCAAAAATAGAAGCCGCAAAGTTTGATATCCATAATATCGTGCCGCAATACGAAGCTATTTATGAAAGAACTTTAAGTCGATGTCTTATTAAAGATTAAATATCTTTTTATAAAAAAAAAATCTTAACAGTACTTTAATTTCTACTTTTAAATTCTCTTGTAGGTCTTTTTGCGTCCATACTAGAATCATTTATATATGCTTCTGCATATTCCGGATCACTTCCGTAATATAAATCTACGAGCTGGTCATTTGTTATAAAGTATAAGGCAGTAGCTATGATTCCTATAAATAGAAACCTAATATAATTCAGTTTTAGAAATATATTTCTGTTTTTTACAAAGTATAAAACCAGAATAATAACAACTAAAAAAGCAAACAGTTTTAAGCCGATTTCCAATCCTATATGGCCATAAGGCCAAAACATTAATTTGAATAAACAATAAATAGTAAGTATTGAAAAAACGAAACCTGTAGCAATAGCTCCATTAATTCTTAATTTAGAAATGCCTGTATAAGATTCTGGTTTTAAAATATTTATTAACCTTATGTTATTAAAAAGTGCAAAACCAAAGCCCAAATAAAGTAAAGATAAAAAAACAGTGCCAAGCGCAATTATTTCTGAATTATAGGGCCAATGCATTAATTTAAAAATAAAGCCCAATAGTATGAAGCCTCCCAAAAGCATTTCTGTTTTCTTCATATTTTAATGGGTCTATATTGGTGGTTTTTTAGAACTAAAATGTATAACGCGCACTAACACCTACATCTAAATCTAGATCGTTATTATTATAAGCGCCATCTCCAAAACCTAGTTCTGGTCTAAGATCTAAAGATAGAAGCAAAGGAAAATCAAATGTATATTCTACGCCAATATCTCCAGATGCAAAAACATAAGCATCTTTATAGTCATTATCTCTATATCTGTAACCATCAAAAGTATAAGACGAAAAACCTGCTCCTGCGCCAAAATACCAATTAAAATCTCCTTGAATCGGTTTTACCCATTGAAATAATCCTACTGCTTTAACGCCGTGATAATCCTTTCCGTTACTCCATCCAAAATCTACTTCTAAACGGTTGTTATCTAAAATAGCACGTTGGTAAGAGATGCTTGCACCTAAACCGTTTGCGTCTCCTAAACGTAAACCAATAGCATTTTCTGCGATTTCCTGGGCTGTTGTGGTTATCGCAAATCCAAATAAAGCAATTCCAATTAAAAATTTAGTTTTCATGTTTCTGTATTTTTATTCTTGGTAAATAATAACGTATTAGTTTTATAATTATTGGCAAACTAACCGTAAATTTAAACCTTAAATACATATACTTTTACTTTCTGAAATTTATAAATGAACAACCTTATTCACATTGCTTTAAAAAATCTACAAACCCAATTACTTGGCGAATTGTTTGTCGATGATTTAATGCGGTCTATTTACGCAACAGATGCTTCTATTTATAGAAAGTTGCCTTTGGCTGTGGCGTATCCAAAAGATGCGAAGGATATAAAGTTACTCATCGCTTTTGCGAAAGAAAATAACACATCACTAATTCCTAGAACGGCAGGGACATCTCTAGCGGGACAATGTGTTGGTGAAGGCATTGTGGTCGATGTTTCTAAATATTTTACTAAGATTATCAGTGTAAACGAAAAGGAGCAAACCGTTACCGTGCAGCCTGGAGTGGTTCGGGATACTTTAAATAATTATTTAAAACCTTTTGGTTTGTTTTTCGGACCAAACACGTCCACGTCAAACCGCTGCATGATTGGCGGCATGGTAGGGAATAATTCTTCAGGAACTACCTCTATTCAATATGGAGTCACTCGGGATAAAGTGGTAGAATTGCATACTATTTTGAGTGATGGTAGTGCTGTTGTCTTTACGGAATTGTCTTCGGAAGCATTTAAAGACAAAACAAAACTAGATACTTTAGAAGGAGGGATTTATAATACTATTTATTCCGAATTAGCTTCGGAAGCCGTGCAAATTCAAATAAAAAACGAATTTCCAAATCCAGAAATACACCGAAGAAATACCGGTTATGCAATAGATGAATTGATAAAAACTTCTGTTTTTTCAACTTCAACTTCAACTTCGAATTTCAACATGTGTAAATTGCTATCCGGAAGTGAAGGTACATTGGCGTTTACAACACAAATCACTTTAAAATTAGATGTGCTTCCGCCAACCGAAAGTATTATGGTTGCTGCGCATTTTAATAGTATTACAGATTGTCTTAAAAGTGTAGAAACAGTGATGCAACATAATTTGCATACCTGTGAAATGATGGATAAAACCATTTTAGATTTAACAAAACATAACAAAACGCAGGAGGAAAATAGACAGTTTATACAAGGAGATCCAGAAGCTATCTTAATGTGTGAAGTAAAAGGAAGTACTATTAGCGTTGCAAAAAACCAAGCAAAAAGCCTTGTAGAAGCCATTGTAAAACAGGGTTTAAGTTACGCAAATCCAATGTTGCTAGGTGAAGATATTGATAAAGCTGTGGAATTGCGAAAAGCAGGTTTAGGTTTGTTGGGTAATATGATTGGTGACAAAAAAACGGTGGCGTGTATTGAAGATACGGCAGTTGCACTACCGGATTTATCAAATTATATTGAAGATTTTACTGCGCTCATGAAAACCTATAACCAAAAAGCAGTGTATTATGCACATGCTGGTGCTGGTGAGTTGCATTTAAGGCCCATTTTAAATCTAAAGGAGAAAGAAGATGTGGTGCTGTTTAGAAAGATAACAACAGATGTAGCCAAGCTAGTTAAAAAGTATCATGGTTCTATGAGTGGTGAGCATGGCGATGGTATTGTTCGTGCAGAATTTATTCCTTTAATGATTGGCGCTGCGAATTATCAAATTTTAAAACGAATTAAGGCTGCTTTCGATATCGATAATATCTTTAATCCTGGTAAAATTGTAGATGCTTATGCCATGGATGAGGATTTGCGTTATGCTCGGGATAGAGAAGAACCGCAGATTGAAACACTTTTAGATTTTTCAAAATCGCAAGGCATTCTTCGGGAAGCAGAGAAATGTAATGGTTCTGGAGATTGCAGAAAGCTTCCGGAATTTGGAGGAACGATGTGTCCCAGTTTTAGAGCAACCAGAAATGAGCAAGATACTACAAGAGCAAGGGCAAATGCGTTACGTGAATTTTTAACCAATTCAGAGAAATCTAATAAATTTAATCATAAAGAATTAAAGCAGGTTTTCGATTTATGCCTGAGTTGTAAAGCTTGCGCAAGTGAATGTCCGAGTAGCGTAGATGTTGCTAGTTTAAAAGCCGAGTTTCAGTACCAATATCAAAAAGAAAATGGCGTCTCTTTACGTACCAAATTATTTGCTTACAACAACCAATTAAACCATCTTGGAAGCCATTTTCCAAAGCTTACAAATTTTGTGTTTTCTAATCGTTTTACGTCTTCCGTATTAAAAAAATCTTTCGGAATTGCAGAAAAAAGAAACCTGCCTTTAATTTCAAATAAAAGTTTAAGTAAGGTGTTTCAGTTGATTGATAATCAAAATATTAATCGTAATTTCATTAAAACAGTTTATTTGTTTAACGACGAGTTTACTAACTTTTTAGACACACCAATTGGTATAGACGCTATTCAGGTTTTACAGCAGCTTAATTACAAAGTAAAGCTTATAAAACATGAAGAATCTGGTCGTACTTTTTTATCTAAAGGATTGTTGCAACAAGCCAAAAATGTAGCAAATAAAAACGTGGTAATTTTTAAGGATTTAATCACAGAAGAAACACCATTAATTGGTATTGAACCTTCTGCAATTCTTTCTTTTAAAGATGAATATATAAAGCTTGTGGACGATAAAGTTTCCGCAGAAAAAATAGCAAAAAACACCTTTCTAATCGAAGAGTTTATTCAGCAAGAAATAAAACTAGGAAACATAACAGCTTCGCAATTCACTAAAGAAGCGAAAACCATTAAGTTTCATGGGCATTGCCATCAAAAAGCACAAACCAATCAACTCTCTAGTTTTGCCGTTTTAAATCTTCCAGAAAACTATAAAGTAACCATTATACCAAGTGGTTGTTGTGGTATGGCAGGTAGTTTTGGATATGAAAAAGAGCATTATGACGTGAGTATGCAAATTGGGGAACAAACCCTATTTCCGGCGGTAAGAAAAGCAAGTAAAGAAACCATTATCGCAGCAAACGGAACAAGTTGTAGGCACCAAATAAAAGATGGCACGCAACGTCAGGCATTGCATCCTATCACTATTTTAAAAGAAGCGCTAATCTGATTTCTTTTTGTTTTGATCTACAATAGTTATTGCGGCAATTAAATCTTTCATTTCCATTTCTTTAATGTCTTCATCTGCAAAAAAAGGGGAGAGTTTATCTTTGTTATAGTGGTAGATTTTCCAACGTTTAAATTGATATTCCAGTGCGGTGAAGTTTTCCACCCAATCTCCAGAATTCAAATACATAGTCTGACCATTCTTATTGGCTTTAATGATCATTTTTGGTTGGTGTATATGTCCGCAAATAACATAATCATAACCATTTTCAATAGCAAGGTCTGTAGCAACTTCTTCAAAATCACTAATATATTTAATGGCCCCTTTTACGCTGTTCTTTATCTTTTTAGACAGGGAATAACGTTCTCTTCCTAAACGTACTAAACACCAATTTACAAAGCGGTTTATAACAATTAGAAGATCGTAACCATAACCACCAAGTTTCGCTAGCCATTTAGCATTTTGTATAGAAACATCAAAAACATCGCCATGAAAAAACCATGCTTTTTTGCCATCTAATTCGGTTACATATTTATCTACAATAGAAATTTTACCAATTTGCGCATCGCTAAATTTTCGTAGCATTTCATCATGGTTTCCAGTAATGTAAATAACTTCGGTACCATTAGAAGCCATGGTAATTATTTTCTTAATTACTTTTAAATGTGCGGGAGGAAAGTAGCGTTTACTAAATTGCCAGATATCTATAATATCTCCATTTAGAATTAATCTTTTAGGTTCAATGCTATTTAGATAGGTTAATAATTGCTTGGCATGACAACCAAAAGTGCCCAAATGTACATCGGATATTACAGCAATTTCTACTTTTCTTTTCGTTTTCAAACTAGTACCGTTTTCGTTTAATTAATGGTACAAATAACACACTTGTATGTTATTTGAATATTACCTGTTAATTATATAATTACTAGTTAATTGTAAATTTTATGTTACGCGTTTTTAAGAAGACAAGACATCTTGCGTTTCGAAAAATAGGAGCCATTAGAAAATATAAAAGCCTCGAATAACGAGGCTTTTAAAGTAAAAATTATGTTTTGTTTGCTTAGTTTATTTGTGCAGTACCACTAATAAGTGCATTTATATTGGTTGTAATGCTTAATACATTCGAGTTAATCCCTTCAGTACCACTGATTGGTTTTAAGAAAAATGGCGTAGTTGCATCTGCTGAAAGATCTGGTTCAATAGAAATAACAACAGGTAAGCCATTAATGTTTCCATCTACACCAGCAGGTAAGTTAGATAAAAAATCTTCACCTGGAAATAAAGGAGCAGGCTCGTTTCCACTATATGGAGAAGCGCTATCTACACCAGAAGCCATGGTGAATTTTCCTGTAGTAACCGGAGTTGCTCCAGTATTAAACACTACCCAACCTTCATATTTCCATCCAGTTGCTAAGGTTGGTAAATTAATTAAACCCGCAGTTGTTGGGTTTTGAATAAACCAAATACCAAAGTCGTTATTACCATTATCAATTCCTCCCGTATTATCTGTAGGAGTCGCTTTTACAAAAGATCCAGAAAAAGGATTTGCAGAATCTACAAAATTACCAACCATAGAAGTAATGCTTAATGTTGCTGCATTAGCAACAAAATTACCGCTCAATATTTTAGTATTTGAAGGCGCTGGATCATCATTTTGAGTTGGCTCAATAGATAGAATAAAAGCAGTTGCTATGTCTAAATCTGCAGTTGCTATTCTAAAACTTTTAGAGGTAGATGCAGAGGTTGTGTTAAACCTTCCTGTAGAAACAGGTAATCCGTCTACCATAATCCAACCTTCATATGTTAAATCGCCATCTAGTGGTTGTATACCATTAAGATTTACTGTTAAAGTAGACTTTGGAGTTGAAGGTGAATCGTCACTACTGCAAGCTGCCATAAGTAAAACAGAAGCAAATAATAAAAGTGTTTTTACATTTTTCATATTAATCAATTTTTTTAAGCGACAAAAATAAGCTTAAATTATTTTAGTCCAAACTAATATTTAGATAATATTTTGAATCTTAAGGCATTAAAAATATTGGTATAATTAATTTTTTTATTTCTCTAATAATAGATTTACATTAGCACAAATAACTATTAGCAATATAATAATGGCTGGAAATTCTTTTGGAAATGTATTTAAAGTAACCACTTTTGGTGAATCACACGGAATTGCAATTGGTGGTGTAATTGATGGTTGCCCTTCGGGATTGCAATTAGATTTGGAAGCTATTCAGAACGAATTAAACCGAAGAAAACCAGGGCAGTCCGAAATAGTAACACAACGTAAAGAACCAGATACGGTAGAGTTTCTTTCTGGTATTTTTGAAGGACAAACCACAGGAACGCCAATTGGTTTTATCATAAAAAATGCCAATCAGAAATCGAAAGATTATACCCATATTAAAGATGTGTACCGTCCTAGTCATGCCGATTATACCTACGATAAAAAGTATGGCGTTCGGGATTATAGAGGTGGCGGACGCAGTTCTGCAAGGGAAACCGCTTGTAGAGTAGTTGCAGGAGCAATTGCAAAACAAGTGCTAAGTAATGTTAAAATTAATGCATTTACCTCTTCGGTTGGTGAGATTTTTATCGATAAACCATATCAAGATTTAGATTTTTCTAAAACGGAAAGCAATATAGTACGTTGTCCAGATGAAGCAATTGCAGAGAAAATGATTGCTAGAATTAAAGAAATAAGAAAAGAAGGAGACACTATTGGCGGAACCGTAACTTGCGTTTTACAAAATGTTCCTGTAGGTTTAGGCGAACCTGTTTTTGATAGATTACATGCAGAACTTGGTAAAGCGATGCTTTCTATAAATGCGGTAAAAGGCTTTGAATATGGAAGTGGATTCTGTGGTGCTAAAATGAAAGGTAGCGAACACAATGATTCTTTTAATCCAGATGGAAGTACGAAAACAAACCTTTCTGGAGGTATTCAAGGCGGAATAAGTAACGGAATGGATATTTATTTTCGTGTGGCTTTTAAACCTGTTGCCACTATTATGCAAAAACAAGAAACCATAAATAACAAAGGAGAAACGGTAGAGATGCAAGGAAAAGGAAGACATGATCCTTGTGTGGTACCTCGTGCTATTCCTATTGTGGAAGCAATGGCAGCATTAGTCTTAGCAGATTATTATTTGCTGAATAAAATGTACTAACAAATTCCTACGAAAGTAGGAATCTCATAAATTTATTATTTGTATTCCGATGAAATCTGAAATTTACTATACTGCCCTAAAAACGTATGATTCAGATAATACCGATGGATTTAGCTGGAAAGAATATATCGATTGGACCGAATTATTTCATGTCAAAGAATTAGTTTCTTTGGATGGTAATTTGAATCGGTTAGCATTTGTATTGGATTTGGATGCTCCCGAAGTATGGGATTTTATTATATCTCATAACGGAATGCTCATGTTCTATTTTAATTCCTTAGATTATGTGTTGAATAATGTGAAAGATATTCCCTTTTTTAATTTGCTAGCTATAATTAAAGAACCGGAAAAAGAAAAAGCAGATTTAAGTGCAACCTATGATTTTATAGGGTATGATTTAATCGAAATAGGAGGAGACACAAGTGCTTTGACTAATAGTGGTGGTTTTGATGAAACGTTTCTGCCAAACGATTTAAATGCGTACGGACTAATTTCTGAATATGATAAAGTGAAAAGAATACAGAAAGAGTTACCCATTAATAATCCAGAAGAACAGCATGCAGGTTGTTATCTTTATGAGGTTTGGAGACATAAAACAATAGGAAGAAAAACGAACTAACGAAGTTTCCGCCTAACGGAAATGAAAAACAAATAACATGAAATTAGCACTACACTGGAAAATAATAATAGGAATGATATTGGGTATCATTTTCGGATTCATAATGAATATGTATGATGGTAAAGATTTTGTTTCCGATTGGATTGCACCTTTTGGTAAAATCTTTATTAACCTTTTAAAGCTAATTGCTGTTCCATTAATTCTAGCTTCGTTAATTAAAGGTATTTCCGATTTAAAAGATATTTCTAAAATTAAATCGATGGGATTACGAACCATTGCTATTTATATTGGTACCACGCTAATTGCTATCATTATAGGATTAACGATTGTAAATACCGTGAAACCGGGAGCGGGAATGTCTCAAGATACAATTGCTAAAATTAAAATGAAATATGAAAATGATGCTGGTGTTACCGATAAATTAGCCAAAGCAACAGCGCAAAATGATGCTGGTCCATTACAATCTTTAGTAGATATTTTTCCAAGTAATATATTCGTTTCTTTAGGAGAAGCAAAAATGCTTCAAGTTATTTTCTTTGCTTTGTTTGTTGGTATTTGCTTATTACTAATCGCAGAGGAGAAAGCAAAACCGTTAATAAATTTCTTTGATTCGCTAAATGAAGTCGTAATGAAAATGGTCGATTTAATTATGTTATTTGCGCCATATGCCGTATTCGCATTAATGGCAAATGTAATTATAGCCTTTGATGATACCGAAATCCTTATAAAACTATTAAACTATGCCGGATGTGTAGTGTTAGGTTTAGCCTTAATGATTGGTTTCTATTTAGTGCTCATAAAGTTTGTGGTAAAGAAATCGCCACTATGGTTTTTAAAAGAAATTTCTCCTGCGCAATTATTAGCATTTTCTACCAGTTCGAGTGCTGCTACTTTACCAGTAACTATGGAACGTGTCGAAGAGCATTTAGGTGTAGATAAAGAAGTTTCTGGTTTTGTATTACCCGTTGGAGCGACGGTAAATATGGATGGAACGAGTTTATATCAAGGAATTGCTGCGGTGTTTATTATGCAGGTAATTTGGCCAGAAGGATTAACATTTACCAACCAATTAGTTATTATTGCCACTGCTTTATTAGCTTCTATTGGAAGTGCTGCTGTACCAAGTGCAGGAATGGTAATGTTAGTTATCGTTCTAGAATCTATAGGTTTCCCAGCGGAATTATTACCTATTGGATTGGCCTTAATTTTTGCAGTAGACAGACCTTTAGATATGTGTAGAACCGTTGTTAATGTAACTGGAGATGCTACGGTTTCCATGATTGTTGCTAAATCTTTAGGAAAGCTTCATGACCATCCGAAACCAAAAGAATGGGATGATAATTATGATGCTGTTAAGTAAGCAGAGAACACATTTTTTTATTTAAAAAAAATGTTGTGAATCGCTTATCCTGAGGAACGAAGGATCTCTTGCTATTTATGAGATCATCAAAGTAAGTGAAGGATCTCTTGCTATTTATGAGATCATCAAAGTAAGTGAAGGATCTCCTGCTATTTTGGAGAGCGTCAAGAGCATGAAAGGATCTCCTGCTATTTTGGAGAGCGTCAAGAGCATGAAAGGATCTCCTGCTATATTGGAGAGCGTCAAGAGCATGAAAGGATCTCCTGTTATTTTGGAGAGCATCAATAGCATGGAAGGATCTCTTGCTATTTTGGAGAGCGTCAAGAGCATGAAAGGATCTCCTGTTATTTTGAAGAGCATCAAGAGCATGGAAGGATCTCCTGTTATTTTGAAGAGCATCAATAGCATGGAAGGATCTCCTGCTATTTTGGAGAGCATCAAGAGCATGAAAGGATCTCCTGCTATTTTGGAGAGCGTCAAGAGCATTAAAGATCTCCTGCTATTTAAAAGAACATCAAAGAAGAAGCTTTATAAATTTGAATTTATTTTTAGTATTTAAATAATTATGGTGCATATTTCTATTTCAAAACCTGTAGTTTCCGTAGGCTGGTTATATAAAAACCGAGCTGCAACTAATCTTGTCATTTTAAATGCTACCATTCCAAAAATAGTAAATGGAAGTGCCGTTTTTCCGGAAGAAACACAAATACCAAATACGCGATTTTTCGATATAAAAAAGAAGTTTAGTAATGTAGAAGATGCTTTTCCTAGCGCATTTCCTTCCGAAGCACAATTTACAGCTTCCGCGCAAGCATTAGGTATTAATAAAGATGCTGCAATTGTTGTTTACGATGAAAAAGGAATTTACTCTAGCGCAAGAGTTTGGTGGTTATTTAAAGCCTTTGGTTATGAAAATGTAGCGGTTTTAAATGGCGGATTTCCAGAATGGAAGGCAAACGAATTACCAATAGAAACAAAACAAGAACACCAAGTAATACCAGGGAATTTTGAAGCAAAACGACAATCAGGTTATATGTTGTTCTTTGATGACATTTTAAAAATTCAAGAAGACGAAAACTATACTATTTTAGACGCAAGATCTGCAGGTAGATTTAATGGAAGTATTGCTGAACCCAGAGAAGGACTGCGAAGTGGAACGATACCAAACTCCATAAATCTTCCGTTTCAGGATCTACTAGAAAATAATAAGCTAGTATCCAAAGAAGAATTACAAGCGGTTTTTAATCAAGCTACCAACAAAAAGGAAAACTTTGTTTTTTCTTGTGGTTCTGGTATTACGGCTTGTGTTTTAGCACTTGGAGCAGATATACTTGGCTATAAAAACACTGCTGTTTATGATGGTTCATGGACAGAATACGGAGCATTAATTACAAAAGAAAATACAATGCATTGGACTAAAAACGAACTCGTTGCTTACACTTTATTATACGCTGCAAATTCTAATTTTGAAGAAGATAATAAAGAGCGAAACCTAATCATTGAAAAAGTAGACATGCAGACTTTTCAGAAAATTCATGATGAATTTGATGCAGATAACGACTATCAAAGTATTGAGAAAATACAAGCAGGTTTAAAAGAACATCATTTCACAGGAGAAGCTATAGATACGTTGTTAGCAGAAATTAAAAGAATGTTTTTTGCCGATGGTGAGTTTGATGTTTACGAACGTACCATGTACAGAAGTTTAAGCAAACTATTACATGTTTAGCGATGTGAAAACTTTCGGTAGCACCAATAATTTCTAATAGTATAGGAAAGCTTTTGCTAACCATAAAAATCGCTTTGTCCTATTTAAATTCTATAGAATCTCTAACAAATAAAGCCTTTTGCGTATCTGTAAAACATAGCGCAGATTCGTGTATGGCCAATAGAAACACGAATAAAACCATCGTTTTTATTTTAAGTAGCTTGAAATAAGCTTGTTGTTTATCGATACTTTTTACATAATTTTTTTACTTATCTAATTTACTCGTTCTATACCGAGTATATTTTAGCATACTAAATACTAGGAGTATATTTATAGTATTAAATTAAAGGTCTCATGAAACTAGTAACTTCCCTCTTTTTATTTTCATTATCTATTTTTGCTGCATCTGCACAAGAATTAGAAATTGTAAATGAATTACATATAACTCCGCTAACTATAGAAAGTATTTCTGTACCATCGATTAATGAAACAGAATTATTCTTTACGGTAGATAAGAATACCATTACTAGAAAAAAATCGTACAAGTACATTATTGAAAATACACTTTCTGGTAGAAAACACTTAATTTTTAAAACGAAGCGAGGTATTAAAACTTGCTAATACGAGATATATCTATAAGTTATTAAAATGAAAAGCACCATAAAATTAAGTTTCGTTATACTGTTAACTATTGTTTCTACCTTATTTTCTTGTAGTAGTGATGCAGACGATAGCCAAGATGAAACCAATGCCTTAATTGGGGAATGGCAGCGTGCGGATTCCAATAGTAGTTTTGCAAATGGCTTTGTTTTTCTTGCGGATAATACTGGAGTTAAATTTACTTCGGAAAACCATGATGATGGAACCGCTATTTCTAATGCAGTATCTTTAGAGTGGAATTCTTCTGCTACCAATTTACAATTAATGATGTACGAAGAGATAAACACACCGTTTTCTTTTAATGAAGAAGGACAACTTATTTTAAGCGCCATTTCAGAAATCCCTTTTAATAGAACCGACTAAGCCATTAGCTTAAAAACTTACCTTTCAATTCTGGAGTCGGAATCATACAATCATCCTTTTTGCCATACCATTTATACCTGTTTTTAGCAATATAATTATATACGCCATTTCTTATAAAGGTTGGCACAATCAAAAACACAGTCATTATATTATTCGGAAAACCTAGATGCTTTGCAATATACAATGCAGCAGTAGATTTTGCTTTTAATCCATTTTCATTGGAATAGAGTAGAATAGAGTCTGTTTTCTCGGTATCGATATTGTATTTAGTTATGATTGTTTGACCAATATCACTTTGTAAGGCAGCAAACCGAAACACATCGTTTTTATCGTGTTTTATCACATATTGTACTGTGCTGTTGCATAGATTGCAAACACCATCAAATAGGATTAGTTGTTTATGTTTTGGTAATTGGTTCATAGTATTATTCCTGCGTAGGCAGGAATCTTTTGTTAGTTATTCTTTCTTTTTTTGAGATTGCCACGTCGTAAACTCCTCGCAATGACATAGCTATTGTTCATTTTGCCAACAGCCAACAGCTACTTCTTCACCGCTTCCACAAGTTCCAACATGCTCACACTAACATTAGTCGTAAAAATACCGTAATTCACAACTGCTTTATTTTTTTCTATTTTATCAATAGTTCCAACGGCACGACCATCTTCCATACGCACGCGATCGCCAACTTTTAAAATGGCTTTCGGTTTTTCGGGAACGATTGCTTTTTTCTTCGCTTCCTTTTTCTTTTCGCGAATGACTTCTACTTTCTTTTCTACTTCTTGTTTGACCTGTATCTCTTTATGTTTAATCGCTTTTTTCTGCTTGACCGTAACTTTTTTACGTTTCGAGTTTTCAATCTGAACCAGTTTAAACAATTCTGCCATTAATTGCTTTTTCTGTTTGTTATCGAAAAACTTTTCGGCTAAATCATTCACCTTAGTTCCTAGATACACCAAACGCTGGTTGCTATCATATAACTCTTGATAGTTTTCTAGCTTTTTTTGCACCTTCGCATTAATTTCTTCTAACTTATCTGCTTCAGCAAGCTTCTTCTTTTCGTTTTCCTTTAAAGACTGTCCGGTTTTTTCTAGTTTACTTCTTTCTTTTTGAAGCTTAGCAATAGTAGCATCAAAACGTACTTTACCACGTTCTATTTTCTTTTTAGAACGGTTGATTAAACTAAAAGGGATACCGTTTTTCTGCGCTACTTCAAAGGTAAACGAGCTTCCTGCATTACCAATAATCAGTTTATAAATAGGCTCTAAACTTTTTTCGTCAAAAAGCATATTTGCATTCTCCATAAAAGGCAACTCGTTGGCTAAAAGCTTTAAGTTGGAGTAGTGTGTGGTGATAATTCCGAAGGCTTCGCGATGGTAAAATTCTTCCAAAAAAGTTTCGGCTAAAGCACCACCAAGTTCTGGATCGGAACCGGTTCCAAATTCATCAATTAAGAAAAGCGTGTTTTTATTACACTTCTTCAAAAAATAATTCATTTGTTTTAGTCGGTAACTGTAGGTACTTAAATGATTCTCTATGGATTGGTTATCGCCAATATCACTTAAAATTCTATCAAATAAACACACAGAACTGCGTTCATGTACAGGAATTAGCATCCCGCTTTGCAACATGACTTGCAGTAAACCAACGGTTTTTAGTGTAATACTTTTTCCTCCAGCATTAGGACCAGAAATTACGATAATCCTGCTGTCTTGTTTTAATTCTATAGTCTGCGGAAAGGTTTTTTCTTTCTTAGCCTTATTATTTAAAAGCAATAATGGATGGTACGCATCGCGTATAAAAAGGGTTCTATTTTCGTTAATTTCCGGAAGAATGGCATCCATAGAACGTGCATATTTTGCTTTAGCAGCAATCACATCAATGGCAATTAAAAACTCCTGATACTTTTCTAATAAAGGTAAAAACGGACGAATAAAACCAGTAAGTGCTTTTAAGATTCTTACAATTTCTTCGGCTTCTTCAAACTCTAAATTATTAAGTTCTCTGGTATGTCTTAAGGTCGCTTCTGGTTCAATATAAACAATACTTCCCGTTTTGCTACTTCCCATAATAGCACCTTTCACCTTACGTCTGTACATGGCTTTTACCGCAAGTACACGCTTATTTTCTACCACCGATTCGCGAATATCATCTAAATATTCTAATTGGTGGTATTGGTTTAAAGCCGAAGAAAAACTGCCATTAATTTTACCTTTTAGCTTATTGATGCTTTGTCTAATTTCATAAAGTAGGGCAGAAGCATCATCTTTAATATCGCCAAAACGATCTACATTGGCATCTACCTTTTCAATAATTTCGGTAGTCACTTCTATATAAAAAGCAAAATCATGTAGTTTGGGATAGTACTCTTGAAACTTTTTAAGGAATTTTACAATTTCATTACAGGTTAAAGAAATAGAAACTATTTTTTTAAGACTATGAATTTCTAAAAAGGTGTTTTCAATTTTTAAAAGCTTCAGTTCTTTGGTAATGGTATCAAAACCATGATTTGGTATGCGGTTATCATTGTGAAAAGACGACAGATATTCGTCTACCAATTGCAAGGCTAATTGTAATTCTTCTTTAGATTTAAAAGGTGTAATTTCTAATGCTCTTGCATTTCCTAAAGGCGTAACACAAAGCTCGCTGACTTGTTGTAAAACGGTAGAAAACTCTAAATCTTGTAATGTTTTTTCTGGAATGTTTATCATGTAATTTCTTTTCCGTGAAGACGGAAAATCCTCAATTCTTTTATTAATCTTTTTTATAGCATAACAAAGTTACGGAATTGCCTTGAGACTTCGAATTTTAGTTACCGCTTTACCGGTTTCTAAAAAATACGTGCTAAGGCATCTTTTTCGACTTCTATAATCAGATCGATAAGGTTTTGCTGGTCTGCTAAAGACAAACGGTTAAAAAGCGCATCGCCTTCGGTAAGCATTTCTAGTCCAATTTCTAATCCTTTAATTTGACTTGGCGTATAGATATTTTCCTTTTTGCGCATCTTTTGAATAAGATATGCAATAATCCCTTTTATTTTGTTGATGAGCACTTTATCGTGTAAGACTTCGAATAACGATTCGGAAATATGAATAAATTTCTCTATTTCTTCTCGTGATAATAATTTTATCAGCGCATCTATTTTTTCTGGATTATAAGGTCCGTCGATCTTGTTTTTAATCGCTTCATCCACCAGGTTATTTTCAAAATTATCTGCAGCTTTAAAAGACTGCATGGCTTTTAATCCGGTATTTAATATTTTAGGAAGATGTCTTCCGTATTTAAAAATTAGTTTGGTAGCATCTAATGCAATGCCGACTAATTTTTTAGGATGTTTCGTAAATTCTTCCAGACTATTAAAAGCGCTATTTAACTCTTGTCGTTTCGAAAATTCGGGATACATATACTTCAGAAAATATTCTCGAAGCTGGTTTACGGTTTCGGCATCAATAGATTCTGGAAGTTGGTAATTGTCTTTAATGTTTTCATATTGATAGCGTTGCTGAATCGTATTTCGATATCCTGCGATGATTGCTTCCAAAACTTTTTCCCTTATCATTTACTTGTGTTTTTTATGCTTTTTTGAGACAACAAATTTACGGAATTGGGTTGGGAATAGGAATGTTAAGAGATAAATTGATTTGTCATTTTTATTAAAAGGATTAGAT
>NZ_JBSHNU010000245.1:0-4870 GCF_053601555.1 Lacinutrix sp. MEBiC02595 | reverse complement strand
ATAGATTTTCCAATAATTTTTGTTGGTGAGTAACTTATAGATAACGTGTTTGTATATGGTTTGTTGCGTGTTTAAGAACGTAATTTAGCAAATAAAAACCGAATAGAAAATCCGCGAGGGTTTTCGTAAGCAGGCTAGAACCAGCAATAAATTATATACGGTGTTGGCAGTAGTTTTTTATTCAGGTTTCAATTCATTAATGTTTTTTCTTTGAATTGCTCTCAATTTGGTAATTAAATCATCTCCTTTTTCGGTTAATTTCCAATATGTACTATTATCCTTTAATGACCTTTTTTTGTTACTTTTTTCAATTAACATTAATGCTTTCAGTTGAATTATTATTGAGGAAAAATTATCTGAAATTACCGAAACACTAAAATATTCTTTTTTTTCTTGAACTGTAAGATGTAATATATAGGAATCTAATCTACTCTTATAATCTTCTTCTTTTGCTTCGTCAATTAAAATGGCACAAGTTTTAGAGAATAAATCGTTCCACTTGACATTCATCATTTCAGTTTCCCAGTTACTTCTTCTTTCAGATTTAAAACCATATTTAACTTCAAACAAATCGTCATCTTGAAGCAAATCAATGTTTTGTGTTTCATTGTTGCTTTTTATTAAATTTTCTAATTCTTGTATTTTTTGTTTTAGTTCAAGAATTTCGATATTTGCTTCACTTGAACTAATGGTGTCAGATTTTACCCATCCGATTCTTGGTTTTGTCTTTATTAATTTAATTAAACTTCTGCTAACAATTGAGCCGAGCTCTGTAGGTGAACCCCAAAACTTTACTAATTTTTCAGAAACGAGTTTTTTAAATTCCTTTAATTTTTGTTCTTTTTCTGAATCTTTATCCGTTTTACCTGTTATTATTTTATCAGGACTTTTATGAAGAAATGAAATTACAGGAACACCAATTTTTAAGGCGTATTCGTATTCCATTTGTGTAAAACTAATTCCTTCTTTGTTCAAGGAACCATATCTTCCACCAACAATTAATATATAATAATCACATTCATCGATTAATTCTTTTATCAATGTCCATTGGTCATCGTCAGTCGCTGGAAATAATTCCATTCCAATCGGAATGCAATCTAATTCAAGTAGAGCCTGAATTACTTCTTTTCTCTCGTCTACTAAATCCTGATAAGTTGAACTAACAAAAACTGAATATTTTTTTATTTGTAGCATTTTGATATTTGTGGGTTTAAATTACTGCCAACGTGTTTGTATATGGTTTGTTGCGTGTTTAAGAACGTAATTTAGCAAATAAAAACCGAATAGAAAATCCGCGAGGGTTTTCGTAAGCAGTCTAGAACTAGCAATAAATTATATACGGTGTTGGCAACTGGCTTTTACTTTTTGTTTAAATCAGCCATATACTCAGATTCTATTTGATATTTATAATATTTAAGATTTCCATTATCAAATCCTAATTCAATAATATTGGCAAATTCTTTTGTGTCATCTAATAAATTATCGATTAGAGAGATTATTATATATCCATTTTTACTATCTGTTATTTTTAGTTTATAAGCGTTTGGGAATTTATTTTTAATTTCATCTATATCAGTTTTGCTATTCAGTAATATTTCAGGAGTTTCAATTTTGATATTTTTATTGTCAAATGATAAATAGCTTAAATATCCAATTTTGTCATAAGTATCAAATCCGAATTTTGAAATTGAATCATAAATCCAACAATTATATTTAAGATCTTTTTTACCAGGTTTTAAGTCAGAGAAAATAACGCAATTTTCTTTTTTATGTGTAGGTTTTCCAAATGTGTGAATTATTTCATTTTGATTTAGAATAATAGGTTTTCCATTAAATCTAGTATCAGAAATATTTATTGTTTCTGGTCTAGAAGATAATTCTGAATCTGTTGTTTTGTTCTGCTTACAAGAAGTCAGAATTATTAATGTAATAAGGGAAAACACTCTTAGGTAGTTCATTTTTCAGCTTGTTGCCAACGTGTTTGTATATGGTTTGTTGCGTGGTTAAGTACGTAATTTAGCAAATAAAAACCGAATAGAAAATCCGCGAGGTTTTCGTAAGCAGGCTAGAACCAGCAATAAATTATATACGGTGTTACCACACGTTTTTAATTTTCGACTTTTTCTAATTCAGAAATATTTTCTTCTTTTAATGAATATGATTTAATAATCATTACAGTTATAATAGCTAAAGGTATTCCGATTATTGACAAAATCATATCTCCAACTGTACTATTTAAAAAGTTTTCTATTGTCTCTGCTTTAAAAGTTCTTTTCATAACATATTTACCAATATAATTAGATACAATCCATAAAGTCCACCAAAGTCCAATTATCATTGTGCTATTGTCTGTGTATTCAGAAGTTTTAGATTTTATTAATTGAGTAGTTTTAGTCCACATTTCTTTCATTATTTGATATGGACGATATAATGATATTATTGGTACAAACCAACTTCCGGATGCCCAACCATCAGAATGATTACAATTTGTTCTAATATTTAAGTTATAATATGCCCTTCTAAACCATTGAATAAAAGTTACCGCAGAAATTATAAAAACTACTAAATATAAAATTCCTATGATTTGTTCCCTGGAATCATTTGAGTTTAACATTTGTTCAGTTACTTCTTCG
This sequence comes from Lacinutrix sp. MEBiC02595, assembly GCF_053601555.1. Taxonomy (NCBI): domain Bacteria; kingdom Pseudomonadati; phylum Bacteroidota; class Flavobacteriia; order Flavobacteriales; family Flavobacteriaceae; genus Lacinutrix; species Lacinutrix sp. MEBiC02595. Next base: position 2,237 of record NZ_JBSHNU010000245.1, on the reverse strand, counting down.
TTGTTTTGCAGTGACTTAAGTAAATTATATTGTAAGTAAGATGAAAATATTGATATAATGTCAAGAGCCATAACTATCCAAATAAATAATTGAGCGAGTTTTGCTCTCTTTAAATTAGGTCTAATTGCATTAATTTTATTCTTTGTTCCTAAAATGACATTATTATCAAGGTTAAAGTCTGTACAAGTATTCACGAAGTTCATACTTTTCCCTTTTATATTACAAATGTTTTCTTTTTCATTTACTCCTTTCTTTCGATTTAAACATTGTTTGCAATTTTCGAATTGTTCTTCTGTCATTTTTGAGTTTGGGGTTTAATGTGTGGTAACGTGTTTGTATATGGTTTGTTGCGTGATTAAGAACGTAATTTAGCAAATAAAAACCGAATAGAAAATCCGCGAGGGTTTTCGTAAGCAGGCTAGAACCAAGCAATAAATTATATACGGTGTTGTGCAACGTTTTTTATTCAATTTTTTTATACTCAAGTCGGTTTTTCCAAGTTGTTCCATCCAAAAAAGCAATTATCAAAAAAGCTCCAGACCTATGATTTGAATAGTCAAAAATTAGATTTCCATTTTCAGATTTACTTAATCGAGTTCTTTTAATATCAATAGCTCCAGCAAGGTAAGGTATCAATAAGAATCCAGTGTTTTTATTTTTTAGATATAAATAACCGTCTTTTTTTAATCTTGTTTTTAAAATCCGTTCCCTAAAGACTTTGTTGTTTTCTATATAACTTATTTTTATTTTTTTTTCGTTTATCATTTTCAATCCGAATTTATAAGTTTTCAGACTGTCAAGATGTAAAGTGTCTTTAATGAGTTTTCTGTCAATTTCTTCTAGAAAATTATTTCCAGTCCACATTTGTTGTTTAAATTTCTTAAACACCGTATCATAATCAATTTGAGCAATTTCGTAAAGTCCATCTAATTCCGATAAGTTACTTTTCTTTAATGGACTTAAATTGGTCAAATTCTTATCAAATGTCGCGCAACTTTGTAAAATCAATATTGGTATTAAAAAGTAAATTATTCTTTTCATTTTAGATTTTTCTTAAATGTTGCACAACGTTGTTGTGTATGGTTAGTTGCGTGGTCAAGCAACTAATTTAGCAAATAAATCACAGATAGAATATTCCGAAGGAATGTTCGTAAGTCGGCAGTGACCAAGCAATTAATTATACACGGTGTTGTGTACAGTTATTTATTTGTATTCATATATAAATTCATTTCTCAATTTGTCCATTCGTCCAAACTCTTTTTTATTTTTAAGTTTTCCATTTTTGTCATAAATGAAAAGAGTATATTCTGTTACGATATTTTTTTTCTTATAAACTTTCTCAATTTTACTTAGTCCAAATGTGTTGTATTCATATCGATAAAATTCGTGGTCGCTGTCATCTCTTTTTATTATTTGACCTTTTTTATCGTATTCGTACGTAAATTTTTTTCGATATTTTTTTCTGGTCGGAAACGTTTCGGAAATTAAAAGTCCATTTTTGAAGTCATCTATTCTATACAAAGCAGAATCTCTATAATGTTCAATTCGTTTGAGTTTTCCAAATAGATTGTACTTGTAATAGTTCTTTCCGTCTAAATCTGTTATAAAGTTGAGCTTTCCTTTTCTTTTATATTCCTTTTCTATAGTTGTCGTATTTCTTTTGAGTATTGGTTCGGATTTCAATAAAACAAGGCTGTCTGGGTTTTGATAATTGTCGTAATAGGTTTTCAAAATTCCGTTTCCAATTCCAGTTTCATAGTTTTTCGAATTCCAATTTTGTCTTACATCTGAAAATTTTCCTTTTGAAATATAAAAGTGTCCAAATTTTGATGAGTCATTTAGAAACTCTATTTTTTTATAGTAAAAACCACTTTTATACTCAGTCAGTTTCGAACAAAGAGTGGTGTCGTTAGTTTTTTGGTTTATAACCCATTCATATCTTATTGACTTAACTTCAGATGTGTCAATTTTTACTTGCGAAAAGCCCGAAGTAGAAACCATAATTAAGATGATAAGTAGGATGTTTTTCATAATTGTACACAACGTATACGTATATGGAAAGTAGCGTTTAAATAATGACTTGTCTTTCCGGCTTGTATATATTTTATAAAGAAACAAAAAATATTGATTAAACAACCAATTAGCTATTTTATATATACGTTGTTATGTTTAGTAATTTGGATATTCCGTTGGGAATCTCCAAGATTACGTAGTAAGCACTGACGCTACATAGATAC
>NZ_JBSHNU010000244.1:0-215 GCF_053601555.1 Lacinutrix sp. MEBiC02595 | reverse complement strand
GTAATTTACAATGGGCTAATTGCAATGAACACGGGAAGTTCCAGAAGTCTGGGATTATTAAACATAACGTGTTTGTATATGGAAAGTTGCGTTTTTGGTGACGAGGATTTTCCGAAGGAAAATCAGAAGTTAGTAAAAGCGCAACCAACCTTATTTAAGCACTAATCTAGCAATTTTTTATATACGTTGTTAGCAAATGCAGCTCTAATTAGTAG